>MFUJ01000016.1 GCA_001785675.1 Candidatus Nomurabacteria bacterium RIFCSPHIGHO2_12_FULL_37_29 | reverse complement strand
ACCAAGCGGATTTTTAGCCACGGCTTTAGACATTGAAAGCCATCTCTTGGCTATCTCCGCATTTCTGTATTGTTCACTGATATCTTTCATCTGATCAAAAAACTTTTTAATCATTTCTGTTTCTGGCACGAGATCTTCATTACTTAAGCTTGCATAGAGCTTCCTTAGGGAGTCATGCACTTTTTCGGCCATCTCATTGTCTACACTCCAGCGAGTGTGAAAATGATCATCTCCACGATGTTTCTTAAAAGCGTCCCCTAATGTTAGAAAAAAATGAATATGATTTTGAGTTATTTTGTCCTTTGAAACATAGGACAACAGCTCATGTTCGGCAATGATTGATCCTAATTTTTTTATTAATTGTTTTAATTCATCAAAAACAATCTGTTCCATCTTATAAGAATTAGATTTTTTAATGGAAGCTAAAGCCGTGTCCTCAATTTGACGAACACGCTCTCTTGTAATACTATACTTCTTGCCAATTTCTTCCAAAGTTTTTCTTTTTCCATCAAGAATCAACCCAAAACGATTCATGATAACGTCAGATGCACGATCTTGAAGCTGTGATATTATTCTTTGGGTAATTTTTTTTGGTTTAAAAGATATTGTTGACATATTATTTTCTCTTATTTTTTGCTCTATCAATCTCGGTTAGGTATTTCTTGCGAAGTCTGACGGATTTTGGGGTAATTTCCAAATACTCATCATCGTTCATAACTTCCAGGGCTCGTTCAATGTTTAAAGTAAAAACTGGATTTAAAGTTATAGCTTCATCGGTACCAGATGCTCGCATGTTCGTAAGTTGTTTTCCTTTTGTTGGATTCACTGACATGTCATCCCCTTTCAAAACGTTCCCGATGACCATTCCTTCATAAACTTCAACTCCATGCTCAATGTACAATATACCACGTTCTTGTAAATTTGCAAGAGAAAAAGTGACTGCTTTGCCAGAGATCATAGAAACCATAGAACCATATTCTCTCTTTTTTATTTCTCCCGCGTATTCCCTAAAACCCATAACCCTCGAAGACATTATTCCCTCTCCTTTGGTATCTATAATAAATTCTCCACGATACCCCAACAGTCCACGTGTCGATATGTCAAAAATAATTCTCGTTATGCCACGTTTCTCCATCATGTCTTTCATTATGCCGCGTCGTTTTCCTATTTTTTCTATAACCGTCCCGCTTGACTCCATCGGAACATCTATCACCAATTCTTCGTATGGTTCTGTTTTAATTCCATTGTTATCTTTAATAATAACTTCTGGCTCTGAAACTTGTACTTCAAATCCTTCGCGACGCATGTTTTCTAAAAGTATAGCTACGTGAAGTTCCCCCCTTCCATACACTTTAAAAAAACTTGGGCCTATTTTTTGTTCTTCTTGATCTGGGGAAAAGTCAACCTTTAATCCAACATTGATTTCAAGTTCCTTTTCTAATCTTTCTTTAATCTGTCTAGAGGTTACAAATTTCCCTTCACGACCCGCAAATGGAGAGTCATTTACTAAAAAGTTGAGAGACAAAGTGGGTTCATCAATAGCAATATGAGGCAACGGTTCGGCATTTTCGTTTTCACATAATGTCTCACCTATATATATGTCTGGAATTCCAGCTAAAAGCACAATATCTCCCGAGGAGGCAGTTGTGACTTCTTTTCTAATTATTCCTTCAAAAGTAAAAAGTTTTGTTATTTTTCCTTTTCTCACGCTCTTTTCTCCTTTTATAAAAATATTACTTCCGGACAAAATAGATCCTGAATAAATTCGCGCAACAGCCATCCTACCTAAAAAATTATCATAACCCAAGTTAAAAACTTGAGCGGACATTTTTTCATTTTCTCTGCCAGATGCTGGTATAACTTTTTCTAAAATTACATCCAAAAGAGGAGACAGATCCCTAGAATCATCGCCTAAATTCTTATAAGCTTTGCCTTCACGTCCAATTGTATAAACTGTTTCAAAATTTGCTTGAGCTTCGTTAGCTCCCAATTCAAAAAATAATTCTAAAATTTCATTATGTACCCTATGTGGATCAGCAGCTGGTTTATCTATTTTGTTTATAACCACTATTGGTTGAAGTCCTAATTCCAAAGACTTTTTTAAGACAAATCTAGTCTGTGGCATAGGCCCTTCAACTGCATCCACAAGCAAAAGCACAGAATCAACTGCGCGTAAAACACGTTCTACTTCAGAACCAAAGTCCGCATGACCGGGAGTATCTACGATATTTATTTTTGTGTCTTTAAAATAGATAGAAGTATTTTTTGAGTAAATAGTAATACCTCGCTCTTTTTCTAGAGCATTTGAATCCATGGACAGTCCCTCATCTGTGGACCCACCGTTCTGCTTCATTAGAGCATCTGTAAGTGTGGTCTTGCCGTGGTCAACGTGTGCAATAATAGCGATATTTCTAATTTCCATTTTTTTCTAAACAAAAAAGCCCTAAGGCCTTTTGGAATCTATTTTATAATAACATATTTTTTAAGAAATGCCAAATTTTAATTAAACCGCACTTGAAAATTATACATTCCCATACCACAAACTCCTTGAAGTGGTTCCCCCGCCTTAGGCACCCCGAGATCGATTTCAGTTTCCGCATTTTGCGGAAGAATGTTTTGATAATTTAAAGATTTTATTACGAGGGCAGAGGAACAATCGAAGGTTCCGCTGGTTTTCATTATTAATTTTGTTGGTATGCCAGCTTTTGCGTTTGAAGTTTGGGGGAAATATCCTCCTCTAGCATCGACAGTGACGTATTGTATCCCGTCTCTGATTTCTACATTTTGCGCTGAGACAGAATCTGAACCCCCTCCGAAGAAAATAATTCCAAGAACTACTACTAAAGCCAATATTATAATAATTGAAACCGTTTTATTCATATGAAGATTATATATTGAATAATGGATTAATGATACCCAAACCTGCAAGTCCAGCTAAGAGTGCAAATAAACCAAGACCAATTACCACAACTCCGGCAGATTTAAAAAATAATGGCGCATGTTTGCCGTGTGCGAAAGATGCTGATCCAAATGATAACAATAAAAGCATCGGCAAGGTTCCCAGAACAAATGCAAACATAATGAGAAATCCTGACATAAAGGACCCACTTGAGAGAGCCACTACCTGCATTGCTTGGGTAAATCCACAAGGTAAGAAAAACGTTCCAAATCCTACAATGAGAGGAGTGAGGGTTTTGTGTTCAATTTTTCTAAAGAAGTTAAAGATTCCAGAGGGAAGTGCAACTTTATTTTTTGCAAATACTCCGACTAAATTGAGACCGAGAAGTAACATAACAATAGACGCTAAAATTCCCAGTATTGCTGTAAATGTAAAGTTTATACCTATAGCATTGCCAATTAATCCAAGAACTCCGCCCAATAATGCAAAACTGGCGAGTCTGCTTAGGTGAAAGAGTAGGAAAGTTTTAGTATCACTTACATTATCTTGGGAAATTTTTGCAGAAAGTGATAAAACTAACCCACCAACTATAGCCAAGCAACTTGAAACTGAAGCAATAAGTCCGATAATAAAACTGGTGGTGGGTGTTGTTTGGCCATCAATTCCAAAATTAAGAATTCCGGATTTTTGTAGAATAAAAAATAATATTAAGAATACAAGCCCAATAGGTATGGCTTTCCAAATTACATCATCATTTTCTTTTTCTTGAGTTTTTTTCTCTACTGATAGCGTATAACCATTTAGTTTTACTTTATCAGTCAAGATATTAGCAAGTTCTTCGGCATTTTGGTCGCTGTTAGTTTTAATTTCTATAGTTTCTTTTTGTAAATCCACATGAACACTTTTGATAAAATCCTGATCTTTTAAAACATCCTCAATCAAAATCTTGCAGGAGGCACAGTGAGTTCCTTTTACATGAAATGTGTAATTTTTTAACATTATGAATACAATTTAACATGAAAAGTTATGCTGCACAACCTGCAGATTTTTTTTCGACTTGCGGGAACCAAAGTGAATTTACCTCTTGTGCTTTTTGATTCATTTCATCTTCAGTTGCGCCTTGTGAGGCCATGAGCTCCAAGAGTCCGAGCATCGCCATGCCGTGATTGCAGTCTGGAAAAAAAGTGGAATTTTTACAACATGGCCTAAAAATTCCCTTAGAAACTTTTTCCACCAACGCCTGCTCGTCATCTGTAAGAGTTACGAATGAATGCATACTGTAATGATCCATAGTACTCCCTTTTGCCAACGTCCAACCACCAGTAGAGGCGAAATTCTCCGCCCCGCCATAGCGCGGATCCATCATCGGCCCATCTTCCAGAATAGGATTCTTATTCGCCAGTCCGAAGGCCCAAAGCATATGGAGCGCCATGCCAGAATTCTCTGGAGTAATTTTAAAATCCCTATTATTTCTACCATAAAGCATTTCCTTATCAGATTCTGATAGCCCGCCACGAGCGGTATACAGATTTTCAAACTTTTCTTGGTCAATCACTCCAGCTTCCACCAGTTGAAGCCCTAGATTTTTCCATTTTAGGGAAAATATTTCTTTTTGCGTGACTGGGGCCAAGCCCAGGGTGAGCGCAACCAGAATAATCAAGCCAGCATAGAATATTTCTTTTAGTTTATTTTTCATTTTAGCAGCAATTTTTTAATTTATCTTCTAATGTTTCGACTTCTTTGCTTTTGCCCGCGCTTCTCGCTCGCAATTTCAAGAACATTTTTTTGATTTCCGTCACGATGCCTCCAATCGATGCCCCCATCAAAATTGCAGCTAGAAACTCATAACGAGAAACGGAGAGAACTCCAAGCCACATTCCTCCAAGCATCCATAGCCAGGTGAGTGTTACCCCAGCACAGATAGAACAGATTTGTATAGGCAGTTTTTTATTAAGACCCCAGACAACACCCGTAAAAATAAGAATTGATAATATTGCATTAATCATAATATGTTTCGATACGACTCAACATAATCCTAAGTTTAAGGATTAGATAAAGAAGATTAAGATACCAATAATAATCATTGCAATGCCAGTCCAGAGTTTTAGTCCTCTTATATTGTCACGCTTCCATATTTGCATTTTATCAACCAAAATTTTGTCCGCAGATATGAATAATACAGCCACTAGTGGAATAATTAAAATGAGATTATAGAGTAGAAGATAATTAAATCCGCTCATATAAGTCATCTGATCACGCAAGAGTCCTATAACCATAAGATACGGTCCGCCCATACAGGGGAACTGACAAATACCAACAAGTAACCCAAGACCAAAGACAGCTGGAAATGAAGCTTTATCCATTAATTTTCCCATGCTAGAGTGAGCAATTCCTGGAATCTTAAATTTAATTGGAAATGTCGGGAAGAAACGACCAAGCAGATTGAGCACACCAAAGGTAATGAGAAGTGTTGCCCCCAATTTTCCCATAAAGTGCGGGGTGTTGAATAGGTGTAGTACCTTCAGTATTCCGAGACCAATCAAGAAATACGCTGTAAATATTCCGGCAATGTATGTTCCCCCTAGTTTTAGAATTTTTTCTCTACTCAATTGCATTCCAAATAGAAACGCAATGGTTATAAGAAGAATTGAGAACGAACAAGGATGCACACTATCTAAGAGCGCAGATATGAAAACAAGTGGTAGAAGCCATGTTCCCTGTTTGCTCATATTCCAGATGATTGATGAAGTTGCCGGATTATTTTTGAGGATAATTATGCTGATTATGGCAATAAGCACAATACTAATTGTAATGATAATTTTTTTCATATATTTATTACGGAGTTACATTCACTCTGAACTTAAATTCAATGACGTTATTGTTCTCATCTTCAAGTAGAACCGACCTTTCAATGAGGCCGACTCCGGCCGGCCCGTGCGCGTTCGGATCATATACAGCTTCAATATTTAGTGATCCGCTGGCTCTAACTATTGCATTTGCTTTAGGAACTGCTCCGCCGTGACCCGGCATTCCGTAAGGTCTGCTTCGAGTTCCATCTTCACCAAGAATATAAGCCGTAGTGCACATGCAAGAAGTTACTAAGCTTGGAATTTTAATATCTTGGCTTGTTGGATTGGTAATCTTGAATATTTTGCTGACCTTGCCGTTTTTCATTGAGATCGTGCCGAAATCATAAAATGTTTCTGAAGCAACTAGAAAATTTATAGAGTTCGCCTCGAGATTATTTCCTGTTTTTGCTAAATGATATAACCCTTCCCCTTCAGCACCTAATTTTTTACTGTCTACCGACTTACTCCACCACACTAATGCTGTAACCCCGATAAGAATTACTACTAACGAGACAATTGTTTGTTTGTTCATAAGATTTTTAGCAATCAAATTAGAATAGTAAAAAATCCCTAATGGGGATTTCATAGACACAGCTAAAAATTTTACGACAAAATAATTAGCTATGTCTTGCGTATTGAAAAGAGGGGCTATTTTCAAAAAGAGATAGCCATTTAATTATTTCTTGCGGGTAGGAATATAACTTTTTATTATCTAAATAATATTTCCACCTGTAAGAATGTTTTTCTTGGTTAAAAAACTTCTGATCAAAAATATACAGAACCGCAAACAAGAGTATTGAAAAAACAAGCAATGTTGGGAAAATTACATTTAAAAATTGTCGCCAATTATTAATATGGCCAAAGTTACTTTCACATAAGGAAAAACTGTTTTGAGCATAAGGACAATTTACCATCGGTGTCTCAGCCGAGTGGCTAGAATGGTTAAACTGTAGTAAACCAAATACGCCTATGCTTACAAAGGCAAGTAATAAAGAAATTCCTGTGAGTAATTTTATGTTAGCAATGTGGTAATTCATAATAAAATTATCTCGAATTATCAATGACTATTTTTATAAGTTTATCAATTTCTTCCGGCAATGTGCCTAATTGCGCTTCTGGGAAAAATTGTGGCAGAATAATCGGACGCATGCCAGAAATAAAAGTCTGCTCGTCTTTAGTATATACATTTATTTTACATGGTAAACAAAGTCCAATTTTAATATCCGCTTGCAAGACAGCGTAGGCGGATTTGGCATTACAAAACTCAATAATTTTCATTGGGTTGATGGTAAATCCTTTTTCGTCTAGAGTCTCCCGAACATCATGAATGTAAAGGACTCGAAAACCAGCCTTAGCTACTTCGTCTTGTACCGCTAATACCGCGGAGTCAAAATCTTTTTGAGTTGTTACAGTGTAATCAAATTCCATATATTTTCTAGTTAAATGATAATCAACTACTTAGATCTTTTTTCTTTTCTTCAAACTCTTTTTTATCTATCTCTCCTTTTGCATATCTCTCTTTTAAGATATCAATGGCTCTTTTATTATCTACTTCGTTAGTTTTATTGCTACGAACGAGCCAAACAATAAAATAAATAATTGCCACCCAGAACGCAACCATCATAATTCCGCCACCAAACCAACCCATCATATTTCCAACACCCCAGTCTCCATAACCATTATATAATCCGTTCATCATAAATTTATTTTAATTATTGTTTTTAATATTTCGACTTCAATTTATTTATTAAATGACCTCTCCTGTCTTCTCAAGCATCATGTGGTGAATCGTTCCAATCTGACCCCAGATTGCAATAAGAATAAGAATTCCAGCACAAAGCAATGCATCTGCCTTTGTGACCCCAAATACAACATTATCAGCTCCACTTAAAACTGCAGTCAAGAATACAATAATTCCAATAAGGCCAACGGCGACACTGACAACATGCATTATTTTTGATAGTTTCATAATTTTATAATTAGTTAATTTATAATTCTCGACCTTTTATAATTTCTTACTTTTAATCCGCAGTGAATTCGACACTACTGAGACGCTAGACATCGCCATCGCAAATCCAGCGAAAACTGGCGAAAGCAACCACCCGAAAATTGGATAGAAAATTCCAGTCGCAAGCGGAATGCCAATTATATTATATATGAAAGCCCAGAAAAGATTCTGCTTGATCCCCCGCATGGTCATTTTTGATAATTTTATTGCTTTTACTAATTTAGAAATGTCGCCATGCAAAAGCGTAATTCCAGCAGATTCAATGGCAACATCAGTGCCTGTCGCCATTGCGATACCGACATCGGCCTGTGCTAACGCCGGAGCATCATTCACGCCATCACCCGCCATGGCTACAACCTTACCTTGTGATTGAAGTTCCTTTATCTTTTCCAGTTTATCCTGTGGTAATACGTGAGCAACCACATTATCAATGCCAACGAGTGATCCGATATACTTCGCTGCTCTCTCATCATCCCCGGTTAGCATCACTACTTTAATACCAAGTTTATAAAGATCACTCACAGCTTTTTTTGATTCTGCTTTTATTTCATCCGCGACCATTACAAATCCCAAAATAGAGCTAAGTCCTTTCTCCTGCGTCGCAAAAATCACCGGGGTTTTTCCCTGTGCCGTGTACTGTTCTAATTTTAAATTATCAAAGGGAATTCTGAGTTCTTGTACAAGTTTTGCGTTCCCAACAAAATATTCCACGTTATTGATTATTCCTTTAAGTCCTTTCCCTTGTATTCCTTCAAAACTTGAAACATTTTCTAGCGGCATATTTTTTTCTTGCGCGTAATTTACAATTGCGTGAGCAATCGGATGCTCGGACTTTTTTTCAAGCGATGCAAGCAGTGAAATAAATTTATCATCCGAAAAACCGGAAAAATTTTGAATATCTACTAGTGTCGGCTTGCCGATAGTAATCGTTCCAGTTTTGTCGACGATCACCGTATCCACCTTATGCAGTTTTTCGAGCGTAGCTGCATCCTTGACAAGAATTCCTTCACGCGCGCCCTTCCCAACCCCAACAATAATCGCCGTAGGCGTTGCCAGCCCTAAAGCGCAAGGGCAAGCAATTACTAATACTCCCACGAATGAAACGAGGCCAAAGGAAAGTGCTTGCGAAAATCCAAGCGTGCTAATGCCGAAAAAAAGCCATGCTAAAAGAGTAAGGAAGGAAATCACAAGCACAATTGGCACAAAGACACTTGAAATTCTATCAGCTAATGCTTGAATCGGCGCTTTACTCCCCTGCGCCTCTTCTACCATTTTTATGATATGAGCAAGTAAAGTTTCCGACCCGACTTTGGTCGCTTTGAATGTGAATGACCCACTGGTATTTATTGTAGCAGCTACCACATTATCACCAACTTTTTTACCAACCGGCATCGGTTCCCCCGTAACCATTGATTCATCAATGAACGAAGAGCCCTCGGTAATTATTCCGTCAACAGGGATTTTCGCTCCCGGTTTAACAATAACCAGATCGTCATGGATTACGTCATTAACTGGAATTTCTATTTCTTTATTATTTCTAATTACAAGGGCAGTTTTCGCCTGTAGATTAAGTAATTTTTCAATGGCATCTCCGGTTTTTATTTTTGACTTAGCTTCCAAATACTTTCCGAGCGCGATAAATGTAATAACGATTATCGTCACATCATAATAAGTTGCGTCAACATTTATGAACTGTTTCAGTGGTTCTTCAAAAGCAGTTACGGCAAAACTGTACAGATATGCCACCAGTGTACCTATGCCTATAAGAGTATCCATATTGGCTTTGCCATAGCGCAGAAAACGATAAAAACCAAGAAGATACGGTTTACCAACCACGAATAGAACGTATGTCGCCATCAGGGGTAGAAGATGGTGAAAAAATTCCTTAATCGTAAGACTCATTTCAGAAACTATTTTGTATTCGGCTAAAATGTCCCAACCTAAAATTACAGAGCTAATTATGGCAAGCGGAATCGCAGAAATGACTTTTGACTTCATGTCCGATATTTCTGCAAGTTTTTCTTTTTTTGATTGATTAATTCCAAGATGCGTCTTGTGCTCATCTTCCGACATGTTCATTTCTTTTGCGGTCATATTACCAGAATACATATCGTGATTTGCGACAAGTGAGTAGCCGAGAGGTTCTAGCTTTTTATTAAATTGATCAGGATTTGTTTTATTCTCATCAAAAGAGATTTTGGCATTTTCTGTACCATTATTTACTGATATATTCTCTACACCCTCAATCTTTTTAAGAGTTCTTTCAATAATGCTTGCGCATGAAGCGCAGTGCATTCCTTTTATTTTGTATATTTGGGGAGTATTCATAAAATTACTGCATGTTATAGATTTTTAATAATTCTTTGACCGCTCCCTCTTTGTCATTCTTGAGTTGTTCCGAAAGACAGGAATCAAGATGCCCGCGAAGTAGTTCTGTCCGCGCACTTTTTAGTAATCCAACCACACTGTCGAGCTGCTGGATAATCTCGGGACAATAGCGTTTTTCATTGACCATGTTAGGAATTGTATTGAGGCTCCCGATTGCCATATTGATAACTTTACGAGCCTTTATGTTTTGCTCGCCGTGTTTGTGCAATGTTTGTTTTACCATATACTCTAGAGTATAGGGTATACCTTTTAATAAGTCAAGACTAAAAAATCCCATTTTGATCGATAGTTGAATTCCTCTGTGTTCGTTCGAAACCTTTGAGTTCCATTCTGGTGTATTTATTGTACCAAGTTAAAACCTATTTTCAAAACATCTGACCTAAGTCGGAGCGTCTGCCCCATCGCCATTTCATTCTATTTTAGTTTGGCGGGAAGATTTTTGAATTTGGTATGGGCGATGGGGTGAGGACAGGTTTCTTCAAAAAAGAAGCGACGCAAAAGAAAATACAGACAAAATGCAAAACTCAATTTCAATATTGTGCCTTCGTTCATCATATCACAGAGTGTCCAATCTAAAGGAAAATACACCCTCGGCATCCGCCTCGGGCATTTCCGCTAGGGCTACGAGCGCCTAGATACCCATGTGCGGGCAAGCAAACCTCACTCCTCGAAATTAAATTCTACTAATAGTAGCTTTGCTAAGTAGTAATTCCTTATGTTAATATAATTATATGAATGATGATTTCGAAAAAGTAAATTCAAAAGAAAATAAATCCATCCTAGATTCGCGAAGTAATCTTGAATCAATCAAACTCGGGATTCCCTCTTCTTCCCATGTAGAAAAATTTAAAGAAAAAATAATTGAGATGTTTAATAATTACGGGGCTTTGGTTGTTGAATTTAAAAGCAATGAGGATCCGCGGGAACAACTTCTTTGTTTTAAAGATATATTTGGTACTACCTTAACACATGATCGTGCAGATAAAGATATGATCGCAGAAGTTGCAGTATCTGATAATTTTCAAGGTTATCTAGGTACATCGAATGTTGAGCATCCATTTCACACTGATGGTGCGTATGAAGAAACTCCACCACATATAACAGCATTACGTTGCGAAATTCCAGCAAAAAGTGGAGGAACAACAAGGTTGGTAAGTGGAAAATCTATATATGATTATTTAATGGCACAAAATAAAATAATTGCAAATGCACTTTTTGCACCAGATGCTTTGTGTGTTGAACGTGCTGGGAGGAAATCCTGTCAACCAGTGTTTCAACGTGAAAAAGATAGAATATTAATTCGGTATCGTTCAGATGAAACAAGCACACCTTCTCAAAAACCGGAAGTACAGGAGGCGATGCTTGAGATTAAAAAATTTCTCGAAAACAAGACCAACTATATGGCGTTCACTCTAAAAGAAAGGCAGGTACTCATCGCTGATAATACAAGAATTCTACATGCAAGAACTGCATTCGCAAAAAATGAGCCCCGCAAAATGCATAGACTTTTCTTTAGTGGAAAATCGTCACCTGAAAGTAGGCTTGTTTTTGGGTTTCCTGCATAAAAAAATAATTTTTGTATTTCATAGAAAAAATTATTATGAGATTTTAAATGACTTTTAACATAAAAAATGCATAATAATAACCAAGTAGGCAGAAATTTTTTTGCATCCGGTCCGGCGGTTCCCGGAAGCACATCAAAACAAAAGAAAGGAGGACAGCATGAAGAAGTATCTTGTGAATATCACGGATTGTGTTGATATCGCGGCACATGAACTGTACGCGGTGTTAATACGAGAAGTGGAGAACATGCCTGACGTAGTGGTTCCACCCATCATTCCGATCTCTCCAGAGTTTTCGGTTATCAACACGAACTTCGCTGTTCGATTGATGGCTGATTCCTACCCCGAGAACAGTGTCCTGATGACTACGATAAACGCCGAAAAGACAAGGCCGATGAATGTTATTGGCAGAACTCAGGGGCGAAACATCGTATTCATCGGCCGGAACATGGGAAGCTTTGATTGGCTCACTCGTGATTTTGGTTGTGCTGAGCTCTACGACCTTGCTCGGCATAACAGCGGAGGGTTCATATCTTTCGCAGGGAAGTACACTACGGCGAAACTAGCCTCGGCGGCGGCGCGAGGGGTTTCACTATCGGAACTTGGTGATCCCATTGATCCAAACAGCATCGTAAGGATGAATTTGGAAAAAGGTACCATCGTCCACATCGACAACTTCGGAATGATGAAGTTCGTTGGGGATCTGAAGCCGGCAGAAACGGGAAACATGTTCGATGTGAGCATCAACGGAATTCACATTGAAGCGGTGTACGACCCTCGGATGATGTCGCGAGCAACCGGTCGATGGGTTCTTTTTCCAGGAAGTTCCTTTGGCCTCTACGAACTCGGGCAAGCTCGCGATCTGGGCGCAAAGAAGTTGGGCGTCAAGGTCGGGGACGTGATTGTTTGGAGTAAGAAGTAAGTCAGGTTCTATCAATGGGCCGGAGAAGGAGCTGAAGCTTCAACTTCGGCCCTTTCTTTTTGTTTAGTTGAACCACCCATGTCAAGCCATAGTGAATGTACTATGTATATTATGGCAATTCTAAGGAATTAATAATTTCTTTATTAACTTCTTTTATCTCTAGAAGATTATGTCTATACTCGTGACCTATATTTTTCATTAGAATAAATTTCTTTGGTTCGTTGGCTTGATCAAATAATTTTTTTACATCTTCTGGCAAACATGCTTTATCTAATTCGCCCGCAATCATGACTAGGGGAACAGTAATTTTTTTTACTGCCTCAAATACATTAAATTGGTCTCTATCTATAACATGTGAATATGGGACTTTGAATTCTATTTCCTCATTTTTTTTAGGGATATCTCGTTTTGCAATACTAAAACCCGCTTTTTCCCATTCTTCTCTTTTTGTTCCTATCATAATTCGTATCGAAGATGGCATGATTCCTAAAACAAAAGAAATCCTAGAATCTAGGGATGCATATAGTATTGAAATAAGTCCACCTCGACTATGTCCACCCAAAAGAATATAGGAATAATTTTTCTCTTTAAGCATATATTCTAAAACACTTCTGACATCATTAAGATATTGAGAAGTTAAATATTCTGAAATGTCACCCTCGGACTCCCATGTTCCAGTCGGATCAAAACGAACAACGGTAAAACCTTTTTTCAATAATTCTTCAGATAATAAAATCAAATGATCGTAGTTCTTGGTATCCAAAAAACCCGGACACAAAATTGCAAGTTTTTTTGTTTTTATATCAGGTCGATGAATTACTGCTGAAATATTTTGACCTTTGGAGTTTTTAATTTTTACTTTTTCTATCATATTAAGGTGAAATCACCGCTAAGATTCATAGTCTTATGATAGCATTTTTAATTAAACATTTATAGGGAGCAAGTGTAAAAATTTTACTTAGTAGAATTTTTTTCCCGCATTCTTTCCCAAAATCTCCCGCCAATGGAATCCAAATCCCCGCCGAATTTCAAAAACATTAAGCCGAGATTTTGCGAAATCCTTTTAAAAAATTTAGCTTTCGTAAAATCGAGTCCATATTTGTATTAGCGTTTTCCGGTACTTTCCCTTTGGGAAAGTACCACGCGAAGCGCGTCCCGCATTTTGGCTTCCAAAAAACCGTCTAGTTCTATTCTGGTGCGCTGTACTAGAGAGTGTTAGAACGGAATTAATGAAGTCTCCGGTCTCTCCGTATATACCTAATCTATCAATGTGGGCGGACAAAGTAAAGTAATTTTACCCTACGGCCTTATACACTATAGTTTCGCAATAAGATCTTGTGCCTCCTTATCATTTTTTACTATGAATATCTTTTTTGTCTCTTTATACTGATCCAACATATTTAGTATTTTCTTTTTTGGAAATATAATCAGCTTTTTTACTAGATTCCAAGACAATTTATTGAAGTTGCCTTGAGGCTTATCAAACGGCTGAGCTTTGCCACTAGCTCTTTTGCATATTCTATAAAGACAAAGAAGTTTGTTAAAATTAAAGAAAATTATGGTGTCGGCGACCGGCATTCTGATATTGAGGGTGCTATTGTAGTGCCCATCAATAATCCACCTTTCTTTAACGACTAAGTCTCTTACTTTCTGTTTCCACTCCTCTCTAGTAGAATGAGCCTCTTGCCATCCTGATTTATAAAAAACACTATCGAGATGTATGACTTCTCGGCTTAATTTTTTACCTAACTTATTGGCGAATGTAGATTTTCCCGCGCCGTTTATTCCGATGATAAGAATTCTGTCCATAATTATTCAATTATAATAACCTCTCCATCCCTAATTGCTTTAAAAGGTATGTTATTTTTCTTACAAAATTCAATCTCTTCACCAACAGCTTTGGATTCAGGATGATCAGAATCGAAATGGGGCATAAAAGCGAAATCAACAAATCCCAATCCATCCCAGAGAGTTTCTTTTAATGCCTCGTATGGTGTGTCTGTTGAATCATCTACTATTGGATATGCTTTCAAACTGGTATAGAGAACGCAACCGGCGGCACTATAGCCGGCATAAAGAAAATCTTTATCATTCCGAAGTTCTTTCAAAACCTCATCAAGTCCGCTTAACTTCATTGCTTGCCTTAAAACAAATACATTACCGCCCGATATGAAAATTGCACCAAGTTCTTCAAGTTTCTTTTTTAACTCATCCTGCTTTCCAAAGTAATCTTGTAGATTTACCATTTCAACTTCAAAGCCAAGTCCGCGAAGCGAGTTCATATCGTTTTCGTTTCTTTTGGCTCGTCTCACAGGATCAGCACCAGTAAAGTCGCGCGCATTGGGAACATACCCAATTTTTCCTTTCGGAACGAGCTTCGTTAATTTTTCTGTTTCGTTTCCTAGTTCGTAGGATGATAGGTAGAATTTCATAATTTTATCTTTTATTTCAAGCTCATAATTAAATCGCTTACTAAAACTTTAAATTTATCCCTTATGCCTCTTACAAATTCAAGATTTTGTTTATTTATATGTATCAGGGACATCCCAAAATACTGCTTTGTTGCTTTGGCTTAAAAAAGAAGGGGTGTTCTCAGGCTCAGACATAACTATTACTTTATCCGCGATATTCAGCATTTCTGGCGTAAATTGGTTTCGGACATTTTTAGATACATCAATACCCATTTCTTTCATTACCGCAATGATATTTGGGTCTGATATTGTTTGACCCTCTTTGTTTGCATCTTCTCTGATAACTTTTGTGCCAGCAGAAGTAGCCGTATGTTTGCCCTTGGAAAGATTATTAAAAAGTGCTTCCGCTAACTGACTTCTTCCGTGATTGGCTTTGCATACAAATACAATTTTCATAAATTCTAGCTTTTATAAGATTGAAGGACAATTTCTAATGCCTTCAGCATATCCTCTTTTTTGATTAAAACCTTACTTCTATCAAAATCAGAAACCAGTTCTATGGCTTCTTCTGTGCAAGCACAATGAACAAACAGATAAGGAATGTTCAGCTTCTGCTTATTCATCGCTAGTAATGTTCTATATATCCAACTATTACAAGAATATTGACCAGCATCATTAGAGATATTGGATTCAAAGGGTAAGTTTGCATCAACAAAAAGCTCTTTCATTTTCTCTATATCCCAATGAGATAAATCGGCTTCCATTTTCTCCTTTTCGGGTTGCGAAGGTTCAAGTGGTCTATTATTTTCTTTTTCAGAAAGATATTTTTTGTTATATACCCAATTTACTCCCGTCTTCTCTAAGCGAAACCCTTTTACCTCCGAAGCCATACCAAAAGAAATAATCACATCTGCTCCTATCTCTTGGGCTTTTCTAATAGTTGCTTCGCCTTTGTTTTCAACTCCCTCAGGATTTAATACCACAGAAGGAAAAACCAAAGAATGAATTTCATAACCTGCAATGACCTTGCCATCGGCAGATAAAGCCAGCCATTTAGTAGGGTTTGTGATGTATTTTCCAAAAGTTTCTGAACCAGTGATAAGTGCTTTTTTCATGAAATTTCTTCAACCCTATTTAATAAATCTTGAAACTCTGTATAACCAGCTTTTTTATTGAAATGGCCGGCATTGGGAATAAAAGTAAATTCTACTCCAAGATTCTTGGCGAGTTCCTTTCCATTGTCCAAACCGACATATGGATCGTCATCAGATTGATATACCACAAAGTGTTTTGCATTAGATTTAATCTTTGGCCAATTAAATTCAAAGCCACTAAAACTGCTATCTCTGTCGTAGTTTAGAATAGGTCTTACACCAACAGGTGTTCCAACTAGGAATACAGCCTTAACGGGCGATCCTAGCCCTTCTAGCACTCGTAGAGCAAATATGCCTCCCAAGCTATGTCCAATGATAATAGTGTCCTCGTTGATGTATTGCCGATAATTTTCCAGCACACCAAACCATTCCACCATTTTAGCCGGCACTACCGGTGGCGTTGGGAATTGAGGCACAAACACCTGATGCCCCTTAGCTTCTAATTTTTCTTTAAGCCAAGGAAACCAGTTTTCGTCTGGGTAGCCTTCTGTGCCATGAAAAATAAAGACATTTGACATAGAATTATTATAACAAAGAAATAGTAAGTTTTCACTAAGAAAAATAAGGGTGTTTTGATATTGATTGCTGACTTATCCCCGTATTCCTTAACTAAAACTTTATTATTAGTTATAATATCATCATGACGATAAATACAGAGCATGAGTTAGTTAAGGAGCTCTCTAAAAAACTAACCACTCTCTTTAATACTGATATTGCCATTACAGAATTTAGTGCAGGATACGGCATAGCTGATCTTGTGTTTGCTAAAAACTTTTTTTCTAAAGACAACACCATGGAAAGAGAACCGATTGATAATTATTTAGGAGTAAAAATTTTGCTTTCCATTTCTGGTAAATCGAAATTTACCCTTGAGGACATTTCTCAAATAACTGGCGTTAGTAAAATAACAAATATAAATGTTATTAATTACTTAATAAGTAAAAATTACATAAAAAAAATTTCTCGAGGAGTTTACACAAAAACTTACAAATTAAATAATCCCATAAAAAAGATAGTCGCAGTGGAAGCAAAGCTCAAAGATTGGAAACAAGGTATATTGCAAGCACGCAGATATAAGAGCTTTACTGACGAATGCTATCTAGCGATACTATCTAGATATGAAAAAAATATAGATAAAAATTATTTGGATAAATTTGGAATTGGGTTAATTTTATTCAACCCTGAAACTGGAAATATCATTGTTAAAAGAAAACCTCAAAAAAATTATCTTGAAGTGTACAAAGAAACTTCATCAATGTTTGCTAAGGAGTTATTTCTACATCAAACAATGAGAGCTAAAACTGCTTAAGTATATCTTTCCAAGTTTTTAGGTATTGAGGAGAATCAAGTTTAATACCAGCTTCAATAAGCTTTAATTGTATCGCGTAAGCCTTTTTCATCCTTTCGAAGAAATAATCTTTTCTATCTTTGTTAGAAATTTTATTCATCTCTTTAATTTCGGTTGAACGGCAATAGAGAAAATGTAGCCTAGGTTTTTGAAAATTTTCTGAGAATCCATTACTTCCACATCCAGGACAACCGCACTTCAGATCAAATTCAAAGTCCGGTAAACTCTTTTTAAGAAAATCCTCTTGGGCTAGAATATCTTGCTGAACTTTTGACTTAGAAGTAAGAGGAATATTTTTGAGTAAGTCAGGAAAGTAAAATCTTGTGGGCATTCTTGCCATATCTTCTTCTTTAGTAATTACGCCTTTATCAAAAGTTTCTAAAACCCCTAAGCCGGAAGTTATGGCATGAAAACCGATAGTCAATAGACCTAATGCAACAGGAGGCAAACGACAGCCGATTAATTTTGTTTTATTAAAGTTTTTTATTGATAAAGCTGTTAATATATAATTATAAATTTGTGCATCAACGGTAGTTTCACATATTTTATCAATGTATAATTGCAAAAAATCGAATGTGCAATTACCAAAATCATTGATAATTTTCTCTCTTTCTTTTTTTCTGCAAAGTAATTCTGCATTCGTACAGATAGAAGCAGAGATTGGGTATTGTTTGTATTTTGAACCAACATAAGAAATAGATTCTCGAAGTATTTTTATATTTACGCCATACCAGTCATCATTAGTACTATCGAAATAAAAGAAGGGCGCTGTTATGACACTACATCCATTACCGACTTGTAGCTCGACTACTTGTTCTACAAAATTTTTAAGAAACCCTAAATCAGAAAAACTCTCCACATCAAGTGGATCATATCCAGTTGGGGCATAAGAGAGAGCTTTAAGTCCTTGAGTTTTTCGAAAGCTGGAGTAAGTTAAACGATTAGTACTTGGATCAGCAAAAAAATCCATAGAACCGGCGTTTGCAATCAAAATTTTTGCCAGCTTTTTGTAAGTTGAATGTAAGTTTATAGGAAAATCAGCACCATCAATTTTATTCGAGGCTAAATAATTATTGGCAACTTCTGTGTCATTTTGGATGAACCTAGGATAAAAATTAACTTTGGAGTCTGAAAGAATCTTCTTTTTTGTTGGCTTTTTATTTAGCTCGGTAATAATTTCGTCTGCATCTTTATACCTTTTATATGCCTCTTTCTCAAGAAGCCTTAAGATAATATTTTCTGTTGAATTAGAAATTTTTGGATTTATTGAGCTCGGATATGGCGGCTTAACATTAATTGTTTTATAAATAATTTCCGCAGAATTTGATGGATAAAAAAGGATTTGACTTGTAAGGGCTTCATATAACATTACTCCCACAGAATAAAAGTCGCTTGTATTATGAAGGGGCTTTTCCCCCTTCGCTTGTTCTGGAGACATATAATAAAAAGTTCCGATGGGTTGCCCAGTTTGAGTAATCGAGGAATAATCTATAATTTTAGATAGGCCGTAATCTAATATTTTTATTTTACTATCAGGTGTAATTTTAATATTCTCTGGTTTTAAATCACGATGAATAATACCAGCTTGGTGTATTGACTTTAGACCCTTTAATATTTCAGATACTATACTAATAGCTTTTTTCTCATCAAAAGGAGTGGGAGAATTTTGAAAAATTATGCGAAGAGTTTCACCTTTTACAAGCTCCATAACGATATAAGTATAATTTATGAAGTTTTCAGAATGATCTCCGTGTTCAAAGTATTTAACAGAGTAGGGCGAGCTGACTTTTTTGAGAGCTGAAATTTCTCTCTCTAGAACTTTTTGCTCCAAATCTTTCTGAAGAAAGTCCTTTCTTATAAACTTAATAGCGAACCCCTCTCCATTTTTAGAAGCTTCATAAACCTCGCCAAATTGCCCGTGGCCAAGAAATTTTTCGATTTTGTATCCACCTATTGTTTTTCCAAGCATAGTTGAATTTATACCATAAAAAATCGATTTTTGATATAAAAACCTTGTTTTTGGTTAAAATTAATACATAAATGTTATAAAGTACTACAATTATAGGTGCAATCACCCATAAAAATGACTAAAATTTCATACAATTTTTCCAAATGAGGCTTATAATATAAGGAATATAAGGTCTCTTTTTTATATTTTATTTTTTTATGTGAGAGCTAAACTGCGTCATATTTAACCCTTATAGTATAAGGCTACCACTACCCCCGAAACTAAAAATTAAAGCTCTGACATAAAAATTGTAGTACTTTTATACAGAACCCCGAAAAAGAGACAGATCCTAGTACATTACACCTCCTAACCTTAAGAAAATATAGACAGGGGGTGTAGGGTAAATAAGGAAATATCTAATTACTAACTCCGCTCCCATACTTCTCTCTTTGGCGTTCAGAGGATTCATTTGCGCATTTCTGAAGATAAGTTTCTGCTACTTCTCCATTTGAAATGGCGGTTTTAATACAATCACCTTTAGCTTTCTCTTCCTGCGATTTTTCAAGAGATGCTTTTTCGGAAGATTCAATCGATTTTAACATCATCTGATCAAAGTTTTCTTGTGATGCTCTTATCTCCTCTGGTGTTAATTCTCTGTCAAAAATTTGATGGCGAAAGAGAAAAAGTATAACCCCAATAATTAAGGTCGGTAGTAATACAAACTTAATTAAAATTTCTTTTCTTCTAGCCGACTTTTTAAGCTGTTGCATATTCTCTTCCCATTGTTTATCTATTGCCATAAAAATAAAAAGCTAGCTGATAATAAGCTAGCGCGGAAAAACACAGAACCCCACGCCAGCTAGGTCTTACGACCCTATACAAGTTTCCCTGTATAGCCCATGGAAGAGTTGCTGAACGAGGGGTTCAGTGTCTTCCATGGGTCTTTTGACCATATCTCATATCGCTATAAGGGTTAGGTCTTTCTTATTAAGTTATAACAACATCTTATCACATCTTACTTTTTTTCTTAAACTTATTAACACCCCTCATTTGACTTGAATTTTTTTAGCATTATTATATATGCACACCTCTCCGGTAAATCGGAGCGCCTTCTCTAAGACAGAAGGTTGTACAAGAGACTAGGAATCTCACTGGGCAGGAAAAATCGAGAGGCTGCCGTTTTATTTCATGATGACATGGAATATGACGGCAGCTTTTTGCTTTCATAAACCGCATTATGAAGTGCGGTTGTTTTGTTTGGCAGTAAATACTGAGCACTAATAAATCCATTTTTGGGTTTGCAGGTCGCTTGCTCAGTAGCCTGCCAAGCCAAAAGTGGATTTTCTATTTATGCCAATTACCGAGAAGCAAATAGAAAAATATGTGGCCATCTATCTCGAAGAGTATGGTCAACCAATTGACAAGGCTCAAGCTCGAGTTGAGCTGACTTCGCTTGTGTGTTTATTAGAAGCAGTTTATCAATTTAACAACAAAAATTTATGAGCGACATAGAAAAATATCTAGATGATAAGGCAATAAAGTTTATTCGCATTACTAATGAAGAGATTATTGTAAAATGTTTTTTTTCCAATTGTGATTCGGATAGCCGAGAGAATGAGGCGCATCTATATTTTAGTAGAAAAACTGGTCAATATCATTGTAAAAAGTGTGATGCCAAAGGAAATATCCTTACTCTTAAAAAACACTTCAACGACCCCTTCACTCCCAAAGAAGAAAAACCGAAAGTTAATAAAAGAACACTTACACCTTTATTGGTCGAAAAGTATCACAAAGCTCTCACTCCCGAGATTATTAATTATCTTAACAAGAGAGGTATTACAGACGATAGAATAAGCCAATATAAAGTTGGGTATATTTCCGAATACGGAACTTGGTGGATAGCTATACCTATTAAAGATTTGAATGGTAATTACAGCTTCCTTAAGCTACGCCAAGACCCTAAATATGGGGATAAAAAAATGACTTGGCCGAACGGCATAGAAGCACAAATCTATGACTGGGAAAGCCTCATAATGGCCAAAGACAGGGTTTTGATCGCTGAAGGTGAGATGGATGCCCTTCTTATGAAATCACATGGGATAACTTGTATTACCAATACTCATGGAGCGATGACAATTGACGAGTTGTGGTTTGAACATTTTAAACCCGAACTTGAATATTTTATTTGCTATGACAATGATGATGTCGGCAAGAATGGATCAAATAAACTGGCCAATGCGTTATTTAACGCTGGCTGTGAAAAAATAAATATAATTACGCTCCCAGAAGAAGTTGGTAATAAGGGCGACCTTGGAGATTATATAATTCATCTAGGTCTACCCATAGAAGATTTATTTACTAAATATGCAAAACCATTTCCAGAAAAAGTGGACACTTCTGAATTTAAAGAAATTAGTATTAAAGAAGTTTGTGAGATTCTGGATTCTACTATAAAAAAAGATGATGGCAATAAATCAGTTGCATTTCTATCTATGCTTACGACATACACAGAGGATGCACAAATGAATCTTTTCTTTAACGCACCTAGCTCTACTGGAAAATCACATATACCATTATCAGTTGTTGAACTTTTTCCACAAGAAGATGTAATAACTCTTGCGTATTGTTCACCTACAGCTTTTTTTCATGAACAAGGTAAATATAATAAAGAAAAAAATGAAATTGTAGTTGATCTAGCAAGAAAAATAATAATCTTTACCGATATGCCAGATCAAGCATTAATTTCAAGACTGCGTCCTGTTCTCTCACATGATCAAAAAGAATCGCGATTAAAAATAACAGACAAGGCGCAGAAGGGAGGCAATAAAACAAAGAATATTGTATTGATAGGATTCCCGAGCGTTTACTTCTGTAGTGCTGAAATGAGAGTTGATGAACAAGAAAGCACTAGATTTTTAATGCTTAGTCCGTCAATCGAACGGGAAAAAATATATCAAGGCGTAAAACAAGCCATACGAAAAAACTCAGATAGTGAAAAATTTAATCAAGAAGTAAATTCAGATCCTCGGAGAAACTTGCTTAAAAAGAGAATTCTTGGAATAAAACAAGAAAATATTATTGATGTAAAAATCGAGAATATTGAATATATAGAAAAGCTTTACTTAAAAGATGTGGAAAGTGCAAGACCAAGACAGCAACGGGATATTAAAAAAATAATATCGATAATAAAAGGTTTTGCCATGCTTAATATATGGTTTAGAAAGCGCGATGGTGATTACATATGGGCTTCAGAGAAGGATATAGAGGAAGCATTTGATCTCTGGCAAGTTATATACTGCGGACAGGATTATGGGCTAGCTCCTTACTTGTTTGATATTTATACGAAAGTTATTATGACCCTTTGGAACGAGCCAAGCGACACTTTTGGAGAATTTTCAGATAACGCTGACAAGAAAAAATCCATAACTAGAAAAGAAATCCTCAAGAAATATTTTCAGGTATATAAAACGCCACTCGGTACACAGAAACTTAGACATCAAATTTTGCCTCAGCTAGAGGGGGTCGGCCTTATTTTTCAAGAAAAAAGTGTAGATGATATGAGGGAAATGGTCGTTATTCCTCTCGAAACTGAAAGTGAGCGAAGCGAAAAATATAGTGGTGAAGAGGGTGGGGTAAATTCAGATATCGATAATGAGATTAATCCTCCAAAGAAAGATCCTCTTCCTCCAGAGGAATTGCCTTTCTAACTTTAAAACATGATATAATTAATAAGCTAAACCACGAGACAATAAGATTCCATATTTTCAATCCAGAAAAGGGGTAATAGTGGTCTTGTGGTTTAGCGATTACAGGATCTTAACTATTGCCCCTTTTTTGGGACAAAAAATATATGGATAAAAATATTAGATGGGCAATATACGCCAGAAAATCAACTGAGTCGTCTGATCGACAAATCCAATCCATTAACGATCAAATTAATAATCTAAAAGTATTAGCAAACCGAGAAGATCTCAAGGTTGTTCAAATAATCCAAGAAGCAAAATCTGCGAAAGAGCCATACAAGCGAGATGGGTTCACTGAACTCATGAAATTAGTTGAGCAAGGGAAAATTAATGGTCTTCTGGTGTGGAAAATGGATAGGCTCGGTAGAAATGCTATAGACAATGGAGCAGTACAATATTTTTTGGAGAAGAAAAAATTACTTTGTATTAAGACCCCAGAAAAGAATTATTTTCCGGAAGACAACGCCATCATAATGTCAGTCGAAAGTGGAATGTCTAGTCAGTATATTCGTGATTTATCTACAAATGTAAAACGAGGAATGAGATCGAAGGCAGAAAAAGGATGGTTCCCTAATATTCCGCCCATTGGATATCTAAATTCAAAAACTCATGAAAAAGGAAACGAGACGATAATTACCGATAGAGAACGCTTCCTAATTGTTCGTAAGATGTGGGACTTAATGCTCACAGGAAATTATACAATCCCAAAAATATTACAGATAGCGACTGATGAATTAGGTTTGCGAACACCGAATAGAAAGAAGCTAGGTGGAAAACCTCTATCAATAAGCTATATGTATCTTTTGTTTAGCAATATATTTTTCACTGGAAACTTTTACTACAACAAGCAACTTTATAAAGGCAATCATGAACAAATGATCTCTATGGAGGAATTTGATCGGGTGCAAGTGCTAATGGGTAAGAAAGGCCGGCCTCGGCCACAGAAGCATGATTTTCCCTTTACTGGTCTTATGACATGCGGTGGTTGTGGAGCATGTATTACAGCTTCAAAAAAGCACAAAATCTTGAAGGATGGAACTATTAACTACCATACTTATTATCATTGCACTAAACGCAGAAAATATATTGATTGCAAAGAAAAACCAATACGACTGGATGAGCTGGAGATTGCTGTGCAAAGTCTTATAGAGACAAATCACATTAATCCGAAGTTTTATAAGTTGGGATTAGAAGTTTTGAAAGAAATGCATGAGACCGAGACAGGCACGCGTCAGCAAATTTACGAAACCCATCTAAAGAATGTTGAAGAGGGTCAAAAGAAATTAGATCGTATCCTTGGTTTTCTTATTGACGGCACTATCACGAGAGAAGAATACAATACTCAAAAACATGAACTCGAAGAAATACTTAAGAAAGAAAAAATAAAATTGTCTGAGGTTGAAACACGCGCAAAGAATTGGACTGAACTTACTGAAAATGTTGTTCATTTTGCATATTGTGCGAGTATAGCCTTACAAAAGGGCGATACACAAATACAAAGGGAGATCCTAAGTAGTTTAGGTTTGAACCAACAGATAGAATCTAGAAAACTCTTTATTGATCTGCATTCTTGGTTCTCGGTGCTTAAAAAAGGCGAAAAAGAGCTCATGCCTGAAATTGAGCGGTTGGAACGGAAAAATAATCATAACGCGCAAGGACGAACTGATGCTTTCGCACCAATTCGTCCTAGGTTGTGCGCCGGGAAGGATTCGAACCTTCGGAGGCCGAAGCCAGCAGATTTACAGTCTGCCCTCGTTGACCACTTGAGTACCGACGCTTGTCTACCTTGGGTGAGGTATTGCTCTCGCACCCACACAAAATAACACAAAAAATCTTTTTTTGCATCTTTTGAGTACACAAAACTTCCCCATGTATTATTTTTAAACCGAAGAGCGAGAGCGTACACGAATAGGACTTTTGATTTTGACCTGCCGACCAGTAGACAGATTTTTTTTCTTTTCAATGACAAGTTCCGTTCCTTTCACAGAGACAATTACCGTATCCCCTTTCTTTACTCCATTCCCAATAATGTATGACGCAACAGGGTTCAAGATTTTATTTTGAATTAAGCGGTTAAGAGGTCTTGCGCCATAATGCGGATTATAACCTTCTTTGGCTAAATACGAGAGCGCATCATCTCCAATTTCAAAATCAATACCCTTCCCGATCAATCGATCTTTCACTACTTGTATCCTTAAATTAACTATTTCTTTTATAGCTTCTTCTCCCAAGATATCAAAAACAACAACTTCATCAAGACGGTTTAAAAATTCTGGACGAAAATGGTCTTTCAAGGCTTCCATAACTTTTTCTTTCATGTTGCTATAATCTTGTCTGTCAGAATTATTAGAAAATCCGATTGATTCCATTTTCTCAACAAATTGTGAACCAATATTGGAAGTAAGAATAATGATGGCGTTCTTGAAATTCACCACTCTGCCCTTGCCATCAGTTAGCCTTCCCTCGTCAATAACTTGTAAAAGTATATTAAAAACTTCCGGATGAGCTTTTTCAATTTCATCAAAGAGTATTACAGCATAGGGCCTGTGTCTGACTGATTCAGTGAGTTGACCAGATTCATCGTAACCAACATACCCTGGGGGAGAACCTATGAGTTTTGACATCGAATGCCTTTCCATATATTCAGACATATCCACGCGAATAATTGCGCGATCGTCGTTAAACATAAATTGCCCCAATGCCTTAGTAAGCTCGGTCTTACCGACTCCCGTAGGTCCCAGAAATATAAAAGAACCTATAGGCCTGTTGGGATCTCCGATGCCTGCACGAGAGCGACGAATCACATTGGCAACGCGAGAGATAGCTTCATCTTGGCCAATAACTCGTTTTTTTAATTCCATTTCCATTTTCTCAAGCTTCGCCCGCTCTTCTTCAAGCATTTTATTAAGTGGTATTCCTGTCCAACGAGCTACCACCTCGGCTATATCTTCAGAGGTAATTTCTTCTTTTAGAATTCTCCGCGATTTTTGAAGTTTCTTTAATCGTAGAAGCTTTATTTCTAATTCTTTTTTAAGCTCAGGAATTTTACCATAACGGATTTCCGCGGCACGAGAAAGATCCGCTCGCATCTCAGCATTTTCGGCCTCCAGACGCAAACTTTCAAGGTCTTTTTTAATAGTACGAATTTCAATTACGATTGATTTTTCATTCTGCCATTTTAGCTCAAGTTCTTTTGTCTTCTCGTGCAGATTACCTATTTCACTATCCACTTCTTTTATTCTATTTTTTATTTCTTTCTCCTTCTCTTTCTCTTCTTTATTTTTCTCTCCACTCAAAGAACTAATTTCTTTTTTCAGCGCTTCTTTCTCAATTTCTAGACGCATTATTTTTCTGTGCGCATCTTCCAAGACTGGTGGTTTATTTTCAAGCATTATTTTAAGAGAAGAAGAAGCTTCATCTATTAGATCCACTGCTTTATCCGGCAAAAATCTATTTGTAATATATCTAGCAGAGAGATTCACTGCGGCGACTATAGCATCGTCAGTAATTCGTACGCCATGGAAAAGTTCATACTTTTCTTTTAGACCACGTAGTATGGCCGTTGCATCTTCTACTCCAGGTTCATCAATATAAACTGGCTGAAAACGCCGAGCCAGGGCCGGATCTTTCTCAATGTGCTTTTGATATTCTCTTAGTGTCGTCGCGCCGATAGCCCGCAACTCGCCACGAGATAATGCGGGCTTCAACATATTTGAGGCATCCATTGTACCTTCTGCACCCCCAGCACCAACAATTGTATGAATTTCATCAATAAAAAGAATAATTTTTCCATCTGATCGTTCAATTTCTTTCATAATACCTTTTAATCTCTCCTCAAATTCTCCGCGGTATTTTGTACCGGCAACAAGTAATCCTAAATCGAGAGAAACAAGCTCCTTGTCTTTTAAAGATTCTGGAACATTATTTTTTACAATCAACTGAGCAAGTCCTTCCACAACTGCTGTTTTTCCAGTGCCAGCTTCACCGATTAAAATAGGATTGTTCTTTGTTCTACGAGAAAGTATCTGCATAATACGCATTATTTCACTATCTCGACCAATAACCGGATCCAGTTTGTCTTCTTTGGCCAACTTGGTTAAGTTGCGAGTGTACTTCAAAAGCAACTTGAATTTCTTCGGCTCTGTTACATCGGTAATGTTTTGACTGTGCAACTCTTCTAAAACTTTCATTACAGAATCTTTGTTAATTCTAAATCGCATTAAGGTCTCGTGGGCTTCGCTTGTTACTTCTAGAATTGCAATAAAGAGATGTTCTGTTGAAACAAAATCATCTTTCATATATTCCGCCAATTTAGCTGACTGCTCTATGACTTGTGCTAGATCTGGATTGAGATAAATCTGATACGCGGGCGAGAGAGTACTACGAGACTCAGGTAATTCTATTAATTCTAAAACAGAATCAGTCAGAAGCATTGTGTCAATCTCTAACTTATCTAAAATAGAATTTACCATGGACTCTTCTTGTAAGAGTAATGCGGCTAATAAATGAAGTGAGGAAACGTGATTAACTCCCCGTTCGATGGCAAGTTCATGGGCTTTCTTTATCGCGTCTTTAGCTTTTGTTGTAAATTTATTTAATGGTGGCATATATAGATTTAAAGTTTATAAAGTTATTTTTTAAAGTGTTTGGGGTGTTTTAATTTTTTTCATAACAACTTCGAGAGCATCCTTAATAACACCAATTGAAGCAAAGTCTGTCATCTCACCAGAGAGAGCAATACCAATAGCTTCACCATCTAAATTAAGAACCAGCCCCCCAGCATTTGATTTTGTAACATTAATATCAATATTTATTCCTTCAAAAATAGAAGAAGATATATTGCTACCTAAAACTAAAACCTTTTGTCCTATTTTCATTTTCTCCAAATCTCCAAAAGTAGGTACTGTAAAAATTATTTTATTTTTTTCATCAAGTGGAGCACCAATTTTAAGAAATGAAAATCCAGCTTTGTCCGTGGATATAAAATCCATTTTGAATTTCCCACTATCATTCTTAAGATAATAGACTCCTGAATCTCCCACAAGATTGCCATCAACTACTACTATAGCATCAGCAGAAATAGCAAATCCCCTGCCAGCTGAAACTTCAATAGTCTTCCCTTCTATGTCTAAAATTTCTTTGCTTACAGTAAATACGGCCAATTTATTTTTAGCAATAGCATCCACTACTAAATCTTCTTCTTTTATAACAACAGTCTGCACTGTGGTCTTGCCTTCCACCTGTTGTATTTTCTCAACTGTCTGTTTAATAATACGATTGACGGGTACGGTAAAAGATGCTGGTGCTTGTTGCATTAAGGTCACTGTCGTAATACCTGTAGCAATAGAAGTGACGAAACTTAAAAGCACTGCGATCAATATAAGCTGTGATTTATTTAGATCCTTGATATCCATCCCTTAATTATACCACTTTTTTAGTTTTGTCAAAATTTGAGTAAAAGCTTTGACAGTATAATCAATATCTTTTTTTGTAGTATCTTTGCCTAGGGAAAATCTTAAAGATCCATCTGTGTCTTTGGCTTTTGGATTAATCGCTTTTATTACATGCGAAGCTTTACTGTCTCCAGCTTTACAGGCACTTTTAGCAGAAGCCATGATACCTCTAGCTGATAACTCAATTACCAGAAGGTCGCTCGGAATATTTTTAAAACTAATATTCACATTATTGGGTAATCTGTTTGTTAAGTCACCGTTTACTATTAATCCAGTGCTAAAGATCGTCTTTGACATTGCTTGTAGCTCATTAAAAAAATAATCTCGGAGTTTGGTTAAACGAATAGTTTCCTTTTTTTTTATTTTTTCAGTAATTTCTATGGCAGAGGCTAACACAATAGCCCCGACCACATTTTCTGTTCCCGGTCGTAGTCCCCTTTCTTGATCTCCACCGAACATAATTTTCCTGACAGGTGTGTATTTTTTTACATATAAGACACCGACCCCTTTAGGTCCATAAATTTTAGCACTATTAAAAGACATTAAATCAATTCCTAATTTTTGAACATTTATGGGTAAATAATTTATTGCTTGTGTAGCATCGGTATGGAAAAAAGGCAAAGATAGCTTTTTAGAAACTCTTGACGGCGTAAGCACGAGGAATTTTTCAACAGAAAAATATCTGTGCTCCAAAAAGCTATCTTTGCCTTTTTTCCAATGTCTAATCTCTTTTGCAATATCTTGTATCGGCTGGACCGTACCAATTTCATTATTCGCATACATAACCGAAACTAAGATGGTATTTTTTTTAAGGGCTTTTTTTATTTTCTTTGGATCAATTATTCCGTTCAATTCTACTTTTATATAAGTCACTTCTGCTTGTTTTGTTTTTTCTAAATGTTTACAAATTTCTAAAACAGATGAATGTTCGATATTTGTAGTTATTATGTGTGGCAACTTAGAATATTGCTTAAAATTCTGAACTAACCCTAAAATAGCCAAGTTGTTACTTTCCGTTGCGCCGGATGTGAAAATAATTTCATTGGGATATGCATTTAAAGTCTTTGCAACAGTTGTCCTGGCTTCTTCAAGTTTGTTTTTTTCTTTTATTCCAAATTCATGAATTGCTCCTGGATTCGCGGAGTTAAGAAGCGAACTGGATGCATAATCTAGATATATTTTTTTTGCGTTATTTGATTTTAGCATAAAAATAGTATATATTATCCTCGTATGAATATAAAGCTCGACAGTGTTTTTTTCTTGGTTTTTTTTATTTTAATTGGAATAGTGGTAACCATTATCACTATTTGGATTATCATTACAGAGAAACGTTTAAAAAGATTTTTCCTTGGTAAAAAAGCGAAAGATTTAGAGGATACTATCCTGGGTTTAGAAAAAAATATTACGGAATTAAATAAAACGAAAGAGTTTATGCAAAAAGATATTGTTCTAATTAATGAAAAACTAAGAAAAAGTATCCGCGGACTTGAGACCATACGCTTTAATCCTTTCCCTGATCAGGGTAGCAATCAAAGCTTTGCAATTGGAATGCTGAATGAAGATGGTGATGGTGTGGTAATTTCAAGTTTATATTCTCGTGAACGAATGAGCGTATTTGCTAAATCTATTAAAAATAACAAATCAGAGTACGAGCTTTCGGCTGAAGAAAAAGAAGCATTGAAAAAAGCGGAAGTGGTATCAAGGTAGGCTGTAGGGTTTTGGAGACTTGCAAGCGCAACGTAAGCTAACACGAGGATTTTTTTAGCAAAAAAATATCCGTGCTCTAAAATCTTACAATCTGGGATAATTCATGGAGAAAAATAATACAAAACAAAATAGAATAGCTCGCCCTTCGGCCACAGGCTTACAGGCGAGGCCGCCAGTGGTAGTGGTTATGGGTCATATTGATCACGGTAAATCAACATTGCTTGACTATATCAGAAAAACAAATATAGCAGAAAAAGAGATCGGGGGTATAACTCAAAACATTTCCGCTTATGAGGTAGAAATACCGACACCAGGGGAATCCTGGTCGCGAAAAATAACTTTTTTGGACACACCAGGACATGAAGCTTTTTCGAAAATGCGACAACGCGGAGCGCAAATTGCTGATATTGCTGTTTTGGTAGTATCAGCTGAAGATGGTGTAAAACCCCAAACTATTGAAGCTTGGAAAACAATCACGGAGGGCAAACTCCCCTGTATTGTGGCAATAAATAAAATAGATAAACCGGGAGCCAATATTGAAAAAACAAAAACTGAATTAGCCGAAAGTGAAATTTATTTGGAAAATTACGGAGGCAAAATTCCTTATGCGGAAATTTCCGCCAAAATTGGCACGGGTATAGATAATTTATTATCATTGATTCTGATTGTAGCGGAAATGGAAAATTTCAACGGAAATCCAAACGAAGATGCGTCTGGTTTCGTAATTGAAGCAAATCTTGATTCTAGGCGCGGAATACTGGCAACTCTAATTATAAAAAATGGATCCCTAAAAAAAGGAATGACGGTCGTCGTGGAAGATAGTATTTGCTCTACACGCATAATGGAAAATTATAAAGGAGTGATCATAGACGAAATGTCTTTCTCTTCTCCAATACGCATTTTCGGCTTTAATAAAATACCGAAAGTCGGAAGCTGTTTTAAAACTTTTAAAAATAAAAAAGATGCTGAAAAAGATGCTGAAAATTGGCAAACGAGAAATAGAGAAGAAGACCCCAATCAACACCAAAGTCCCGACAAGAATCAAGATAAAAAAATAATCCCAATAATACTAAAAGCTGATGTGTCTGGCACGCTCGAAGCCATTGAAAAAGAAATTGCCAAAATAAAAAATGAGGGAGCGGAATTTAAAATCATAGGTAAAGGCGTGGGACCCATTTCAGAATCAGACGTAAAGAACTTATCAAATGGCGAAAATGTAATAATAATTGGATTCAATGTAAAAACAGATAAAAGTGCCATTGAGATAGCAGAAAAAAGAGGAATTACTATTTCTTTTTTTGACATTATTTACAAAATGACAGAATGGCTTGAAATACAAATGGAAAAGTTAAGACCCAGAATTGAAACAATGGAGACGACAGGCCGGGCGAAAATCATTCGGGCTTTCAGTCGCACCAAGGATCGCCAAATAGTGGGTGGAAAAGTGACAGAGGGCAAAATTATTTTAAATGGAACAGTTAGAATTATGCGCCGAGAATTTGAAATTGGACGCGGAAAAATTGTAAATCTGGAAAAGAATAAAATAAAAACAAAAGAAGTAGACGAAGGAAACGAATTCGGCATGATGATTGAATCAAAAATAGAGATTGCGCAAGGCGATATTATAGAATTATTTAGAGTAGCGCAGATGTAAAAAAATTTTAAATTTTCGTTTACTCATAATTAAAATGACACAAAGAAATGAGAAGGTAGCGAATTATATAAAAGAGCTTGCTGCAAGATTTTTGGCACGTGAAAATAATAGAACTTCCCTTATTACTGTAACCTCTGCTACCACCTCCCCGGACTTAAAACGCACGACTATATTTATCACAGTACTCCCACTTTCTAAAGAACATACAGCGTTCCTCTTTGCAAAAAGAAAAAGGAAAGAATTCCGTGAATTCTTGAAAAAGAATATGGCAACAAAAAATGTTCCTTTCGTTGACTTTGCCATAGATCTCGGCGAAAAGAATAGACAAAAAATTGACGAACTGCTTCGGAACGGTTGATAGGTTGTTGGTTATAGGTTATAGTTTGAAAATGGCCTGGTAGCCAAGTGGCGTGAGCGTAGCGAATATGCCATTCCTCTGCGCAGAGGTTTTAAGATTAATAAGTTAAAGTTTTGTTAAATATGATATCGGCCTGGTAGCCAAGTGGTAAGGCATTCCTCTGCAAAAGGAATATACGGCGGTTCAATTCCGCCCCAGGCCTCCAGGCAAAATAAATATGCCCGAGTGGCGGAATTGGTATACGCGCACGACTTAAAATCGTGTCTCGTAAGGGATGTGGGTTCGATTCCCACCTCGGGCACTTGAGAGTTTTTTGAAAATTAAATTTTTTGCGCCCATAAGTGTTTTGGTAGGACGAGATATTAGTAAATGTAGTTTGAAATTAGAAGATAGAAGATAAATGTATTATATGCGCCCATAACTCAGCTGGTAGAGTAGCTCCCTCTTAAGGAGAATGTCGTAGGTTCGATCCCTACTGGGCGCACAGCGTAAAGAAAAATCTGCACTTCTGTAGATTTTTTAGCTGTGCGAGCCGGAGTCATATTTTTTCAGCAGAAAAAATAGACGAGGCAGGGTCGTGAAAATTTTGTTTTGACAAAAACAAAATTATTCCTGACCACAAAATCATTCTGTGTTGAAATTGAAAATAGCCAGGCACCTTACCTCCTTTCGGTGTGTCTGGCTATCCTTGAGAGTATGAGACTCTCGACCCTTTTGAATTATAGACGGTTACGTTCTGCTCCCATCCACGCCTCGTCACTAACTTCCTCGTTGGGTAACAGCGTCGGATCGCCGTGAACGGTGCAGTGAAATTGACCCCCGCTACTGACCATTGTCCGATTGCATTTGGGGCATGGTGGTAGGGTCTGACAACTTGCCGTGAACAACGCCTGTATTTCGGCGTCAGTACGATCTTTGTCTGGTAATTGTCCAGCTCGGACTGCGGCCGCCACATAACACATCGCTGCGAAATTTTGTCCCAAGATCTTGACTCCTTCAAATAGCTTATAACATAAAATGTATAAACTGTAAATGGCAAACATAAAAATTTAATTTTTTACTAAACAAACGAAAAACCCTTTATTTGATTGAAAATAAGGTTCCAATTTGCTACAATTAGGCGCACAAAGTGCTAACGCACTTTGTGCGAAACGGTTTGATTTTTGCCGGGATGGCGGAATTGGTATACGCGCTAGTCTTAGGAACTAGTGGGGCAACCCTTGGGAGTTCGAGTCTCCCTCCCGGCACAAAGATATGTTATATATTTGTGCTGACTCGAAAGCCGGAGACAGACGTGTCGAGGTGGGGTCGCAGGCTTTTTCAATAGAAAAAGACCTGTGACCGAGTCTCCCTCCCGGCACTAAGATTGTGGTATAATTGTAAGATAGGTTTTTTATTATAATTAAACACATAAACCAAGAATATGAAAGGATTTAAAATCAATATAGAAAAAGCAACAAAAGAGAATACTGATTACCGTCGCGTGCTTTATACCGCAAAAAATAGCCAGCTTGTATTAATGAACCTAAAGCCTGGCGAAGAAATTGGGGAAGAAGTTCATAAGCTTGACCAGTTTATTCGTATTGAGGAAGGAGAAGCTAGGGCAATAATTGATGGTGAAGAACATAGCTTTGGCACCGATGAAGCAATTATGATCCCTCAAGGCACTCGACACAATATTGTAAACACTGGTTCTCTTGATCTGAAACTTTATACACTATATTCACCACCAGAACATCAAGATGGTACGATACAGAAAACTAAAATGGACGAGAAAGAGGAGCACTTTGACGGTGTAACAACACAATAATATAACTGAATTAAGTCAAATTAAAATAATTTTTTTTGATTTATAGTAATGAAGAAAGAACTAAAAGAACTTTGCCCCTGATTAATTAACATGATCATTCTTTCGATTGAAACATCTTGCGACGATACTGGAATAAGTATAGTGGAAGCAAAAGGAGGCATTAATAATGCTTCTTTCAAAGTTTTGGCGGATATTTCAAATTCGCAAATAAAAATCCATATTCCTTATGGCGGAGTATATCCAATGCTCGCTAAACAAGAACATATTAAAAATTTACCAATTCTGCTAGAACAAGCATTAAAGCAAGCCCATCTAAACAACGTCGCTAGGCAAGACCTAACGACCAAAGCACCGATTGACTTAATAGCTGTGACTTATGGTCCAGGATTAGAACCAGCGCTCTGGGCAGGCATAACTTTTGCGCAGGAGTTAACAAAAAAGTGGAATGTGCCCGTGGTGCCTGTAAATCACATGGAAGGACATATACTTTCTGTATTTGGAAAAAATAAAGGAAAATTTACCATACCCAAAGTGAAAACTCCAACACTTTCTCTTTTGGTTTCTGGTGGACACACACAGTTAGTACTCAGTAAAAAGTGGATGCGATATGAAATAATTGGCGAAACCTTGGACGATGCCGTCGGCGAAGCTTTTGATAAAGTTGCTCGGATGCTCGACCTCCCCTACCCTGGCGGTCCACAAATATCTAAATTGGCAGAAGAAGGGAGGGAGAGGGAAAAAGAAAATAAAACTTTTCAGGGTCGTAATTTTTCTGCTGAAAAATTTACTCAGTCCTCGGGCCGTCGCCCTGTGGAGTCCCATCAAAGCTTATTTTCTTTTTCCCTCCCGCGCCCAATGCTTCATTCTAAGAATTTAGATTTTTCTTTTTCGGGACTGAAAACGGCGGTTCTTTACTTAATCAAGAAAATTGGTTTACTAGATGAAAAAACAAAAATAAAAATAGCTTTAGAATTTGAAAACGCGGCCATTGAATGTTTGATTTATAAAACAAAAAAAGCGATAGAAAAATATAAAGTAAAAACTCTTATTGTTGCGGGAGGAGTGGCTGCGAATCAACACTTGAGAAATGAAATAAAAAAAATTGCAAGTCGCGTCAAAGGACAGGCAAGTAATAAAATCAAACTTCTATTTCCCCCAAAAGAACTTGTGGGAGATAATTCTTTAATGATTGGCATAGCGGGATACTTGCTCTATGCAAAAAAGAAAGGAAAATTTGGCAAGGCTTCCAATATAAAAGCAAGTGGTAATTTAAGACTAAAATAGAAAAACCTAATATTCTATGGTATTATTTAGGAATGAACGATAAACTGCTAAAACCCTACAATCCAAAAGAAACAGAAGAAAGAATATATAAGCTGTGGGAAGATAGCGGTTTTTTTAACCCAGATGTGTGTGTGGAAAAAGGTATAACAAAATCAGATGCTCCGTACTTTTCAATAGTACTCCCTCCTCCAAATGCTACTGGCGTACTTCATTTAGGTCATGCATTGGAAGATTCTATGCAAGACACTATGATTCGCTACAATAGAATGCAGGGCAAAAAAACTCTCTGGCTCCCTGGCACAGATCATGCAGCCATAGCCACCGATTCCAAAGTTACAAAAATACTTGAAAAAGAAGGTTTAAATAAAAAAGATATCGGACGAGAAAAATTCTTGGAACATGTAAATACATTTGTGGAGAATAGTAGAAAAACTATTGTGAGTCAGCTCCGAAAAATTGGGGCATCTCTTGACTGGTCTCGTGAAGCTTTTACTTTAGACGAAGCTCGTAATACTGCCGTCAAAACTACATTCAAAAAAATGTATGACGATGGACTGATTTACAGAGGGAATAGAGTTGTAAACTGGGACCCGAAAGGTCAGACAGTGATTTCTGATGATGAAATAGTTTACAAAGAACAAAAAGGTAAATTTTATACCTTTAAATATGGACCTTTTTCTATTTCCACAGCTCGGCCAGAAACAAAATTTGGTGATAAATACGTGGTGATGCATCCAGAAGATAAAAGATACGCGGAGTATAAACAGGGTCAAAAAATAAAACTAGAGTGGATCAACGGCCCTATAGAGGCCACAATCATTAAAGATGAGATGATTGATATGGAATTCGGTACGGGAGCGATGACCATCACACCTTGGCACTCGCACGAAGATTTCACGCTCGCTCTTAAATATAAACTAGAAAAAGAGCAAATTATTGATAAATATGGGAAGCTGCTTCCCATCGCAGAAGAATTCGCGGGAATGAAAATTAATGATGCACGTGAAAAAATTGTTGAGAAACTAAAAACAAAAGGATTACTCGTATCGATTGATGAAAATTATGTAAATAGAGTTGCCACTGCTGAGAGAACTGGAGGCATTATTGAGCCACAAATTATGCTTCAATGGTTTGTGAATGTAAATCATAAAATTCCTTCTCGAAATAATAAATCTCTTAAAGAATTAATGCTTAATCCAGTGCAAGAAGGCAAAATTAAAATTATACCAAGTCATTTCGAAAAAGTTTACTATAATTGGATAGAAAATCTCCGCGATTGGTGTATTTCCAGACAAATCTGGTATGGACACAGGATTCCTGTTTTTTACAAAGGAGATGAAATAATTGTGGGAGAAAATCCGGGCAACGATTGGATTCAAGATGAAGATACACTAGATACTTGGTTCTCTTCGGGGTTATGGACTTTCTCAACCCTTGGCTGGCCAAACCAAACAGAAGATTTGAAAAACTTTCATCCAACAAGCGTCATAAATCCAGGATACGAAATATTATTCTTCTGGGTTGCTCGCATGATTCTAATGTCAGAATATTTAATAGATGAAATTCCTTTTAAAACAGTGTACCTTCATGGAATGCTTCGAGATGTTAAAGGACAAAAATTTAGCAAATCATTAGATAATGGAATAGATCCTATCGAAATCATAGAAAAATATGGTGCTGATGCGCTCCGTATGTCAATGATCGTGGGCATCGGACCGGGAGCAGATGCTAAATTTGATATCCAAAAAGTAAAAGCCTATAGTAAATTTTCAAACAAAATCTGGAACGCAGCACGTTTTGTTATGGAGAATATGAACAATGCAAAAAATTTCAATATTAAAGAGAAACTAGAGTATGATGAAGAAGATAAAGCCACAGATGAAGAATTAAATTCCCTAATTGGAGAGATTACAAAAGAGATGGATGAATATAAGTTTTATATTGTTGCTGAAAAATTATATCACTATACATGGCATACTTTTGCTGATATTATAATAGAACGTTCGAAGAAAAAAATTCTAGAAAATAAAAATGCAGATTCGGCAAAAATACTTCTCTATATGCACCTCATTACCCTACTCAAGGTTCTACACCCATTTATGCCTTTTGTCACAGAAGAAATCTGGTCTATGCTACCAAATAAAAAAAATCTTTTAATGGTGGAAAGTTGGCCAAAACATAAATTAAATGACAAATGATCCTAAAATTTTAGGTTTAGCATTTTTGGGCGGAGTCGTCCCATCTCTTTTGTGGCTGTGGTTCTGGCTTAAAGAAGATAATCAAAAACCTGAACCAAAAGGAATCCTTGCTGTGGTCTTCATTATGGGAATGATAGCAGTTGTCTTCATTTTACCAATCCAGAAGTTTATACAAGCCCATGTAAGCTCTGACCAGTGGGAACTAGTTCTGTGGGCAAGCGCGGAAGAAATAATTAAATATTTGGCTGTTTTGGTGATTATTTACAAAACAAATCACGCCGATAAACCTATAGATTGGCCAATTTATTTAATCACTTCGGCTTTGGGTTTTGCAGCGCTTGAAAATACATTATTTTTGATAAAACCATTTTCAATGGGTCAAAATACTGTGGGCTTGCTCACAGGGCAACTTAGATTCTTGGGATCCACTCTTCTACATACTGTTTCAAGCGGAATTTTGGGTATTGCGCTTGGAATTTCCTTGCACATCGATGGATTAAAGAGAAAATGGTATCTTGTTGTCGGCTTTATATTCGCTATTACCTTGCATAGTGTCTTTAATTTTTTTATAATAAGGAATAGTGGAAATGATTTCTTAAAAGTTTTTGCTTTCCTGTGGGTCGTTACTATTATCGTTATGTTACTTTTTGAAAAAGTAAGGAGAATGAATTAATTTATGGAAAATAAAAAAAGAAGTTTTTGGGAGAGATTAACTGGAAGTGTTAGTACGGAAGAAGAGTCAGGGGAAATGAAGAAAAACGGAACGGGGGGAAATAAGGGCAACGGAAAAGACAAAAAAAATGGTAACAACTGGATTGAAGAAGAAAATGAGGAAGCGGAATTAGCTGTTGATGTTTATCAGACCCCCGTCGAGATTATTGTACAGACAATGGTTGCCGGAGTTAAGCCAGAAGATTTAGAATTATCGATTGCCCGTGATATGATAACCATCCATGGTAAACGTGAAGAACATAGAAACATCGATGAGGAAAATTATTTTACCAAAGAACTTTATTGGGGGAAATTTTCTCGTACTATATCTCTCCCGCAGGAAGTAGAGCCGGAAGAAGTTGAAGCAACAGAGAAACACGGGCTCTTGACTATCAAGCTTCAAAAGGTAGATAAAGAAAAAACAAATAACGTAAAAGTAAGATCAATCTAGGAAATTTTGGTGCTTGGGGGCAGAATCGCACTGCCGACCCTTCCCTCTTCAGGGGAATGCTCTACTAACTGAGCTACCCAAGCAATGTTTTTTTTAAAAAACTTTCTTTTTGCTGTTAATTTTATTTCTTAAAATTTTGAAGTAGGGAATTAAAATTATCAATATCACTTCTCGCTCCACCGTATATATTCGTTAATTGATCTATATAAGGCTGAATAAGATAATAAGCGCCAACAGCAGAACCAATTATGAACACCCAGTAAAGAATACTCATAATCCGCTGAAGACGCATCGAGCGCCGCATGGAATGCAACATGTCATTATTCTCTTTAGCAAGCTCAAAGGTCTCTTCTAGCAACTTTTTGAATTCAGGATCCATAAATATAATTTAGCACAATAATTTATAAAATAAAAGATTGTAGTGTCTTAGATAAAATTATTGGCTTTTTTTATCTAGATACATCTTTTGATCAGCTTTGTTTAGTATTTCTTTAACTGTTGTCTCATCTCCCCTATTTAATACTTCATGTCCAATTGAAATAGAAAAAGTAATAGTTTCACTCTGACTGCCATCAGGTTCTATTTTACTGAAAGATAAATTGGTATTGATCTGCTCTTGAATCCTTTGAAAAATTGACTGCAGTAGATCAGGGTTGTTGTCTGTTATGGGTAACACTATTAGAAATTCATCACCCCCCACTCTAAATATCATATCGCCCCTCTTTGTAACCCCTTTAAAACGTTCTGCTGCGACAACCAATGCCTGATCACCAGCTAGATGACCATGTGTATCATTTAATTTTTTAAATTCTTTTATATCTAAAAAAATAACCATAATTGACTGTACAGGTAATTTTCGTCTCCCTTCAGTAGAATTTAATTCTTCTTTCAACCTATTTAGTTTGAGTTCTAAAGATGCGCGACTAAAGACACCCGTCAGGGCATCAATCTCAACCCTCTTATCAAGTTTTTCTAAAAGCAGAGAAGCTAGTTCGGCATATTGTGCTACTGTAATTGACTCCTGTGTAAGTGCACCCTTTAACTCTCTTAAATTGTAATTGCCAGATATTATTGACTCTTTAAGACGTCGAAACACTCCTGTCTTTTCTGGGTTTGGAATTCTTCTTCCGTGCTCACCAGTCTCAAGTGTTGTCTTCATAGAAATTATTTTAACATAAAATTTTTTAAAACCTAATTCTGGTGCCCTCGGTACGAATCGAACGTGCATCTATTCCTTAGGACGGAACTGTTCTATCCATTGAACTACGAGGGCCTATAGAGAACAAGGTATTGTTGTAAATAAATTAAAGTCCGAGCAATTGGATAATTTTAGGCTTATTAAAGCCCACCACAAGCTCTTCGTCAATAACTATGACCGGCACACCCATTTGCCCGCTTTTTTCTATCATAATCTTCCTTTGTTCAGCATCCCCTGCCACATCGTGTTCAATGTAGGAAATATTATTTGCTTTAAAAAATTCTTTCGCCATGTGACAAAAATGACAGGACGGGGTCGAATAAATTGTTACATTCTTCATAAAAAAAATACGAATAATTTATAATATTAGTATTATATCATACTTGCTCTAAAGGCCAAATAAGGATATATTTTAAATAATTGCGGGATTAGTTTAGTGGTAGAATGAGTATTTCCAAGTCTAAAGGATCGTTGTTGAAAAAATTTACATACTGCGGGATTAGTTTAGTGGTAGAATGAGTATTTCCAAGTCTGCGAGGATGTTTTTGTGATAAATTTAAGTCATGCGGGATTAGTTTAGTGGTAGAATGAGTCCTTCCCAAGGATTAGACGGGGTTTCGATTACCCCATCCCGCACAAAGTAAGGGATAGCAAGCAAACTGCTTTGCTTGCGTGGGGAATCGAAAAGGCTTTTCCATGCACCAGCGGAAAAGCACCTGGCTATGTAGTGGCTCGATTACCCCATCCCGCACCAGTTAGTTAAATAAGTTTCGAAAAAAAGAGAAAAATCCTCCGGATTTTGTATCTTGTATTTCTATTTTATTTTTGTTTTCCACTACTACCACCATACCCTCTCCTTCTTTTGCTAAACCAAATTTATCACGGATGCTTTCTTCTACCCCTTCATCCGTTTTTAATTTAGCAATATCTAATGTTAGCTTGTCTTTTTCCTGTTTTAATTCTGCAATCTTATTTTCGGCTATTTTTCTATTTTCTCTGGTAACTTGTATTTTACCCATAAAACCAATAACACCATAAGCAAAAATTATCACTAAAATACCCAAAAGAACCAAAATAGGTCTTGATTGTAAAATGTTTCTCCATCCTCTTTTTTGTTCGAAATTTCTCATAATTTAAAAAACATGCTATACTCATTAAGTATATGCTTTTCAATAAAAAACATCAAAAGAAAATACAAATGATTTGGACGGTTTTGGGTATTTTAATCATCGTTAGTATGATTTTATTGTATTCTCCCATATTTAGTCTCAAGTAGACTTTTAGAACTAGGCCCTATCTTGAAAAATTTTAAGAAACGTGGATTAATCTACTCTCCGCTACGCATCATTTTTAAGAATACATCTTGTGAAATATTTACCCGTCCTCTTTCTTTCATTTTCTTTTTTCCTTTCTTTTGTTTCTCACGGAGTTTCATTTTACGAGTAATGTCACCTCCGTACATGTGCTGGGTAACATCTTTTTTCATACCAGAGAGAGTGGCAGATGAAATGATGCGTCCGAGTGCGCGACCTTGAATCTTTAAAGTGAACATTTGCCTCGGCAAAAGAGCTTCTAATTTTTCCACTGCTTTTTGAGCTTCTTCCTCTACCCTTTTTTTAGAAACCACTCTAGAAAAAGCGGGTACTACTTCACCTGCCACCAGAATATCAAGCCTTGTGACATCAGCTTCACGCTCCCCTGATATTTCGTAAGATATGGAACCATAGCCAGAGGAAACACTTTTTAATTCATCAAAAAAGTTGCGCATTAGCTCGCGCAGTGGCATTTTGACCGAGATTGTAGAACGACTGTCCCCGAAATTCTCCGTATCGCCCACTTCTGCCTCATGGTCAAAAAGAATTTGCATAATACTGCCAACATATTCTACTGGAGTAATTATTTTCAAATTTACCCAGGACTCAAATATGGTTTCTATATTTCCGTCATCTGGAAAAAAAAACGGTGAATAAATTTTTTCTTTCTTCCCTTGTTTGTTGACCACTTCATAAGTAATAGACGGGGTGGTAACAACCAAGTTCAAATTGAATTCCCGTCTCAACCGCTCTGTAATAATTTCTAGATGCAACATTCCAAGGAAACCACATCGAAACCCCCTACCTAAAGACCCAGAGGACTCTTCTTCATAGGAAAAAGAGGAATCCGAAAGTCGCAATTTTCCCAACGCCAATTTAAGTTCGGCAAAATCATCCGCATCTTCTGGAAAAACGGAAGCCCAGACCACTGGCATAGGTTGCATATAGCCAGAAAGCGCCGGTAGCGGATTTTTTAACATTGTAATAGTATCTCCGACAGAAGCAATGCCCGGCTTTTTAATACCTGTGACAATATAACCAATATCGCCAGACGAGAGATAGTCCTGTGGAGTCTCTTCTGGTGAGAAAGTGCCGACTTCCAACGCATTGAATTTCTCGCCCGATACCGCAAAAATCAAATTATCACCTCGTTTTACTCTGCCATCAAGTAATCGTACAAAAACAATAACTCCTTTATGATTAGAATATTTAAAATCAAAAACTAAAGCACGCAAAATATTATCACTCCTATTTTCATTCTTACTCACTTCACCACCACTGTTGCGAAATGGGTAAGTTTCTTTCGGTTCTGAAACACGTTTTATAATTTCCTGCAAAAGATTATCCACACCTTCTCCGGTACGACCCGAAACTTGCAGTATTTCTTCTCTACTACAGTGGAGAAGCTTTACAACTTCTTCTTTAACCTCCGATATTCTAGCTAAAGGTGAGTCAATTTTAGAAAGTACGGGAATTATTTTTATGCCCCCATCTCGCGCCATAGCAAGTGTAGTTAGTGTCTGCGCTTGCACACCTTGCGTAGAATCAATTAATAAAATAGATCCTTCCACTGCCTTTAAAGCGCGGGAAACTTCATAAGAAAAGTCTACATGCCCTGGTGTATCAATCAGATTTAGTATATATTCTTGCTCTTCACTTCTTTCAGGACCTCCAGGATGGTAAACCATCCTTACGGGTTGCATTTTGATGGTTATCCCTCTCTCTCGTTCAAGTTCCATAGAGTCCAACACCTGATCACGCATCTTCCGCTCTGGCACGGTATGTGTAATTTCAAGCATTCTATCTGCTAAGGTGCTTTTCCCGTGATCTATATGCGCTATAATTGAAAAATTTCTAATGTGTTTTAAATCCATGTTGTTTGGTATTAAAGATGCTCTTTGACATTAATTCATTATTCCATAAATCCACCAGTTTGGTGATTCCATAGATCGGCGTACACGCCCGACTTTTCTAATAGTGTCTTGTGTGTGCCTTGTTCTACGATTTGTCCTTTATCTAAAACAATTATTCTATCCATTTTTTGTATGGTGGAAAGACGGTGAGCAATCACTATCGTAGTTTTTCCTTTCATAAGTTCGTTGAAGGCGTCCTGAATGTAATACTCGCTGACACTGTCGAGTGAGCTCGTAGCTTCATCCAGCATAAGTATCGGAGAATCCTTCAGCATCGCCCGAGCTATCGCCACTCTCTGCCGCTCTCCACCAGAAAGTTTCACCCCACGCTCGCCAACTAATGTATCATATTTTTTTGGCAATTTAGAAATAAATTTATCGGCGTGAGCCTTTTTTGCCACCTCGGCAATTTCTTCTTTGGTTGCATTGTTTTTGCTATAGCCAATATTCTCCCCTATAGTCCTATGAAATAAAATTGATTCTTGGGGTACATATGAAATCATGGAACGCAAATCATTTTGGGATACATTTTTTATATTTTGTCCGTCGATAGTAATATCTCCATTTGATATATCTGCGAAACGAAGGAGAATTTTAGTGATGGTTGATTTTCCTGCTCCAGAGTGTCCTACGATACCGACACGTTCACCTGGGGCAATTTCAAGATTAAAATTTTCGAAAACAGAAATTCCGCCCTTATAAACAAAAGAGACATCTTTAAAGATGATATGCCCTTGATGTATTTTTAATTTTTCAGGCACTTGCTTGTCAACAATATCTATGGGCGTATCAAAAATATTTACAACCTCTTGCATGTCAGTCATAGCTTTCATGGCTTTTGTTAAAGATCTTCCAAAATTCCATAAAATATCAAACAAGCTAAACATATAAGTTTGAATCAAAACGAACATACCTAATGATATTTTTCCTGCATACCAAAAATGAATATTAGTAAAAAGCACAGTGATTTGTAACGTAGCCATCATTGTTGACTGAGCAATATTTTGGAAATTTCCAAAATACCAAGCTTTTCTCCTCTTCTTTTCTTCGTCGTTAGTAACTAATTTAAAATTTAATTCTTCTTTTTTATCACTACTAAATATTTTTATGTTTAATATATTCATTATTGCATCAGAAAAGCGCCCTGTAACTAATGAGTCAGCAGCAGCTTCTTCTATATCATAGAAGATTTTTTTTCTTATGAATAAAAATGTAACTAAAATATAAAATACCGACCAAACTAAAAAGATATAAGCCAATATGGGAATTTTAAAGAATAAAATAATAAGAATTCCAGACAAGGTAATAAAAGAAAACCAAATTTGGAAACTAACTATATCAGTAAGTGTTTCAAAAGACCTGGTAAAACGTCTCGACTTGGCAATGATGCTTCCAGAAAAATTATTGGAAAAAAAGTGGTAAGAATGTTTCATTAGTTGTTCAAAAGTAAAATCATAAAGACGTTTCATGACTTTACTTTCAAAACGCGAGGTTGCAAAATCTCCTACTCGAAAACCAACATTGTGGATAAGGACAATTACACAAATTATTAAAAAATAATGTAGCGCCTGATTTAAAATTAAATCTCTTGAAACATTGGAAGAAAACAAATCTATTATGGATTTAAAAACTAAAGGTTTAAGTATGCTGTCGAAAATAATTCCAACAGCGTATCCTAAAAACATCAGCGAAAAAGCCACCCAATGTTTTTTGGCATGAGGCCATATATATTTAAATATTTTTGAAACCGAAAACATTCTGCCATTCTACCAGAAAAAGCCCTTATTTCAAAGCCCAGAAAACGAGTTTAGAGTCCCTCCTGAGAGGGTGCGACAACTTTGGCACGCCAGAATTTAGTTTTAAAAGTTTTTACTATGTCCTTTAATTCCTCATTATTCAAAAAATACAATACAAAAATAGCGACAAAAATACCTAAAATCCCAGAAATAAAACCTTGGAAGAATACACCCCAGAAAGTGGTGGTACCAAAGATCGGTGAAAGTATATTTAAAGAGAGATATGCCACAAGTCCTAAGAAGAACGCAGCGCCCAAACTTTGGAAAAAAGTTTTAGTAATAAAGGAATCCCCTTTCATAAAGTCACGTCTCACAAAAAACCAGAGAACAATAGAATTTACAATCGTACCGAGAGAATATGCAAGCGGAAGCATCAACACTTGCGTGCCAGAAATATCAGCAACCTTTAGTATGGACTCTATAAAAAATCTAAACAGAATCATATTCTCAAAAAGATTAATGAAAATAAAGGATAATATTATGATTAAAATAGAACAGATCAGATTAACTGTGAGTGGAGTTTTTGTATCACCTTTCGCATAATAAGCTCGAGACAAAAGAGCAATCATCCCCTGAGCAACAACTGAAACAGAAAAAATTGCTAGTGATGCCGCGACTAATCGAGTATTTTCCCAAGAGAAAGACCCGGAACCTAAAATAACTCTTACGATTTGCGCTCGAACCACAATAAAAAGAAACATTACTGGAAGTGACCAAAATACGATAGCGCGAGCAGCTCCTTTAAGATGTTCTTTAAACTCATCCATTTTGCCGAGAGAAACAGACTTCGCTAGGGTGGGAAAAGCAGCCACTGCATAGGATATACCAATAATATTAAGGGGCACTGATTGAAGATTTAATGAAAGATTAAAAATTGAGATAGAACCACTCTCCAAATACGAAGCGAGAGCGATAATAGAAATCAAAGCTATATTATTAAAAGCTAAGCCCAGTGTCCTTGGCAGTGAAGTCATCGTCACTCGCTTGATATCTTGAAAATTGATTGAAAAAGAAAATTGGGGCGTAAATCCAAAAGTTGTCGAGGCAAATACCTGGATTATAAAATGCATCAAGGCCCCAAAAACGACTCCCATCGCTAACCCATAAATCCCCCAAATAGAATAGAAAAACATCACACCGATAATAATTCCTAAATTATAGAAAATGGGACTTAAAGAATAAATAAAAAACTTACGAAAAAGCTGAGTTACTGTCCCGAAAAGATTTGAAAGTCCCATCAAAATAGGTGAAAGCAACATTATACGTGAAAGCACAACTACTTTTGTCTGCAAAAGTGGATCAAAACCCGGAGCAATAAAAGATACTAAATACGGCATTAAAAAGAAAACAGTTATGGAAACACCTATCATCACAAGAAAAAAAGCAGTGAAAATATCATTTAAAAATTTTCGGGCTTCACTTGTTACTGCATCACCATTCATTTTTGCTACTAGAAAAGGAATAAGTACAGTGATCGAGGCAAGCGAAGCAACAGATATAAATATAAGATCCGGTATCCTAAAGGCCGCATAATAAATGTCTAGTGTTGCAGAGGGTCCAATAAAATGAGCGAAGGCGCGATCACGAAATAACGCCAAAATTTGAGAGAGGAAAGCAAAACACCCCAAAAGAAGCGCAGCTTGGTTTATATTTACATATTCTTTATTAAAAATCTTAAAAATCTTCTCCATTCTGTAGAAATTAATTATTTAATAACTATTACAGCATAACATATGTCCTGTGAATTTCGCACAGGATTTATTCATTTATTTGATTATGGTGTTTTCTTTTCTGAGTCTTCGTCTTTTTTAGTAGCTCCATTTAAATTCTTTAAAGATTCCATATATTGTATCAGGTCTTGATTCGTGGGAGAAATGGCAAGCGCTCTCTCTGCATAAGAAAGTGCACTTGCATTATCACCCTCACTCTTTACTATTTGAGAAAGAGTGATCAAAGCATCAATATAATCTGGCTTAAGGGAAAGGGACATCTTCGCATATTCTTTGGCTTCTTTGATTTTTCCATCGGCAAAAAAAGCGTTTGCTATAGATAGTTTTATACTCGGATTATTCGGATTAAGACTCGATGCTATCTCGTGCGCTTCGATCGCTTTACTATAAGCACCCGGAACACCGAATGAGGCAACTGTTTGATATACAGAACCGATTGCTTGAAAATTTAAATAATTTTTCGGATCATATGTTACCGCCAATTGCGCACCATTCACGGCTTGATCTAAATTTGCTTGTAGTGTAGCTTTATCTGCATCAGATAATGATACTCCCTGTTTAATTAAGGAATTTAATTTAATGAGATATATCTGCGCGTAAGTCCGCATATACAGATCATTTGAATAAAGTGAAATAGCTTTGCCTATGGATACTTGGGCATCTGGAATGTTTGACGCCAAAAGTGTTTTTCTAAAATAGGAAACAGAAGCAAAGCGCTGTATGTATTCAAACGCAGTGGTAACAGAAATAATTATAACGACTACGAGAAGCAGTATAGAAAAAAAACTTTTTCTATGATCATCCAAAAACGATATAGAAATTTTCCCATTCGGACTATTAAAAGTGTACAAACCTATAAACACTCCTGTAAAAGCAAAAGCTAATAAAAATATTACAGAACCTGTAGAGTAAAAGAAGGAGGAAATAAATAAATAAAGAGATAATAAAAAAAATACTATTATTTCACGATTTATAATCCTTTTAATGCCAACAAAAAGAAATCTCATACCAGTGACTATTAACAAAATAAAGAAAATAAGCCAAGCGAGAATACCAAGATACCCAGTAGTAGAGGCAAGAGTTGGCAACAATCCCGAACCAGAATTAAAAAAAACATCCCAAAAGACAGTATTATTGACCGAGGTAGGTTTATACATTGCCCAGGCAACTCCGAATCTATTTGGACCTATACCAAAAATTGGATCATTGGCGAGAACTGATTTGGTTACTGACATTGTAGCCCCCAAAGACGGACTGACTTCGGTATTTGATAATCCTAGATGCCGTGGTAAGATTTCCCCAATAAAAGCTCCCGATATAAAAAACAGGAGAGTTATCATAACTATGATAAAAGAAAAAGCTGGAAAATGGATTTTTTTCTCTTCGCCATCTTTTTCATTAGAGTTAACAGAAACTTTATAAACAAAAATAAATAGACTGAAAATTCCAAGAATTTCCCAAACAAATAGCAAATTAACGGCAGCAATAAATACCATTGAAAACAAAACCAATATCCTAAGTATCCATTGGGTCTTCCTTGTAACCAAAAAAAATTCACTTATCAAAAGTGAGGTAAGAGCAGAAAACCCAGCAAAGATTCCAAATGCATTCCAAGATCCCAAAATATTGTCAGTTTTTCCGCCTAAAACTCCCAGTGATAAAATCTCTGGCATAAAAAAACGAAGGCCTTGAAAAACCAAAACGATAATCGAAAAAAACATTATTCCAGATAAAAGCATTTTGGCATTTTGCAGATTTCGAAAGATAATGGAAGAAAAAAGCATTAAAAGAAAACCAGCAGAAATAAACCAGAAGGTGCCTATCTCAAAAATTGTGCCAAAAAAAGATATTCCGGACGCTTCAGAAAAAAGAGCTGAAAGAAAAAACGCCAAGATGATACCTGCGCCTCCGACTAAAATCAAAGATTTAGGAAAACTGATTTTACCATCAGAAAAACGAGCTATGGCCCAAAAAATAATACAAACAGCAAGTCCTACTACCAAAAGCAATCCTTTTAAAGTTTCAATCGGGATATTAGTGAAAGGTAAAAAGAAAAATGGTAACAATACAACAACTAAAAATAAAGAAAGAAAAGAAATCTTGTCAAATATATTTGATTTCATCAATTTTATTATACTATATTCTATTTTAAAAGTGCAAATTACAAAACGATGTTAACCCACAACACATTTTTTATATTTTTTATTCAACAACAGGTTCTGGTTCAGACACAGGAGTTGGAGTTTCAGCCGGAGGCTGACCAGCCTCTGGCTGAGGTGTAGGTTCTGGATTAGGTGCAGGCACTAGTATTGGTGCTGGAGGTTCTATGGTAACGCATTCGCCCGGAGCAGTTTTTGTTGTCCCATTTGTAATTGAGAGACAATATGGGTCTCCAGTAACTTCATCATACAAAGTTATGCCAGTACGTTTTTCGGAACTACCGACTTTTAATGTCTCTGCAACCAAATCTTTCACCTGCGCCACACCATTTTCAACTTTTTGCAATACATCACTAAAAAATGCACTGGCATAAGCGCCTAGGGTGTCGGTTAGACTTCCTGCTTGCCCTCTGCTTATCAAAGGAGTGTTTACACCAAGAGCATTTATCTGTAAGTCTTTTATTTTAAAATCCAGCAAATTCACTTTTTCATCCAATGCCTGAATGCCAAGCACGGCATATCCGAGCGTATTAACAGGATTTATAATTGTCCCGTTAAAGTGTACTGCCCAAGGAGCTTCATCTGCCATTACCCCTACGTACTCGGTACTATAGTCTCCAGTACCAAATCCTGCTTTGTATTTGAACCTATACACGGGAGTGTCAAGAATCGTCGACAAAGCTTCTTCTGGTTCAACTGTCCCAAGTATGTTTTTGTACTCTCTCTTTGAACCTGCTGCCGTCCAGGAAGTTATACCATTTCCTGCCGCATCAGTCAGTTGCTGACCTGCGGCGCCCACCGCGGTGGGTAAAGTGAGAGTCCAAGTTCCTGCTGCAGCTGCTGGTTGAATGGTAACCAGTCCGGAGGTATTCCCCGCTACACCAATAGTTCCCAGTGTCGTTCCTGCTAGACCAACATGAAGTAATGTTGAAGGCGCCGTTGTCCCGATACCGACCTTGCTGCCTTGTATGGTCACAACATCAGCAATCGCACTTCCGTTACTCCTTGTTTGAAATCTAATATCGCCAACTTCGCTTCCGCTTGTTACGGTTGAATGCAAAGCAGTAATTCTTGCAACTTCATCTAAATTTCCAGCAGAATCTTCTGTCCTAAACAAAATTCCAGCACCTACCCCAGCTGATCCTACATCTCCAGAAACTGTACGGTCTAATCTTATTAAATCAATAACTTTATTACCAAAATTATTACTAACATCAACCAAAACTGCTGGAGTACCAAAACCAGCTTCACTCGCTTGTGCATGTTCAATTTCTAATTTAACTCCCGGTCCCGTCGTCCCGATACCGATGTTACCCCCGCCTGGTTGAAGGGCAAGATTTCTGTATTCGTTCATCGGGTCAAGTGCCTGTAACCACGAATAACTCCCATCAACAATTCCAAATTGAAGTTTGTCGTCTGTAATTAGTCCCGTCCCTGTTGTGATTTGAAAGATGCTTTCATTTCCATTTCCATTATATGCGCCACTCACACCCACTACCTCTAATGGGTCTAATGGCACCGTCGTCCCGATACCGATATTGCCAGAATTTAAAATAACCAGCGGACTAGCCCAGGTAATAGCCGAGTCAGCAGTGCCGGTACCAGCGACCGAAAAAGAAAGATCACCTGTATTGGAACGGCTAATTAAAGCAGCGTAGTTTGCCGGGGATGCGTTACCATATTTCCATCCGCTGTCATAATAAGCGTTAAAGCCAAGTGCGGGATTACTATAAATGGTATAAAGCGCGTCACTAGCTCCTAATTTGGCCGTCGTATTGCCTTTTGAAGTTGTTACTTCCAAACCAAAATTTGGTGTACTTGTCCCAATGCCGACGAAACCATTATTCAAAACGGTCATTGCAACAGTTGCTCCGTCAGTTCCACCGACAAATTGATGAGCGATACCTGTTACTGTTCCTATGCCTGTGGTAGATTTATAAGTGACACCTGAACCAACAGCTGTGCCACCGACAATAAGAGGAGTTGTAATGTTTGTAGTAAAAGTCGGAGAAGTTCCAAATACTAAGGCACCTGTGCCTGTTTCATTGGAAACCGAAGTCAATAACTGAAGAGATGTGATTGAATCAGTTGCTGTGCCATAAAGTGTTCCGGAGGTTGGTAGAGAAGTCCCGTTAATTGTACCAGAAACGGTTAGATTGCCAGTCAATGTAGAACCACCAGTAATAGCGAGGCTGGCAAGCGTAGAGACCCCGGTAATATTTAATGTAGTCGCAATTAGATCTTGAACTCCAAGCGAAGCAAAGCCACCACTGTTACCTATGATTTGATTATTATTATAGCTTGGTGGAGCAAAGGAGGGAGGAGAGAGTGGAGCAAAACCGCCTGATGTTCCTGCAGGACCTGCTGGACCTGCTGGACCTGCTGGACCCTGTAAGCCTTGTGGTCCTGGAAGGCCTTGGGTGTAAATTGTTTTAGCGGTAGGGGTTTTGGCAGAAACACTAACTCCTGACAAGACCTGCTCACCTATGGTGTTTGGGTGGGGAGAAGCAGGAAATTGCGGAATACTTGAAGGGTCTGAAATGCCCGATGTGTTTGAAGTGCTTGGGGTGGGCGAAGAGGAAACTATTGTATTGGGAGAAGTTGGAGTAGTTTTTGATGAAATTGATGGTTCAGAATTTTGGTTTTCAAAAAGAAAAAAGATTTCAGAAATCCCATCGCCTAGTGGATTGATAACGTAATTGTAATAAGTATTAAAGAGGGATTCGCTTAATTCTGTTAAGGGGTTAGCAACCAAAGAAATAGAAGAATAAAGTTCAGCATTAGAAATTTTGGAAACTATCTTCCTGGGAGCCTTTCCAATTTCACTGGTAATATTATTTACCGACTGGATAATATATTCTTTAGAAATAGAGGACGTTTCTAACAACCCTTTGCCTATGGGTGATAAAATATATTTATTATAGACATTTTGAAGAGAATTATTTACATTATTTAATTCAGTCGAAAAATCAAAAGCCCTAGTGCTTGAGGGAAAAATAAAAACGACTAAAAACAGAATAATGGAACCAAAGAGGGACCGCAATAGTAATAGATACTTTTCGTTAAGTTTGGGGAACATATTTTTTATATTTGCGGAAACATACATATTATACAATAATAATAATATATTTGATAGAAAAACCTTAGTGTGGATAAGGTAGCCTACAGTACAATGTTAATAAGTCTGTTTTTAACATAAATTATTTTTTTTATTTCTTTATCTTCTGTATATTTTGAGACAGCTTCATTCTTGAGAGATTTTTGCTTTATATTTTCTTCTGTCTCATCCCCTTCTACTAAAATCTCGGCTCTGACTTTGCCGTTTATTTGTACTATGATTTTTATTTCTTTGTCTTTTATTTTCTCTGAATCATATTTTGGCCAGGATGAAAGATGGATAGACTTTTTCTCTCCAAGCATATTCCATAACTCTTCGGTGATATGCGGCGCAAATGGCGCAAGAATCTGTAAGAATTTTTTATACACATCTGACGAGAGCGAATCAAACTTCTCAACTTCATTCATAAAAATCATGAGTGAAGAAATCGCAGTATTAAATTTCATTGCTTCGATGTCTTCTGTAACTTTTTTGATAGTTTTGTGTAGGAGTTTCTGAAGAAAGGGAGACAAAGGATTTTCAAGAGTCGTGGGTTCCCTGCCCTTACGACTCCGAGGGCGAAGGCTCAGAAAATCCTTTGTCTCCCTTTCTTTTACTTTCTTTCCAATTTTCCAAACTCTCTCTAAAAATCTCCTTGGGCCTATTATTGCTTCCTCACTCCAAGCAACTGCTTGATCAAATGGCCCCATAAACATTTCATAAAGTCGTAGTGTGTCTGCACCGAAAGTATGAATTACAGTATCTGGATTTATAATATTTCCAAACCTTTTTGACATCTTTCTTCCATCAGAAGCTATAATAAGCCCCACGTGTTGAAGTCTTTTGAAAGGTTCTTTATTTTCAACAACACCTATATCATAGAGGAATTTATGCCAAAACCTCGCGTATATCAAGTGTCTAGTCGCATGTTCTGCGCCACCAACATACAAATCCACCATATTCCAATATTTTTCTTTTTTTTTATCAACCAATGCTTTGTTATTCTTTGGATCCATATAACGAAGATAATACCAAGAACTACCAGCCCATTGAGGCATGGTGTTACTCTCTCTCTTAAAGATTTTCTGGCCTTTTTTTACATTTATCCAATTTGACACATTAGCCAAAGGCGACTCTGCAGTTCCTGTCGGCTCGTAAGATTTAACTTTTGGCAATTTAACAGGCAAATCTTTTTCTTTAACTGGAATAACCTTGCCCATTCCTTCGATCCCCTCAGGATCTACGACACGCAAGATAGGAATCGGTTCACCCCAATACCTCTGGCGAGAAAATACCCAGTCCCGAAGTTTAAATTTTATAACTTTTTTCCCAAAATCTTCAAACCCGGCTTTTTGATAATTTTCAAAAATTGGCAACTTAAATTTTTCTGAAAACTCTCTGTCGCGCGCATCATCGGCTGGTACTGCCATGACTGCCCCAGTACCGTAGTTCAGAAGTACATAGTCTGCGATCCAGACAGGAATTTCTTCTCTCGTTGCTGGATTAATTGCTTTTACTCCTTTGAGCTCTACCCCTGTCTTTACTTTGTCTAGAGATGTACGCTCTATGTCATTTTTGTTTTTAACTTCTTTAACATACTTCCCTACCTCAAGGACATTATCTATCACTCCTTTGTGATTATCGTCTATTGCCAGAGTCACCCAAGGATGTTCAGGAGAAAGAACTAAGTATGTAGCACCAAAGATAGTATCTGGCCTCGTGGTAAAAATTGGTATCAAGCCAGGTTTACCTCCATTTTTAAATATAATTTGAAAATTAATTTCTGCACCTTCACTCCTGCCGATCCAATTCTTCTGTGACTCTTTTATAGATTCCGGCCAATCGAGTTCATCTAAGTCTGCAAGCAGTCTGTCAGCATAATCAGTGATTTTCAAAACCCACTGACGAATGGGCTTCTTCTCAACAATAGTTCCGCATCTTTCACATTTTCCATCTTCCACATCTTCATTGGCTAAAACAGTTCTGTCTTTTGGACACCAGTTCACCGGTTCATTAGATTCGTAAGCCAAACCCTTTTCCAAAAGCTTCAAAAATATCCACTGAGTCCATTTATAAAACTTCGGGTCAGAAGTATTGACTTCTCTCTCCCAGTCATAATCAAAACCAATAATTGCTAATTGTTTTTTAAATCTAGCAATATTTTTTGCTACTGATATCACAGGATTTGTCTTCGTCTTGATGGCGTAATTCTCCGCCGGAAGACCGAAGGCATCAAAGCCCATTGGGTGCAACACATTGAAACCCTGCATCCTTTTCATTCTGGAAACCACATCAGTCGCTATGTATCCTTTCGGATGCCCGACGTGAATACCTTCCCCGGAAACATAAGGAAACATATCCAAGACATAAAACTTTTTTTTCTTGGAGTTGTCCAGAGTTTTATATACTTTGTTTTCTTGCCAAATAGTTTGCCACTTTTTCTCGATTTTTTTATGGTCGTATTCTTTCATCACTTCATAATAAACAAAAAAACGCTTTTATGCAAAGCGGTTTTTTGTCAAAGAGACACTTTGACATTATCGTAAAGGTTTAGGATATGGAGGATAAATATCTTTGTCTATTGTTCTTTCAAAACAAGTTCGTCCGGCCTGATGGTCCCAAGATTCATTCACTCCACCGGGACGGGGGTAAGGATATGTCATTGATACATCTTTTTCATAAGCCAGCATCGGCACTACTCCACCTCCATTATGTTCGCGCCAACCTTTAGGAATAGGCAAGGCAAAAGTCGCGCAAAATTCAAACTTAAGCAGACTGAGAACTTTGTATTCATAAGTTTCTCCTTTCTCAAATTCTGGCGGAATAGGTAGAGAATAACCAGAAAGTGGATTGGAAAGCTCGGTCAAATTTGCTGGCAATTTTTCTTTTTGCTGCCAAAAATTAATTACTTGGTATTGGATATTTTGAAGATCATTTACCCTTCTGTCGTCCAAACGAAGCAGTCTTTGTTTTGCTGGACTACCAATAACAGAAAAACTGTAAAAAATAGAGACCACGACGAGAACAACCCCAACTAATCCAAAAATCATCCCGATTCTTGACTGAGAATTGTCTTTGCTTCGCAGTAAAAATATATAATAAACACCCACCAAAAGAGCCACCACTAAAACAGATGCCACTTTCAAAATAAACCGACTTGTAACTTCTCCGGAAATAAAATATTTTACTAGAGTCACCAGGTCAACCACTGTGACAATTGATGAAAGAAATAAAATTATATATATAAGCCACTTTTGAATCACTTCGTCTATATGTTCCAATCCCCTGTTTCTAATTTTATTCCAAAAATAAGATATGGATAAAAAAATTGGAAAAAAGATGATGAGGGTAGCGAGCGCCATTCGAATGCCTTCGTATTCGTAAGTGGAATAACCATATTGATAACTAGAATTCAAAACATCCGGAAAACGCTTGTTAAGCGTTTCAAAAACAAGATTTAGAAATGATACGACTGAAGTTGTTAATGCGATCAACATTCCGAGGCAAAGGAAAAAGAATCCTATCCCAAACTTTGACTTTATAACATTTGTTTGTGTTTCCATAGGGTAATTTTACCATAAACTACTTTATTTAGAAAGTACACTCCAGACAGCCGTATTTGCTAATGAAATAAGACGATTGTTGGATTTTTCTAGCACACAAAGCTCACCTGCCTCAACATCGCCAGTAAAATTTTTCATCATGTCAGCAAGTGCATAGCCGAGTGTTAATGATGAAGAATCAATTCCGTAAGAAGTTAAAATTACAAAAAGTGGCTTATCACTTAAAACTTTTTGTACTTGTGCAAGAAGTTTTGGAAGCATAACTTCCAATTTCCAAATTTCCCCTTTAGGTCCCCTGCCGAACTTTGGCGGATCCATGATGATAGCATCATACTTATTTCCTCTTTTTACTTCACGCTCCAAAAATTTTAAAACATCATCTTCAATAATACGCATAGGTAATTTATTAAGATCTGATAATTTTTGGTTTTCTTTTGCCCAATTTAAAATTTGCTTTGAAGCATCAATATGTGTCACCTCCGCCCCAGCACGCAGAGCAAAAAGACTCGCCACACCAGTGTAACCAAATAAATTTAGAAATTTAACTGGTTTTTTTGATTGCTTAATTTTCTTTTCTATAAAATCCCAATGCACAGCTTGTTCTGGGAAAAATCCCAAATGACGAAATGGTGTGGGAGAGGCAAAAAATTTAATATTTTTACATGACATTTTCCATTTCTCTTCAATTTTGCCTTGCATTTTCCACCCTGCCTTTGCACCTACTTTTGAACTCCAAAATTTACCATTAGCTTTGTCCCATTCTTTTTGGGATAAAGTTTTTGACCAAAAAGCATCTTCTAATGGACGCACAAAAGTATATGAACCAAAATGCTCCAATTTTTCTCCCTCTCCAGTATCTAGAAGTTCATAGTCTGTCCAACTCTCTGAATAAAAAATTTTGATTTGTTTCATGTTGATTTATAAAATTTTGAATAAACTTTTCGCAGGGGTTTTGTGAGCGACGGCGAACAAACTTCAGGATTTTTTAAGCTTCAAAAAATTCGTACCGGAGAAAAATTGTATTCAAAATTTTATTTCTCATATTAAAAATTCAATCACATCTCCATCTTGCACAATATACTCTTTACCTTCAGTTCGCACTAGTCCTTTGGAGCGAGCGACAACATAAGAGCTCATCGAGCCTGAGGGCTCTTCAGAGCCTGAACGGCCACAGTCTAATAAATCTTTCCAGTTAATTACTTCTGCGCGGATAAATTTTTCTTTAAAATCATTATGGATAGCGCGACCAGCAAAAGGCGCGGTCGCTCCACGAAACGTAGTCCAAGCCCTCGATTCATCTTCGCCGGTAGTGAAAAAAGTAATTAAATTTAAAAGATCGTAGCTTGCTTGTACTAGATTATCCAAACCAGTTCCAAAAATAGGATCAATTTCAATATGTGGGCCTGGAAGTTTTGATATAAAATCTTTTTTCACACTCTCTGCCGCTTCTGATGTGTTAAGCACATACAAAGTCGGTTTTGTAATTCCAGCTTGTTCAAGTTCAAAATTTATAACTTCAATATCAAAAAGCGGGTCAATATTATCGTGAACATGAATCATATCTTTATCTTCAAAAATTCGCACCACTTCAATGATTGCATCCACTTCTCTAATATGGGAAAGGAATTTATTACCGAGTCCTGCGCCCTCGCTTGCCCCCTTCACCAATCCCGCAATATCTACAAATTCTACCACTGCAGGAATCTTTTTCTTGGACTTAGACATGGCTGATAGTTTATCTAATCTTTCATCTGGCACAGGAACAATACCTACCGATGGATCAATAGTACAAAAGGGATAATTTTCTGCTGGTACACTCTTTTTCGTCAACGCATTAAAAAGCGTGGACTTCCCCACATTTGGCAGACCAACAATCCCGATCTTTAACATTTATTGAATATAGCAAAATGCGAAGCAAAAAGAAACTTAATTTTTTATTAAATAAATATTCATAAAAACAAAAAAGAGCCCGCCCGTCTTGTTAACGGGTGGGCTCCACATAGTGCAGACAAAAAGAACTACTTCTTCGGCCGACGCGAGACATCCTTATGCCCCTCAATAAGTCGGAGGAACTCAATCTTCGGAAATGGAATGCCGTGACGAGAACAGAATTCCTCCAGAAGATCTTCGGGAATACCCACGCCGGTTTTCAAAGTGAATGCATGTTGCGCATCCAACTCCTTAGCCATGACGATCTTATCGAGATACTTTCTGCTGCGATGCATCAGCTTTTCGAAGCTATCACGCTCCTCGCTGAGCCAGTGTGCAATAACAGATTTCTGACGCATGGTCAGGTCCTTGTTATCGATCACTTCGCTGAGAGAGTCTGCCCACTCCTGAAGAATGGTCAGATTGATCCCTCGCAGGAAGATGCCGATCATCGCACGCCGAAGCGCACGACGGAGAAGGTAACCCTCCCGAGTGTTGCTCGGAATGATACCCTCACGAATCATCAGAATCGAGGTCTTGATGTGGTCGAGAATGACCCTCGTCCATGCCGTGTCACCAATTCTCTGATTGATGAGTTGGTAGGACGAGCCGTACTGATCGATCTCGTGGATCGAGGCACGGCCCTGTAGGATCATGGCGAAGCGCTCAAGGCCCGCTCCCGTATCCACGCACTTCATAGGGAGCGGAGAGAAATTCCCTTGCTCGTCTTTGAAGTATTGCATGAACACTCCGGCATTCCAGATCTCGATGTGTCGCCCAGGAACCAGCACGTCGTCCGTTTCTTTCTCGGCGAATTCCTCGCCTCGATCAAAGAAGACTTCCGTGCAAGGGCCACATGGACCACTGGTTCCCGCTGGACCCCAGAAGTTGTCTACTGGTGGCCGTCCGATGATTCGATCTCGCGGTAAGAATTTCTCCCAGATGCGAGCCGATTCTTCGTCGCTCGGTACGCCTGGCAGACTTTCGTCTGCCAGGAATACCGTGGCGGAGAGACGTTCAGCAGGAATACCGAATCCCTCGGTGATGAGTTCAAAGGCAAGCTCGATGGCCCGTTCTTTGAAGTAGTCTCCGAAGGACCAGGAACCCATCATGCGGAAGTTCGTTCCGTGATAGGAATCGCCGACGCTTTCAACGTCCACAAACCTGATGCAGTCCTGCACGTTCGTCAGGCGCGGATACGGCGGTTTCGCTTGGCCCGTGAAATATGGCTTGAGCGGGGCCATACCCGAGTTGATGAACATGAGAGTCGAATCGTTCTTGGGAATGATCCCCGATGGATCGATGAGCTGGTGATCATGCTTGAGAAAGTGGCTCAGAAAGGTCTGGCGCACTTCCTCGGTCGTCTTATATAGCAGTTTCATTACAAGGTCCTTTCTGTGGTTTAGGGTTTTCGTTCCGGCATTACATTAACACACAATTATAATTACGGCAAGGATACGCCTTTTGGGATACCCATTGACATTTTAGAGAATATATTGTAGTTTTGTGCTAGAACTTATCGCAATTCCACGCTCTTTTACAACCTAAAAATTAAGGAGAAAACATGGACTGGTTTGATCGCCTCTACTTCGGTACGTGGCAACTTGGAGGACAGTTCAAAAACCTGTCCCCTGCCTATATTGAATCGCTTCTGCTTTTCGCCATCAGCTCCGGTATCCGTCGTTTTGATACGGCGGCCGTCTATGGTGGAGGCAAGGTCGAGGAGATGCTTGGCGCATGCCTACCGGAAGATGCGGTCATTGTGACCAAAATTCCGGCAGCATCAAAACCGAATCTGGAAGCACCTGAACCGATCCAAAGATTTTACTCACGAGATGGCATACATCGAAGTGTGTACGGATCATTGGAAAGGCTACGGCGATCTTCCATCGACACGGTACTTCTGCACAACTGGTTGCCCACGTGGTCGTCAGAAGCAGTAGTAATCCTTGAGTGCCTTAAGGGGCTTAAGGATGAAGGCATCGTCAAGCGTGTAGGAATTTCCCTACCCGACAATTTCTCATATCCTGTCGCTGAAGCGGTTTTGCCGCACATCGACGTGATTGAAGCTCCTTTCAACACTGAGCAGACTTGGGCGCTTCAACAGCTCCCATATCTGCTTGATCTTAAAAAGGAGGTTCTCTTGAGAAGTCTGTTCAAACAGGGGAAGTTGCTCACTGACCCGCACTCGGCCGAGATGGTTGCACGAAATGCACTCACCCTCGGCACTTCCGTTGTCATTGGTATGACAACGGAAGAACAAGTCACACGAAACATCAACTACCTGAAAGGAGAAGTCACATGAATTCCAAGATGGAATACTTCGCGGCCATTAATTCTGAGCCGCTCGTCCAAATCAGGGGCACGACTACGGGACAGGAGTTTTCCTTGCGTGAATACACGTATGGAGCTCTCGTGCCAGATAGTAATCATCCCCTTTCATCAGTCAGTGTGTCCAACAGCTCGCTGAGCATCGATCTCTGGATCGGTTGCGCCTGGCAATGCCGGTACTGCCACGTTCAAGGGACCTACCAAGATCTCGACGAGCGAGGCACCATGCCGAGAAAACCGAAACGGCGCAATCAGTTTAGCGTGGATCAAATCCTCGATGAACTGGTCAAGCATCCGTTCTTCATTGCTGATGAGACAATCATCAGCATCGGGACAGCAAGCACGGAGCCGTTCGCTCCTGCTGTCGTAGACAGTACATTCGAGATCATGGACGGATTCGTCCGGCGCGGTCTACGGAATCCCTTCTGGATCGTTACCAAAGGTGGCGTTCCTAAAGGGAGGAAGCTTGACTTCGCCCGCATCTCGAATGCAACGCGCGGCTTGATGCTGTCGCTGTGCTGGGCAGACAATCCAGACACGATTGAGCCAGCGCATAACAACCGCTTTCTCAATTCTGAGGAAGCCAAGGAAGCAGGAGCCACCATTGCGTGGTACATGCGACCGATCGTTCCTGAGTGGAGCGGTAATCGGGACAGAATCGAGATGATGATGCTGTGGGTGAAAAAACACTACGGCGAAGTCATCGACATGATCGTTCCGGGCGGTCTGCGCTGGACGGAAGGTATCGAGAACGGACTGGTGGAGATTCATAAGCTCCCCATGCCGAACATCCCTCGGGATGACAATGTGAAGTTGTTGCCGCAGGAGTTGGTGGATTCCATCTTCTCACTGAGCGCCGAACACTTTCCCGGTATCCCCGTCTATCTCAAGTCGTCGTGCGCCCTTACTCGGATGCTCAAGATTCCGAGCATCACTTCGGTACAGATTTTCGCGCGGTCAGAATGCGAGGCATCTCGCTGCCCTCTGGCCCAACGGAGAATCTGCGCTCAAGGCTCAGCCTACAATATGACGGCGGAGCGAGCACAGGGTATCTTGGACAGCCTCGGGATTCCGGCTCACGTAGTGAGTTGGGATATCAACCACGGACTTGTTACTCATCCCGAGATGAGCAAGTTCACCTACGCAGTCAGGCAGACTGTATTCAAACATCTGGCAATGGGAGGTTCTCCATGAAGACGTATGATGAAATCAGACGCCACTTCGGGACCTTCGGTTTCCAGTGGCAAGACAGCGTTCCAATCGTAAGCGCAAACCCTAAGCTCCTGTTCAACATCTCTGGCGGTGTCGTTTTCGAGAACGCGATCTCTCATGGAGTAATCCCTGAGAAGACCCGTGTCGTTTCGGTTCAGACATGCTTGCGGACAGATAGATGGGAGAAGATCGGTTTGTCGGGAAGGCACCATCTTGCATTCGACATGCTCGGCCACTTTTCCCTCTACGAGGGCAAGGAGCAAGAGGTGAAGGATGTAATGATCGAGAGTGCTTGGCATTATCTGACAGTGTGTGCAGGGATCAGCCCTGCCACGCTGTCGGCAACAGTGCATCCACAAGATGCAACATCGCAGAAAATATGGGAAAGGTTGGGTGTCAGGACTGTCAGCAATGACAAGAACGTCACCTTTACTCCGACCCAGAATCGATGCGGTATTCGCACGGAGATCGTCTGGAGAAATCCAGACACGGATAAGTCGATCGAGCTCTGGAACTTGGTCTTTACCGAGTTTCTGGGCGAAACGCTTTTCGAATCTCCCCTGGAGAAGATTGCCGCCGATTCGGGAGCGAGCATTGATCGTATCGTCACAGCAGTCGAATGCTGTGGCAGCGATTACGAAAACTCGAGCTGGAAAGGCGTGATCGAATCCATCACGGAACAATCCGAAGTAAAGGATCAAGCCATCATGTGTCGCCTCGCCGATCTCGGCAAAGCGGCGGTACTCCTGGTATCGGAAGGGCTTCGGCCTGGAAACAAAGCGGCGGATTATGTCCTTCGGAAACTCATCCGAGAGGCTTTCATCCTCTGCCGACAGACATCCATCTCATTTGATGAGTTTGTCGTGATATCAGGAAATCAATGGGCCTCGGCTGATGCGGTGCAGACTGTGTTTGCCGAGGAGGTGTCAAAATTCGAGAAGGGGCTTGAGCGTGGGAGGAAGGAATATACAAAACTTACCTCTCGCAGTAATGGCCCTCTGACCGGATCAGACATCGAGTATCTAACGTCCACATTCGGATTTCCGAAGGCTCTTATCGAGCTTGAGGAGTCGAAACGGAACAAGGAGGCACTATGAAAAATAGCTTAGCCTCCGATCTGTCTCACGTTTTGCGTGAATTGTATGGCATGAAAGTGCTACTACATGTTGGACTGAAGAGGAATTCGGCAAAAGGCAAAATCGACCTTTTGGCAGGCTGTGATGACGGGAGTATTGAAAGATATTCCAACACCATCAAAGCTTTGCTAGAGAATCGGTGGCCAACCGGAAACTTCTTTGTGTGCGATGACAGTGTTCGCTTTGATCTGCCGATGGGCTCTGGAGGTGTCGCAGTTTGCGATTCAGCCTTGCTCGTTAGGCAGGTCGAGGAGTGGATTGAGGGCAGGAATCTGGGCTGTCAACACCGCCCCTGGGCTACCGGATACTGGTTGCCAGAAGCGTTGTGCGGAGACTTGGCAACTGCCGAGACTCTGTATGATGTTACGGATATCAGTGTCCGACTTAGGGAGCTGCTTGTTCCCTACCCCGCCTCGCTCTCGAAATCTATCGTTGAGCTGTGTGCTGACGAGATCAGGCAGAAACTCTCAACGCTTGAGAAATTGCATGAAAATGCAACTCTCGAGCGAGAATTATGCCTCTCGGATATCATGGCCTCGATGGTTCGACTTGCGTTCGCGCATAGTCGAAGATACTTCCGTGGATTCCGATCGCTTGAACAGCAAGCAAGGCTCCTTAGGTCTTCGGACCTACTCATCTATGAACTTGCCCTAGAACTCTCAAGGAGGAAAAGGGTGAAGGATGTGATGAGTAAAATTAAGAGGTTGATCTGACATGGGGGCATACGCAAGTGTGCCCCCATTTTTATTCAATAATAGTTTTTTCTCCGTTTTCTATAAGGACAGCCTGATAGTTGTTCAAACGTTCTACAGTAACTCCATATTTTGTCTCAAAAGCTTTTGTTTCTTCCTCAACTTCTGGAGAATAATGTGGGAGAATAATAAGATTAGTGATATTAAAACCAGTAAGATCTTCTAAGCCAATATCATTTGAGTCAGGCTCAACCTCATTTGCAATATTAATAGACGGACTGACAATAATACTTCCAGCACTAACACCAACATATACACCATTACGTTTTATGAGATTATTAACCGAAGACTGGAAATTTGCCTTTCGTGCAAATTTTAGAAGTTTAAATGTGTTTCCACCACACACATAAATTACTCTATACGAAGAAAAATCTATAGTTGGCTCTGTCTCGAGATCAACAAAATCGATCTTAGTAAATCCCATTTTCTTGAACTGCTTTTTAGCTAATTGGGAATATTTATTTTGCTCCTTACCCTCCGCAGCAGTAGTAATTATTGCAACAGCCTGACTTCCAGAATCAGCAAAAAAACTCTGAAATCTTTTTGCGATATTTTCAGAAGATAGACCTGTTGATGTTAAAAGTAATTTCCCTGTATCCATAATTAACAATATTAGTCTAAATTTTTTGTTTTATCAAATATCTTTTCACCAGCGCAATATCTTTTTTATCCTTATCCCTACCAAGCGCTTTCTTAAACTTAATAAGCTCCTCAAGTCGCATAAATGGCACCCCCTTAATGATCTCTGCATCTCTTATTAATCCTTCATGGTCAGGCTGATAGTCTCCATATTTAAAATCCACATCAATTTCATAATTCCCTTTTTTGATTACATTATTTTTACCATGTACTAATTCCCAACCATGGTTCTTTAACTTTTCAAAAAATTCACGTGTCACAATAATATCAACATCTCCATGATTGCGAATTCCGTGTGCTTCCATAACACCACCACCAACGACAGCATAACTACCAAAAGGAAAATTCAACTGCTTCACCTCTTCAAAAATAGAAATTTGCATAATTAATATTTTATTTATTACCAAAAATTTTAAGTGACGGTGGAAGGTTTATCGTAAACTCAAATGGTACCTGCTTTATAGCTATATTATTGTTGAGATGTTGGGTAGCGCTCACACCATGCCGATCTTTAATGACATAAAAACAAGTACTATGCAATGGAAACAAAATTTATTTTACCCTAATTTTGTTTATTAATAATTCCAGTAAATTTTTAACCTCTTCTTGCGCGTTGGCTTCCGTTGTGCTTTCAATAAATTGGGACCATTGAGCCAAAATTTCATTATCTCCTAAGTCTCTAACTGCGTTTTCAAGTTTTAATCTCATTTCAAAATCAATTTCAGTCTTGGTTTTTAGTACTTTTTCAATAAAAAGCTTGGAAAATTCTAAAACCTTATTATTGACCTTTTGGGCTTCCGAAAGAGTTTTGGTCTGACGAAGCTCTTTTGCAACAGAAAAATATTTGACGCCTAAAAAAACATTACCGAGAAGCAGAACTAAAATGAGAATTAAAATTCTATTTGGGTTTTTCATATATTCTTTATTTCATTAAACTCTCTCTCATTTTATCACGATAAAAGTTATAAAGCAATAAAATTATAACTAGAACTAATAAAGTGGTTTTCCAGTCAAAAATCTGAAGCCACCAGTATTTAGTTTTAAGCTCAATATTCATGTGAACTCCGCTGCCTTCTTTGACCACAAAAGTTTCAGATTGATAAGCAGGATAATTAGGATGTTCAATTCTTAAATAATATGTGCCGGGGGGCACTAAAAAAGAATACTTGCCTGTATCGTCAGTAACTTGCGGATTTTCCTGCTGGTATTCCTTGGCTGACCATATTTCATATTTCTTGGTTCCAGGGTTTAACCAATAAATAGAAACAACGGCTCCGGCGATTCTTAATTTGCCTGCCGGCAAAGTGGAATAAACATACCCCTCTGGGTCAACAACGGTAGTCAAACGAATTTGTTTGTTACCCAAGTCTGGATCGATAAAGTCTAGTACCGTAATAATTTCATATTCACCTTCAACCAAAGGCGCCTTTATTTCAGCCGTATAAATTCCATCACCATCAATATCGGTGTATAAAAATTCGAGCAAAACCAGTTTTTCTTCAACTCTAACAGGTTTCTCCTCTATTTGAGCAAAAACTGGAGTGGCAAAAATAGCTGATGCTAATAAAGAATCAGACGGAATTTCTAAAGAAGTTGAACGGATTGCCCTTGATTTAAAGACTACATAGCCCTTCACGCTCTCTACTGGTTTATCGGGTTTTACAGCTAACTGTAAAAGTTTGCCAGAGATTGTGTTGATTTTTTGCTCTGGTTCGCCTTTATCAGAAACAGACAAAGTAGGATTAAAATCAATCAATTCAGCGCCAGTTTTAACAAAGATAATTTCCGCGGGTATTTGTTTTTTAGTTGCTAGTGATAGATTGCCGATCGGAATACCCTCTGGTAGAGAAAATATGCTGGGTTTAATATTGAGAGTCGACAAACCTACTCTTTCCGTTAATCCAGGGAGGTTTAATTTAATATTATTAAGTTTTGTAATATCGGTAATTTTACTAATACCTACTTCGTTAAAAGTTTGTTCCAATGTCGGGAACTTTTGAGCCAGATCATTAATCGCTTTTGGTAAAGGGGCTAAAACAAATTCTGCTTTTTGAGGCAAAAGATAAAGTTGCCATATACCCCCCAAAGCTAACGGGACCTTTTCTGTCACTAATTCTTCAACTGGAACAATAGGCTTTACTGGAACGGGTTTAGGTTTTAAAAATGAGGGAATTATTTTATCAATAGTGGTAAAAATTGGAGTAATAATTTGATTATCGATAAAATCAATTGGATTTTCTATGATCTCCACTACTGTTGGTGCATTTACAATTATCGTTCCTCCACCACCGCCTCCCCCAAGCCCGCTATTTCCGCCTCCGCCACCGCCAGAGGAAGGACAACTTGTGGTTGTGAAAGTTGCATCAGCTCCTGATCCTGTGCCGGCAGAGTTCGTGGCATAGGAACGAAAATGGTATGTCGTGGCGCAGGTAAGTGAAGTTATATTGTCGCTGAAAGAAGCTATACCATAGCTTCCACTACTCGTGGTACTTGTTCCATAGGAAATAGTTGTACCATATTCGAATCCACGAGCCGTTGCATTGGCGCCACCTGTGGCTGTTATGTCGCCATTTAATGTTGCTGTTGTGTCAGCTACTGAAGAAGCGGCAGACGTAGTGAGAGTGGGTGCGGTGACAACGATAATCACAATATCTTTGTTCGCCGCTAGGTTGGTCGTTGGCACAAAATTAGTCATCGCATTGCCGGCAGCATCATTGATGGTGCCAGAGATTGTA
>MFUJ01000015.1 GCA_001785675.1 Candidatus Nomurabacteria bacterium RIFCSPHIGHO2_12_FULL_37_29 | reverse complement strand
AATAACAATAAAAGAGATAAATTATTTTCGTTTACGGGACTATCACCTTCTCTGGTGTTGCTTTCCAGCAACTTCAACTAATAATTTATTTTTTGACTCTTCTAGTAAACTACATTGTCATCTTACAACCCCCAGCCCCACTTTTACAAAACGAATTCTAAAAAAAATTGTCTTGCAGACAATTTTTTCTTTTCAATAGTTATTTTCTCATAATTTATCAATTAGAAATAAAATCGCATCGTAAAAGTGGGGCTGGGTTTGGGCTTCTTCCTTTTCGCTCGCCGCTACTTAGGAAATACATATTTGTCTCTATTCCTCCTGGTACTGAGATGTTTCACTTCCCAGGGTATGCTTTTTTAACTTGTGTTAAAAATTATTGAGTTTTACTCAATAGGGTTTCCCCATTCGGAAATCTCCGGATCAAAGGTTGCTAAGCACCTCCCCGAAGCTTATCGCAGCAACGCCACGTCCTTCATCGCCTCTTAAAGTCAAGGCATCCACCGTACGCCCTTAAATTTCCTGTTAAGAAATTTGAAAACCACAAATTAACAAAGTTCAAATAACTATTTTTCACGACCGCTCGCTACTAAAAAATTATTTAAACAATTTTCTGTCTGGGCCAAAAAGACCCTCACAGTGCCCGACAGAAATTAAGTTTTCAAAGTATCATTCATTCTGATTTTATTCCACCCCTCACTTTCGCTCGGGATCCTCGATTTTGACCCTTCGACAAACTCAGGGCAAAATCGGGACAAAAAAACCGCCTTTGAGGCGGCTCACACAGACAAAAGAAAAGTCTGCTAGGGCCGGCCTTTTAAACTGTTTCTTGTGATATTCATACTGATGAAAGGAGTATAGACGAAACCAAAAAAGATGTCAACCAGGATAACTCCTGTGACATCTTTTTTGCGGTTAAATTTAAGAATATGAAATTATCCCTTGTGAGACATTTCTTCTCCGAGCTTAGAAATAAAGCGAGAAGCGTGGTCTTTAGCACCTAAACCAAAAGCCAAAGCACAAGCTAGTGCGATCATTCCGATAATGCCAGAAAAAAGAATACTCATGTAGTCTCCTAACCCGAGCTTTCCAAGGGCAATAATAAAGGCGAATACCCACACAGCATATTTAGTAACAGCGCCAAAAAGATTTGCTGATCTCAAATTCATAGTTTTAGCAGTAGCCGTCACAGCACCAGAAATACCTTCAGAAATAACTGCGGCTATTACCAAAACCAAGGCAGCTACTATAACTCTAGGCAAAAACCCAAGTACATCTTCTTGTAAAAAGAAGGTAACCTCATTCAATCCAACCAAGTTTAGTGAAGGAAGAAGGAAAACAACAACTACAAACCACTTCACTACCTGCCCGATAAAGTATCCAGTATCAAGGTTCATTCCGGCTTTTCTAAATAAATTATCTGCTCCAATAGAAACAAAAAGTTTATCTACTTTTAGAGCGCTGAAAACCTGCTCAAGAGCTTTGGCGATGATATTACCTAAAACCCATCCGACAATAAACAAGACAATCGCTACGATAAACTTCGGGGCAAACTGAATAAGGCCCCACCATAAATTTTGAAGTGATGCATTAAAAACATCACCCCATGTCATCCAAATGTTATTCATAATAAATGTATGATCCCCGCCTTAGGCGGATCAGCCCATCAGTCCGAGACCCTAGAAAGTCAAACGGCCTGTGACTGAAATTAATAATAAAACTTCTTTAAGTTTCGACCTTAAAAGTTCCAACCTACATTATACCAGATTTTATACTTTTTTAAGGGCTTGTGTGGATAACTCCTTAGCCTGTAAAACTATCTCGTGAGGATAGTCCAGAATATCCCGAATAAGTTTATCGTACATATTTAGTCTATAAATAAACTCTTTGGTGTCAAAAATGGCATAAATGAGTTCTGATCCAATTTCGGCCTCGAGTTTACGAATACCCTCTTCAATCTTGCCTCGTTTCAACTTGTCTCCAACAACAAGAAAATCTACCCGGCTATCCTTATTTTTTATAAATATACCAGAAAGAATAATGAGTTTCACCCGTCCGGCGTTTTTGAAAAGATTCAGAATAGTTTGATTATTTAAAGTTTCGGTATTTATTAAAAGATCCTCTAATTCTTTTGCGTATTTAAAAGAGGAATCAAAAGACCAGTCATTGGTTCGTTTTTTAATAAAATTAACAGAGGCTAAAACATTAAGTTCACTACGGACAACCTCTGGTGCCACTCGACTCCGTTTTGCAATATCTTTATTCTTAAAACCCTTGTCTTTATTCAGCAAAAAAAGCCTCATTACCTTGACCCTTGCCGGACTACCTAATATTTTCCCCAGTATTTCCATCCATAATATCATAATACTTTTTGCGCAAAAAACAAGCATCAATGCTGATAGAATCCTCTCGCTTCAGAATCTGGAAGCATTATTAGATTTACATTTTTTTCTTTACAAAACTCTATTATTTGATCATCATTGACCGAACCACTGGTTCCTAAAATAGTTTTTATTCCTCGATTAATGAGCACTTCTGGCGCATCTGGGAAAGGAAAGAAGCTGTCGCTGTAGGCAACCGCGTTTTCCAAGTCAGCTTTTGCTTTTACTGTCGTTAGGTCTTGCCTAACGATTTTGTTTGCAAAATCGGCTGCATCGTCTGCACGGAAAATTGCTAGCTTGGCTGCGCCAACGCGATCTTGCTGTCCAACACCGTTACCGTAGAGTCTGCCATCTTTGACTAAAGTAATCGTATTACTATTTGATGTAGAACCGATAGCCCAAGCAAGTATCAAATCTTTTAACACACTCTCAGAAAGGACTCCTCTTGCTGAATTTTTTGTTAAATCAAGCACAAAAGTATAATTCGGCTGTTCCATAAATCCGCTCCGAACATATCTGAAACGAACATTTGTATCTAAAGAATTTATACCAGCTTTTTCTATATTTTTATTTACTAACAGTCGACACTTCCCCTTTTTACGAGAAAGAATTTCTACAGCTTCAGGTGTAAATGATGGTGCAGCGACAATATCAAGAAGTCTCCTTCCTTCTTCTCTAAACTTATGAATCAGTTCATCCGCTATCTTTTCATCAACATTAAAATTCAACATCACAGACCCACCGAAAATTGCTCGTAAATCCCCCTGCAACATCTTGCCAATAACTTCCAAATTATCATCTCCAACTCCCGCCCCACAAGCATTACCATGCTTGGCACCAATGGCCACTTGTGACACTTTGCCATAATTCTTTTCAAACCCAGCGCCAATATGTGTCATGGTCTGCATCATTCTGTCTAAATCGCAAATGTTGTTATAACTCATAGGACTGCCAGCGACGAGCTGCCAATTTACTATTGCAAGCGAATCTTCCCCTTTTCCGTGAATTCTATAAAAAGACGCAGGCTTTTGATATGCATTTTCCCCATAAGCGCATTCTAAAATCTTTTTTCCAAAAATACTTTTATATCCCCCTTTACTATGATAGTCCGCAGACACGGCACAATATCTGGAAATCGTCGCTTCTGTTTTCGCAGCTAAATTATTTAAAAATTCTTCGCGATCTGGTTCACCATTTTCAAGCCACTCAATAACTTTTATTCTATCAAGAGGATCACAAATAGTAATACGTCGTCCTTTTGCACCAGAACGAAGTATCGTAGGTCCACCTATGTCTGTTTTTTCTATGACTGATTCACGAGTGTGCCCTGGATTATCAATTTCTTCTTCAAGCGGATACAAATCACAACAAACTAAATCAATGAAAGGGATGTCATATTTTTCTAATTCAGCTAAGTGTTCCGGTGTATTTAATGCCAAAAGCCCACCATGAATTTTTGGATGTAAAGTAACCACCCGGTGATCTAAAATAGCCTTCATTCCAGTAATCTCAGCTACATCAGTAACTAATATTCCGGCATCCAATAAATGTTTAGCGGTACCACCGGAAGAAATTATTTTCCAGCCTAAATCAACCAGACTTTTTGCAAAGTCTGTAATACCTTCTTTGTTATATACAGAAATAAGAGCTATTTTTTGGTTGCTTTTCATAAATGAAAGAAACTTATTGTTTTAGACCGCCTTGGGAGCGCGACGGCGCGAGCACGAGGAATTTTTTAGTAAAAAAATATCCGTGCAGTATAAAATAATAAGTTGCTGAAATTATTTAAGCTCAATTTTACCTCCGGCCTCTTCAATCTTTTTCTTTAATTCAGCAGCTTCTTCCTTCTTCATTCCATCTTTCAATGTTGAAGGGGCGGCATCAACTAAATCTTTAGCGTCCTTAAGGCCCAGACCTAATGCTTCTTTTACAATTTTCATCACAGCGATTTTTTGTTCACCGGCAGAAGCAAGGACAACGGTATAAGCACTTTGCTCTTCAACTGCTGGAGCTCCTGCGCTACCTCCGGCCTGTACTGCTACAGCGGCAGCAGAGACTCCGAACTTTTCCTCTATAGCTTTGACTAATTCATTTAATTCCAAGACTGAGGCACTTTCTAATTCTGCTAAAAACGAATCGAATTTTTTCATAATATTTTTACTTGCCTCGCCGAAGCTTCGGCGAAGGCGGGTTTATTTCTAATAATTTTATCTCTTCTTCGCAACTTCATTTACTGCAATAGCGAAACGTTGCATTGGTGACTGAAGCAAGAATGCTAATTTTGAAAGTAATACTTCTCTCGTTGGGATCATAGCTATTTCAGTCATATACGCTCCGTCCACAAATTTCCCCTCAAAAATTCCACCAAGAATATTCAAAATTCCTTGATGGGTTTTTTGGAAATTATAAACTTCGCGCGGTGAAGCAATGGCATCTTTTGAATATGCGATGGCAACTTCACCGGCAAGTTCTGGAGCAACACCTAGGGCTTTGCCCTTTAACGCACGAGCAAGGAGTGATTTTCTGGATACTTTATAATTCACTCCTTCTTTTCGTAAATCTCTACGTAATAGCGTTTCGTCACTTACTTTGAGACCATGAAAGTTCACAAAGACAAGGGACTCGCTTTCCTTGATTGCCCCTTCCAGCTCCTTTATTATTTCTTCTTTTTTTGATTTTTGTAACATATGTGATTTAAAAACTAAAAAACGGCTTGCGCCGTCAAAGATATCGACCCACTAAATAGGACTTACTTGCTCTTCAACTACGCTCAGGGCAAACCTATCTTCTTTGCGGTAAATACAGCATAGCACGAATTTATCATTTTGCAATATCAGTACTTTTTTCTATATTAGACTTTTCGTTTTGGTCAAAATGGTTCACCAAGAAAACACCAATAAGTCCAAAGATTATCATTCCTGTAAAAATAACCAGGGTTTTAAAAAAGTGTTTTGTTATCATGGTTCTATTTTATTCACCATGACCCTGAGTCTGTCGAACGGGTCATAATTTAAAAAGTGTTACTCTTGCGCCCAAAAAATAATAAGAAGAAGAATTAGAAAAACAATAAGAGAATGCCAAATATCCCAGTGCAAATATATATTTTTTTTCTTTAAAAAATCTGCAAACCGATTATTCCCTTCAATAAAAATCAAGAAAGGAAGGATGGCTATCATATACCAGATTTTAAAAATTATTTCAAACATCCCATTAAAAAATTAAAATAATAAACTTCCTATTTTTTACAAGTCCGTTGATTTTTTAACGGGACAAGTATTTTAATTATAACATATTCCAATAACAACAAAAAACCCGCCTTATGGCGGATTTTTTGATGGACAATAATATTGAGAAGACTATTGAACCGAGGCATTCATTTTTGCCTTTGTCTTCGGACCAATGAGACCGTCAACTACTAGGCCATTGTCCTTTTGCCATTTTTTAATAACGGCAATTGTTTTTGGACCTAGTTTACCGTCAACTACTAGACCGAGATTCAAGACTTGATTCAAGAATCTTTGAAGTTCCATAACTGCGTCACCTCTACTCCCATTCTTAAGAGTTTTTGTGCCGAAGTTGTAACTTGTAGCGGCTGCGCTGACAATATTGCCAACACAAGACCCGCCCGTAGTTATGCTAAAACCAGAAGTTCTATTATCACATCCGGCAATCGCAGCTTGTGCAACAGAGCTCATACAAAGCGCCCCGGTAGATGTGTTGTATACATTACCACCCGAGCACCCCGGAGAAACTACAGGAGGAGTAACAGGAGGAGTAACAGGAGGGATAGATCCTCCTCCTCCGCCACCGCCACCGCCACCGCCACTAATTGCTCCGCAGGCAGTCGTGGATGGAGTGACTATAACTGTTGCAGCACCAGTTATAGTAAGAGTACTTTCAGTGTTGGTACATACAGCAGTCAAGCCTCCATCGTTAGAGAGAGTATGTCTCCCTGTGGAAATTAGAGTGAGAGTACTAGAAGCTGGAACAACAAAGGTCGCTGTAGTACCATCTACAACCACTGAGGTTGCTGTTGACCCAGTACCAATAAAGTAATCATTTCCATTGACTGTTAGTGTAGTGTTTGTGTTGAAAGTCAGGTCAGCCGCAAAAGCAGAACCCACTCCGACAGCCAGAGACAAGACAGCTATTAATAAACCAACTTTTAATTTTTTAATCATTTTGTTTTTAAGATTATATATACGGGATTCGACCTAGAGTAATTTCGCGAAAAATCCCGTATATTTTATTTGTTGATAATAGAATACTTAAGAAACAGAATGATTATTCAAGCTCTACGCAGTGATAGTGCCAAACAGCAATAGCAGCACTCGCGTCGTGAGTAAGAGTTAAGGTTGTTGTTGTAGTAACACCCATTACACCATTTGCAGTACCTACAAGAGCGGCGGCGTCTGCATCTCCTGCTGAGAATGTACAAGAAGGCGCTGCAGCGTAAGCAACAGCAAAAGTAATAATAACAGTTGTGTGTGAAGTTGCATCAGTCGTTACAATACCAGCTGTATCCGTAGATGTAGCTGTAATTGTAGCTGTACCGGCAGACTGTGTTGCAGCTGGAACGGCACCCTTTGTAATCAACTTACCCGTAAGCTCAATACCACCCGTACCAGCCAAAATACCAACAGTCGTTGCGCCGGTAACATTACCGATTGCAACAGTTGCAGCTATTGCGCCAGTAGCGACATTAACTACGTTACCTGTCGCACCACCTGTAGCAATATTTACTGTCTTGATACCAATACCAGAACTTGCAAGGTTAAGAGTCTGAGCACCAGTACCTGGACCTATATCAATTGTTCCAGTATGAAGTCCTGTACCACCAATGCTAATTGTGCCACCTGTCATTAGAGTACCCATAGCAATAGAACCCGCAGTCTGGGCATCACCAATAGTGATAACATTAGCGGCTGTTCCACCAGCGATAGTTACGGTCTTAATGCCTGTGCTACCACCACCGATAAGAACAGATTGCGCGCCTGTTCCGCCACCGAGAGTAATTGTTCCAGTCTGAAGTCCTGAACCACCAATTGTGATTGTACCACCTGTCATCGCATCACCCATAGTTAATGAACCACCTGTTTGAGTGTTAGCAATAGCTACAACATTAGCGGCTGAACCACCAGCGATGTTTACGGTTTTAATACCCGTACCACCACCACCGATATCAACGGTCTGCGCGCCTGTTCCGCCACCGATTGTGATTGTCCCAGTCTGAAGTCCTGTACCTCCGATAGTAATAGTGCCACCAGTCATAGCAGTACCCATTGTAATAGATCCTGCTGTCTGCCCAGTACCAATAGAAATAACATTTGCGGCTGTACCTGTACCAACATTTACAGTTTTAATGCCAGTACTTCCTGTACCAACATTTACAGTTTGTGCTCCTGTGCCACCACCGAGAGTGACAGTTCCAGTTTGGACGCCACCACCGATAAGAGTTGCGCCAGAAGTTTGCGCTCCGCCGATAGTGATGTCACCGGTTGTAGACGCAGTTCCTATATTTACAGCACCAGTAGTAGTCGTAGTTGCAAAACCCAATGCGGAACCGACTGCGCCAGTGATTGTCAGAGCGCCAGATTCAGTGATTGCGTTAACTGCCACAGTGATAGCCGCATTTGCTTGACTTGCACTAACTCCTACGACCAGAGCAAGAGCAACAAAACCTAAACTTAAACCTTTAAATATTTTTTTCATAATTTATAATAAAACCTTTATCCGCCAAAAGCGAATAAATTATTAATAATAATAAACTAACAATAATAATTTTCCTCAATTACCTAATAATGCATTTATAGATAATTCAAGACGACAAAAAAGTATTCGACACTTTTGTGTACTCGTAATTATACAATACAAACAAATATTACAACACAACGAAACTGTGGATAACCCGCACACTTACTTTTATGATGCGCCCTTGGCGCATTGTACTCAATATCATAAAAGTAAGTGTGCAGGATAACTCCTATGAATTATTTCTTCTGCGCCGCTATCGTCTGCGCAATCTTGCTATCGGACATGAGTGAACCATAAAAGACAACGTTGTCCTTTACTAAATGCATACTCTCCGATGCCCAAAGGGCGTCTTTTGTAGCAGTAAGCTGAAAATTGTTCTTATTTGGGTCAATTGCATCTTTAGTAACTTGCAAAATATAGCTATCCTTTAACTGTAGATCAGGAAAAGTCGTCAATTTACCTACATACACCTCTCCCGTCGTCATATATACGACAGAATAAGCATTTTGACCTATTCCGAGCTTATCTTTAAAAACAAAACCGAGCACAACAACTAAAATCACTATGGCTAACAGTATAATTTTATTTTTTGACATAATTCAAAACATATTAACTTTATAATAAATAGTATTGTACTCTTAATTACATTTTTTGCAAACTGGCAAGGGGTCAAACTCTCTCTTCCCCTCCTCTGTGGATAACTCTTACTAATATTCTAAAAGTGTTGTATAATTATATGGTTGATCTTGTTTTTTGTTTTATAGTTCTATGAATCCTGTTAGAAGTTCAACTAATGGGAAAATATTAAAAGTTAATTATAGTTCTACTTTTTTTATTATATAAGAAATTATTTAATTAAAGTAAAACTTACAATTAGGATGAATAAAAATATGTGGATGACAATGATTGTCACCTTGGTAGTGGTCAGTGCTATTGGTCTTTGGTATTCCGGCAAAACATATGATGAGGGGTATGCAGCAGCTATCGCTGATATCAAAGCTCAGCAAGAAGAAGCAAGTAATAAAGCGGCTCAAGTGGCAACCGATGAGGCTAATCCGTTTAAAGTAGAAAATCCACTACAGGGGGTTGAAGCTAATCCGTTTGAAAAAGCCAAGAAAACTCTAAATCCGTTTGATTAAAATATTAAATATAACCAACTATATGAGTTTAAATAAAAAAATAGGTCTCGCGGGAATAGCCATAGGGTTAGTACTGGCAACAACTGTTGCCGCTGCCGACATTCCACCAGAACTTCTTCTTTTAGCGCAAGATTTGGGTTGTCAAACGAGTGATGAGTGCGCTGAAAAGTTCGATGCCAATATAGAAACTGGAATCGCTTTAGCTCAAAAATATAATATCTACACCTCGGAACAAGAAAAAGTAGCCATTACTTTCCAAACAGAAGTTTTAGAACGATTGCGCACAGTTAGTCAAGATAATTTTGAAGAAGAAATCTTGGCGCTGGCCAATAAAATCTTAAGTGAAAAACCAGCTTTAGCTAGGACAATGGGCGTCACTCGGCAAATAGTAAACAATGCTGAAACAATCATAAATACCATCAAAGACGCTGGCGTAGACATCAGAACTTGCCAGAAGTCGCCGGAGGACTTATCGCGCGAACAGCTAATTGCCTGTATTAAAGCCAGCAATGATTTATCCAATAAAGAAAAATCAGTTGGAGACTATATTCCAAAAGGAAATGTAAAAGCCGAAGAGGCGGAGCGGATGCTGGATCTTGAAAATTCCTTGCTGGCTGGAGAATATTCGGGACTCGGCCAAATCGGTGTTGAGCAAGCCGGGCAAGTTTGCTTAAAACCTGGTTCAGAATCTATCACTGACTGCGACCGAATTGCGGAGAGGTTCTTCGGCGCTGAAGGCCTGAAGCATTTACAAGAAGCCAGGCAACAAACAACCCGCATCAAAGAATATTACACGGAAGGAATTGAAAGGATGGAGCTAGTAACACCGGACGGGCAAAAATTAATCGGCAAAGACGCGATTAAGAACGCCTGTAACAGCGCTTTTGAGGGAAATAATTTCCAGCTAGCGCGCGCTTGCGGAAATTTCGCCGTCAAGAATGGTTATGCGACGGAAGAAGAAGTTTCCGAGGGATTAAAACTCCTAGAGACCTTCTCGCAAAAAGCGCAAGGGGTTAATTTTAATGATTGTCGTTTCAATCCGCAATCCTGTCGAGAATTTTTGCCTGATGAATCTCGCTCACAATTTGATTCCCAATTTGAAATCTTTAAAATAATGTCCGAGTCCATCGGTTTTGATCCATCGCGCTGTGAAAACACTTATGATCCTGATATCGGCAAGCGATGTTTAGAAGGAGCTAAAAAGGCATTAAGTCAGGTTGAAGAAATTGCTAAAAATTCTCCTGAAGCGCGCAGAATTGTTGATGAAATCAGATCTCATATCACTGAAGGAGAGCGAATGACAGAAAGACGGGACGAATTTCATCGAGATTCAAGCAGTGGAGGAATGGCTGGGCCTGGAGGATGCCGGGGGCCGGAAGAATGTTTCAAGTATTGTAACCAGCCAGCTAATTCGGCTGAATGTATATCTTTCGGAGCTAAGAGTCAGATTTTTGACCAAAATTCTGTTGTGGAGAGATTTAATATCGTAAATGAAAGAAACGAGGGATTTGATCACAGGTCTTTCCCAAACTTACCGGATTCTTCTGGCCAGTTTGGACAAGAGATAGATCCAGAATTTAACCGATACCCTTATCCGCCACAACAGCCAGACCAAGGATTCAACCGATACCCTTATCCACAGCAGCCAGTTGGTCCAAGTCCGGAATGTTTAGCGGCCATCAGCAGTGGCGACTTTGCTAAAGCAAAAATTGCCTGCTCTTCCACGACGGACAATTATCCTCGACCCATTGCCGAACCATTTCCTGTTTGTCCGATTAGTGTCATACCATCACCATGTCCGGAAGGCCAAATGCGACAACAGGCCTCTGATGCTCGAGGATGTCCGACTTACGGCGCTTGTGTTGCCATAGAAGGTTACAGGCCGATTGACACCACTCCAAGACCTTGTCCAACCGGAACGTATTGGGATGGCCGATCTTGTATCACTCAACCGATAACACAATGCTCGTCCGGCCAGTGGTGGGACCCGGCCACACAATCTTGCAAATCTTCGACAGATACATATAAACAATGCGATTGGAGTATTGATTATCTAAAGATGTCAACTAATACTTGTGTTGCTCGTTCAACTTGTCTTATTACTTCTAATCCCGATTACAACTCTTCGGAATGCCAAGGCGTGCGCGGTGCAACGACACCGACAACACAATGCTCGTCGGGACAGTGGTGGGATCCGGCCACCCAATCTTGCAAATCTGCAGTCCCAACTGTGGGTTCGTGTAATTACTCTACTCAGTACTGGAAAGCTTCTACCAGTCAATGTCAGCCTCGAACTAACTGTACTGACACAACGAATGCTGACTATAACTCATCAGAATGCCAAGGCGTGCGTGGAATGACTCAGCCTGTTCCATCTGGCTGTGGAAGTTTAATTACCCAAGCTACTTGCCAAGCAAGTCCTGGTTGCGGTTGGGCAAATGGCGCCTGTGGAGGAAATGTGGCAACTAATAATTGTCCGATGGGTCAGTGGTGGAATGGAACTATGTGTGTAAATTCATCCACAACTGGAAATTGCCCAACAGGATATCATTCTCACAGTGAAAGTGGCGGTTTCTGTATGAATGAGCAGGAAAACTATAATGGAACTTGCTATAACTCAGCAGGCACAGCGATAATAACTTGTCCGCAACAAACTTATAATTCAGTGCAGACCGTCGGCTCCTGTAATTATTCCACCCAGTACTGGAAAGCTTCTACTAGCCAATGTATGCCACGAACTGACTGCTATGAAACAACTAATTCCGAATACAATTCTCAAGAATGTCAGGGAGTGCGTGGGTCAACATCTGCAACGAACACCACCACTTGTTCGTCGGGGCAATATTGGGATGGCACAGCATGCGTTGCAACTTCTACTGTTGATAATTCTGCTATGTCATTAGCTTGTGCCACAGCCGGTGGAACATGGAATGCTAATGCAATGCCTTCCTGTCAAATGCCGACAACAACTGGTAGCACCTCATGTACTTCCGGACAATACTGGAATGGCTCAGCTTGCGTTGCAAATCCTAACACCGTAGATCCGGGAGCTGCTTGCTCCCTAGCAGGTGGCACATGGAATTCTTCAACTAATTACTGTCAAATGCCAACAACTACGCCATCTTGTCCTCCCGAACAATCATGGAATGGTTCAATGTGCGCCGGCAGTGGTGGTAGTGATCCAGCAACTATGTGTGCTCAAGCAGGTGGTACATGGGACAGTAGTACCAGTACTTGTCAAATGGCAATGTTGTTGTGCAACCAATCCGGTGGAAATTGGACCGGCGCGGCTTGTAATTTGGGTTATAATATAGCTGACCAAAAAGCCTACTATAGTTATTTCCAAAAACAACCTAGCGGATTGCTGGCTCAAGCCTTCAGAGCCTTCGCTGATTTATTCAGATAAAATAAAACTACATGTTTTGCAACCTGTCTATTTCACCTTGATAAATAATGCTATTTTGAGGGTACAGGTTCTTCGCATATTCCCAAAGCGATATTGCGTCAACTTTTTGCCCATTCCTTTCAGCTACACCGGCAAAATATGTTACTAAATCTATCTTTGTTTTCGGATCTACCTTTAAAAGCCCTTCAGAATATACATTTTTGAGGTCTTGGTAGGAAACATTGGTTTTATCGTTAAGTAAACTCAATTTATCTTTCCAATACTGGGTAAATAGAGGATTTAATTTAATAGCAGCATCGATAGCAACTCGTGCTTGATCTATATTGTTTTGAGCGCTAAAGACGACGAACAACCCAGAATATACTGTATCTGTCTTCTCATACGACAATGCTTCATTGTAAAAAACAAGCGCTTTGTCATATTCCCCTCTACCAAAAGCCGTCCGGGCATTGTTCATCGCATTGTTCCATTGCGCTTTTTTAACGGATGCTTGCGCTTTCAGCTCTTGCGCATTTGCCTCATTTACTTTCTTTTGTAAAAGTTCTTCGGCCTCAGGTTCTGGTGTTGGAATTAAATTCTCCTCTAAAGTAGAAGTATTTGGATTCTCATTCTCTGCTGGTGCAACAACTCTCTTATTCTTTTGATAATAAAAGATTCCACCGACAATTAAAACTATGACAATTATGCTTATAATAAGACTTTTTGTCTGCTTTGCCTCGCCTAAACTCGGGAAGGAAGCGGGTTCTTGATTTATCATTTTCATATTATACAACAAGACAAATCAAAAAACCACCCCGTAAGGGGTGGTTTTTTGAAGTTTTAGATAATCGACTATCTAAAATTTATTTACTTAAGAACTAGTTAGGCTGGCCAATTCATGCTTCCAGATACTGGAAGATTCTTGACACCGAAATCAGTGGTCCAGTCAGTAGTCGTAGTGTCATGACTAGCGGCTGACATATCAGACCAGATGAGTGGAGCGTCTGTATCGGCAGCCAATCTTACAGCCACAGTACCGCTTGCAACAATAGCTGATGAATCGTTATCAAGAGTCGTTGTTACGAAGTCTCCTGCAGCGTCGGCAGCAGCAATGTTGCCACGCAACTCATAAGTCTTTGAAGCAGCTACTGTTTGTTCAGCTGTTGGAACGAATCCAATATCAGCAGGACCAGCGCCAGCGCCAAAGACAGTTGCGGCGTTAGTAAATGTACCTGCGATAGAAGTGTTTCCACCACCTGTTACATCCCAAAGGGTGATACCGGTTGTAGCGTCTGTACCTACAGTAGTAGCAGCATCTTTAGTTACCTTAAAGGTAAGCTGATCCCAGGCGATAGTACCACCGTTTGCAGTCATGGTGAATCTAACAAGCGGACGAGCAGATGTGTTCAGCAAAGTAGTACTTGCAAGAGCTACTACATCAATTGTAGGGATAGCGGCAAATGCATTAAGAGCAGCACCTGCTGGATCAGATTCAGTACCGGTAGCAGATACTCCAGTTGATGTATTAACAGCGGTAAAGGCTGTCAATGTTGTAATCAATGAAGCATTTGTAGTACCAGCACCTACACCGACAGTTCCAAGCTGGAGTTTAACAGTAAGAACTTTATTGGTATTAGCTGGAACATTCCAAGTAAGACCAGAGAAGGTTACTGTTGTTGCACCACCCGGAGCTGTGGCAACCAATGTTGCGTCATCGTAGAGCATTACATTCTGCACAACCGTTGCGCCTGCGGCAGGAAGTGTAAAGGTAAGGTCAGTAATGTTGAAACCGGCTGTAACTGCAGCGAATTTCAATGCTTCAGAAGTGACGGTCTGATTATCGTAAGTAATACCAGCCACTGGAGACGAAGGGTCAACTGTTGCAGTAATCGTAGCTGCTGCAAAAGCGATAGTCTGACCAGCGACAGTAGTAGAACCGTCACCAGAAGTAACTGATGCGCCAGAAACCATTGAAGTACCAGAAATCATAAATATAGCTTGGAAAGCATCAGTTGCAACGATAGCAAGAGCAGAACCACTAGCAGTAGAAGCAGTATCATCCTGCGTATCGTCTGCAAGATTTGCAAAGAGTTCAATAGTTATGTTGGTGTTCTTCAAAAGTGTGTAGTTGATAGAGAAGTTATTGTCTTGACCACCTGTACTCAAAGTCGCAATAGGCGAAGGTTGAGCAACAATAGCGCCAGAAGAATTCTTCACAACTGCATACATATTTGTGATATCACCTTCATCAAATGCTGTACCTGTGGACTCATTGATATCAAAACCAAGAGTCGTCAAGAGTACGTCTTCTACTGAACTACCAGCTAGATTCCATGAACCAATTTTAAAGTTGGTTGAAGGAAGAACTGTTGTCTGAGCAGTAGCATAAGTGCCATTTCTGGTAAGAGTGATAGAAGCTGTAGAGATAGTAAGAGTGTTTGAAGTGACTGCAACAGCAGGAGCATTGAATGAACCCAATGAATCCTGACGAGTTGCATTTGAACTGCCTATAGCCAATGAACCATTGATGGTATCAGTGCCTGCGGTAATGCTGTCTGTTCCATCGTTATCGTAGATATCAGCATGTAATTCTACTAATACAGGAACACCTGGCATAAAGGTGTAATTTACTGTGTATGAAGTATAAGGTGTACCTTGGCTATCTTCATTAAGGGTAGTAGATGAGCCGTATTGAACACCGCCAATTAAGATGCGACCATTTCGCAATGACCCGATAGCAGCGTCTGAAGAAGCGTATGTTGCTCGAAGAGTCTCAACCTTAATAGCTTCACCGTAAGCTGTAAATTTGAAGGTTGCAATATTTGCATCACTACCTTGATTTATAACATTAGTTGAAGGTGAAGTTATATCTTTCTCTATAGTAAGGCTACCACCAGATGTACCGGAGATAGTATTTGCTGTAGCCGAAGCCCATGGAGTAGAAGTAGGGGCAATGTTCACACCAAAGTTGGAGTCGACAAAGTCAACATCAGCCGCTTGACGAAGCGAGAATAGAGCAGTACGTGAAGCGCCAGATACCAAGTCTACATCGACACGAACAATTCGTGAACCAGCTACAAGAAGAACTGGGGCTGCGGAAAGGTCAAAAGTTACATAACCGTTAACATCAAGACCCGTAGCTGTTCCAACTACTACTCCACTTACATAGAGTTTAAAATTTTGGAAAGCAGAAGCTGGAGCTGACCCAGTATTACGCAATGCAAGTCTCTTCATCCAAACATCTCTGTTTGAAACGCTAAGAGTTGACTGCCAAACTGTTACGTTTGCGCCAGGGTTAAGTGTTGCTCCAGTTGGAGTAACAGTACCAGCTGATACAGCCGCAAGAGTCGCAGAAGCGACAGTGTGAATGTTTCCAGAAAGATTTGCAGTCACAGTACCACCTGAGGTCGTAAATGTAGCAAGCATCACACCAACAGTCTGACCAGAAGTACCGGTCAAAATATCAGACTTTACAGAAATAGTCTTTGAACCATTAACTGTGAAGATGCCTCCTGGAACATTAAAGGAGATTACGCCATTGCTTGAGACTGAAGCTGCATCTGTCAAACGTGTTGCTCCATCAAAGAGGTAAACATTTGAAAGTGTTGAATCGCCAGAAATTCCGAGACGCTTTAACGTAACACCTGTAACCGTGCCACTACCTGTAAAGGTAAAGTGCGCGATGTCGGCCGTAGCTTGAGTCGCAACAACAGTTCCGGAAGCCGGAGTGTCTGCCGAAAGCATTGCTACTACGGGACCGCCAGCATTTACAACACCCGTCGCGCATGACGCGCCGGTTGTGGGACTGAATCCAGAAGTTGAAGAACAACCTGCTGGAAGCACAATGGTACCACCACTATTGCATGCCATACCTGTCGTAGGACTGAATCCTGAAGTTGAAGTACAGCCTGCTGGGAGACCGCCCATAGAACCACCAGTCCAAGCCGCACGGGACATAGGACCAAAAATTCCGTCAGCTGTTAATCCTTTACTTGCCTGATAAGCCATAACAGCGGCTTTGGTTTTTGAACCGAAGTACATGCTTTCAGCACCCATTGATCCAGCACCAGAAGAGGAAACAGTGAACCCAGCACTATTAAGATTTTGCTGAAGTTCTTGAACTTGGCTGTTACTCATTCCTTGTCTTAATGTCATGGTGATAGCTGCATCAGCTGAAGTTGCAACAAGAGCAACTCCGGCAAACATAACTGTGACAACCATAACTCCAAAAAGGAATTTTGATTTTAATAAATTACTCATAAATTTTTTCTAATTTTTTACATAGTAAAATTTTTTCTAATTCTACTATTCTACGCCATTAATTTAGTTTCGACTTGCTCGCTTTTTTAAAAGAGAGCAAAACTAAAAGCGTATTTTTCCTATCATTATTTCTCATCCGCTAATAACTAATAAAATATAATAATGGAGCAGACAATAAATAATGAACAGATATAGACTTACATTGAAAACAAAACTATTTAGTTTTCAATGACCTTTCTTTTACCCGTCCAGAGTCCTTCAAAAAATTTCAGGACATCGGCGGGCATTTACTTTCACTGAAACATCATTTGAGATTTTTTCGACGAAATCGCAAACGATAATAAAGCAAAAATAAATACAAATTTTGCGAATACAGAACACGCATAAATGCGCAATCTGCAAACACAGTATTTATTATAATATAACTGCATAAAATACAGCAATATATTATGTGGATAACTCCCAAATTCTGGCAAGCAAAAATGCTTGTTAAATTTGAGTATCATGCCAAATGCAGGATAAGCCCCACACCCACATATTTACATACTTTTAATTAAAATGCAAGGACATATTATATACTCTAGGATTTAGACTTTAGTAAGTATCTACTCCAGCGTTTTGTTCCTGTCCTACTAAGAACATCATCTTTGATCATGGACATTAATTCTCTTTGCAGGGTTTTTTCACTGAAAATAGGTGGCTCAGAGTTTTCATTATTTATTTTTTCTCTTATGTCCTTTATGGTGGCGTTTCCTTCATAAGTTTTAATAATGTTTATTATATCGTCACGTCTTTGTTTCTTTACTATATTAAAATCTCGGACACGCGATGCAAGACCTAACGTGTTAGATTTTACTTCTGGATTAATTCTATCGGACAAAGCTTTCATGAGGGTACCTCCCTTTTGGACACCAATTCTGGTAGGATGTTTATGTCCAATAGAAGTTTTTTTCCCCCCAGGGAGAGGAAAGACATCTGGAGGGGAGGTTGCAAAAAATTCTGATAAGTTTATTGGTCTATTTGATATAACAGTTTTATCAGTAGAGTCTGCTATGGACTGATATAGTTTTAGAAACTCTTTTCTAAGAATACTGGAGTTCATTTCAGATATAATACTAATTGCGGAAGCAATATCTAAAAAGGACATTATCGCAGATATTTTACTACAAACATCTATAGTTGCAGAGTGTACGTCCGATATGATTTCTATGCCTAATGTCCTTAACTTGTTTCTAAGTGGTTCATCTTTGTCTATTATATCTGTAACCATATATAGCGCAGTAACAAGCTTGTTCGTCTTTAAATACAAAATAGAAGTAGGCATGTCCTTTATAATTATGCCAGAATCATTTTTAGTGTCCTTTGGATTTTCATTCACACTTTTATTCATGATTAACATTTGTCCATTATATATAGGACAAGGAAAAATGCAAGGCAAATTTTACTTGCTTTAAAATTACAAAACTCTTTCTTGGTGTAAGTTTTTTCTAGACACGCATAAAAATCTGCTGATTTTTATCATGCTCGGCTCAATCAGCCTGCGCAATGTCTATCAAAAACTACACCTGCGACAAGTTTCTTTTAAATCGTTGAGCTATAACTCTTCGCAGGGGTTTTGAGCCCGACGGGGGCGAAAACTTCAGGTCATTCGACTCTGAAAGTCTCAGACTCGATGAGATTTTTTAAGCTTCAAAAAATCCGTACCAGAGAATAGTTATGGCGAAAAAGATTTCAAGAAAGAGTTTCTAAAATATATCTGCTAAAATAATAAATTTATGTTAAAATACACTTAATGGCGAAAAGTGCCAGCCCGAGGCTGGCCTTGGGCAGAGAAAATTATGAAGCAAAATAAAAAAGAAATTTCTTTGGGAGGATTAAAAAGTCAAACTAAGCACGGAATATTGGCAATCATTTTTTTTGTTCTTGCATTATTTTTTTTAATGTCTGCATTTAATATAACGGGAGTCGCGGGCGAATTTATCTATGAAAAACTTTATTATCTTTTAGGTATCGGTTACATCTTGCTACCACTTTTGCTTATTTTACTTGGATCCTCTTTCATGAAAATGGAAACACCGGATGTCGGATGGAGGAGCGTGACAAGTGGAGCAATGTTCCTTCTCTCTGGTTTGGGAATAATCGACATTGCCTCAGGTAACTATTCTGGAGGACTGTTGGGAGAAATTTTATCAACACCTCTTGTTTCTCTTTTTGATGTGTATGCAAGTATTATTTTTCTCGGCGCAATTTTGATAATTTCAATTCTTGTAATATTCGATGCAAAGCTCAACCTTGGACCATTTTTGGAAAAACTTTGGATTTTTATAACTAAGAAAAAAGAAATGGTTTTGGAAGCAAATGTGGATGATGATGAAGAGGAAATGCCCGCTCCTCTCGACGAAGAGGAGGTTGGAGATAATAAAAAAACTCCCTCTGTAAATAAGACCTCTCATCAAGAAGGGGAGGAAGAAGATATGCCCATTAAAAAAAGAAAGGGTGCGCTAGTTTCCAACTATGTTCCTCCCCCACTTTCGCTACTGGAAGAAGATCAAGGTAAACCAAATACTGGCGACGTGAAGGCTAATGCAAATATAATAAAACGCACACTTCTAAACTTCGGTATTGAAGTGGAAATGGATGAAATAACAATCGGACCGACCGTCACTCGTTACGCGCTTAAACCCGCCGAAGGAGTGAAGCTCTCACGTATTGTGGGACTACAGAATGATTTAGCGCTTTCACTTGCGGCGCATCCGATCAGAATAGAAGCTCCTATCCCGGGCAAATCTTTGGTTGGTATTGAAATTCCAAACAAATCAAAATCAATAGTAGGTCTTGCCACTCTCCTTTCCGATGAAAAATTTAAAAATTCCTCAAAACCTCTGACTATTGCATTGGGACGTAATATTTCCGGTAAAGCAGTCTTTGGCAATCTTGCCAAGATGCCTCATTGTCTCGTCGCCGGCACAACTGGCTCCGGAAAATCCGTAACTATACATTCAATGATTGCTTCCCTTCTATACAGGAACGGCCCTGATGATTTGAAATTTATAATGATAGATCCAAAGCGGGTAGAACTTACTTTATATAAAAATATTCCTCATCTCTTAACTCCAGTCATTACTGAAGCGAAAAAAACAATCCTCGCTCTGAAATGGGCAGCCAAAGAGATGGATCGCCGTTATGACATACTGGAAACAGAATCCGTGCGTGACATCGAATCTTATCATAATAATGTCTGGAATTCTGGTCAAAAGTCCCTCGAGACTGCTCGGGATGGCGCTAGTGCACCAGATCGTCTACCATACATTATAATTATCATAGACGAATTGGCAGACATAATGAGTTCTTATCCGAGAGAGCTTGAGTCTGCGATTGTCAGACTCGCCCAAATGTCTAGAGCCGTGGGTATACATTTAATACTTTCAACGCAACGTCCAGAGGTAAATGTTGTCACTGGCTTGATTAAAGCTAACATCCCGGCTCGTGTCGCCTTAAAAGTATCTTCGCAAGTGGATTCACGCACGATTCTCGACACTGGCGGTGCAGAAAAGCTCTTGGGTGCTGGTGATATGCTCTATTCTTCTGGCGAAGCTCAACCGGAACGCTTACAGAGCGCATTTATTTCAGAATCTGAAGTTAAAAAGGTTGTGAAATATCTTAACGACGCATATAAAGATGAAGTATCTGAAGAGATAGCATTAACAACGGGTTCTATTTCAGCCGACAAAAGTATTTTCGAAAGTACGCTGGAAAATGAGGAGGACGATGATGAACTATATGAAGAAGCCCGTGCTTGTGTGATAGAAGCAGGACGTGCATCAACTTCGTATTTGCAAAGAAAGCTAAAATTAGGATACGCGCGCGCGGCACGACTGATGGATAAGTTAGAAGAGAAGGGGGTAATAGGTCCGGGAGATGGGGCAAAGCCACGCGAAGTGTTGGAAAAAATCATACATGATGATAATGGAGAGAATGTTATATAAAAAGAAAATTTTACAAATAGCTGGTCTTTCTGTTTTTTTTCTTTTTATTGTTGTGTATGCATACTTACGTTCTCACGATTTAATCTTCGGGGTAAAAATAAAAAATGTAAGTATAGGGGATGGTATAAAAGTTGGAGAGAGTATTCTTAAAGTAACAGGAAATGCAAAAAACGCCACAAACTTGACTTTAAATGGTCGAGAAATTTCAGTAGATCAAAGGGGAGGGTTTGATGAGACAATAGTCCTTCTTTTGGGGTATAATATAATAAACATTAAAGCCAAAGATAAATTTGGATATAGTGATGAAAAAAATTATAAGATAATTTACGAAGCAATTTGAGTTGGGAAAATTGTTGCAGGTGTAGTTTTTGAGAGACATTGCGCAGGCTGTCGAGCCGAGCATAGCAAATTTTCAGCAGAAAATTATGTCGTGTCTATTAAAAATAATACCAAGAAAGATTTTTCCAACTCAAATAAAAAATTTATGTTAAAGAAAAAAGAAAAGAAGGAAGACAAAACAGTGGGAATGTCCGCCCTGGAAGATACTTTAAAGTCAATTCAAACTAAATTTGGTGAAGGGTCAATTATGAAATTCGGTGATTCACCAAAGGTAGATATTAATGTAATATCAACTGGATCTATTGGCTTGGATATGGCGCTCGGAGTAGGCGGGATACCACGCGGTAGAATTATTGAAATATTCGGACCTGAATCTTCTGGAAAAACAACACTTTCTCTTCATATCGTGGCGGAAGCGCAAAAAACTGGTGGAATTTGTGCATATATAGATGCTGAACACGCAATGGATCCAGAGTATACTAAGAAACTTGGAGTCAATATAAATAATTTACTCATTTCTCAACCAGACAATGGTGAACAGGCGTTGGAAATTGTAGAGAGCTTGGTGCGAACAGGGAAAATTGATGTAATCGTCATTGACTCAGTCGCCGCCTTAACTCCCAAAGACGAGATAGAAGGTGATATGGGGGCGTATCATGTCGGCAAACAGGCGCGTCTAATGTCGCAAGCACTTCGCAAGCTTACAGCCATCGTCGCCAGATCTAAAACTGTTGTTATTTTCATAAATCAGATCCGCATGCAAATCGGGGTAATGTTTGGTAATCCAGAAACTACTCCCGGGGGGAAAGCGTTGAAATTCTATACTTCTGTCCGACTTGATATTAGAAAAATCGCGCAAATAAAAAAGGGAGAAGAAATTGTTGGTAGTCGCACCCGCGTCAAGGTAGTGAAAAATAAAGTCTCAGCTCCATTCAAACAGACAGAATTTGACATTATCTATAACGAGGGCATTTCTAAAGAAGGTGAGATTATGGCCTTAGGAGAGAAATTTAAAATTATAGAGAAAAGTGGGAATTCGTATTTCTATAAACCAAGTGGAGCAGAAAAGGAAAAAATAAAACTAGGTGTGGGTTAT
>MFUJ01000014.1 GCA_001785675.1 Candidatus Nomurabacteria bacterium RIFCSPHIGHO2_12_FULL_37_29 | reverse complement strand
TTCTTCCATGAACATTTCTAGAGGTCTAATCCACATTGAACCTTGTTCTAAAGATTTATAAACAACAAACTCCCTTTCTCTATCTTCACTATGTTTGGCAAGGAAAAAAGCCTGATATGTTCCTCCTTTAAAATGTTTATATAGACCGGGTTTAAAAGATTTTCCCATTTTAATTTACTAATGACTTTCGGTGTTGCGGAGCGTTTACAAGACCACATTTTTTATATTTATAGACTTCGCCAGTGGCGGGATTAATTGCTCCACAAGGGCAAGGGTCGTTTCTACCTACTTCCCTTTTCGTATCGGAAAATTCTTTTGGTTCACTATGGCTCGTGAGTAAAACTTCTTTAGGCGAGTTATCTTCCTCTGGAACATTTTTCACATTCTCTGTATTTATAGAACTAACTAAAGAGAATACTTGTTCTTTAAAAGCTTCCTCCATTTCTTTGAACATTGCCAGGCCATCTTTTTTATATTCTACAATAGGTTCGCGTTGACCATAAGCTCGCAAATTTACTGAAGAACGGAGATAATCCATTGCCTCTAAGTGTTCCATCCAAAGAGCGTCGGTAGTATAAAGCGCAATCCTTCGCACGGTCTCAAAAAATACTTCATCGCCTAATTTTGTTCTTTTTTCTTCAACAACCTTATCCGCTTCTTCTTTTCCTTCTGTAATGTTTTGAAGTAAAATCTCGATTTCTTCGTGTTTTGATCGCATCATTTTCTGACGCCTTTCATAAACGACCTTGCGCTGATGATTCATCACATCGTCGTATTCAAGAGTATGTTTTCGAGCATCAAAATGAAAACCTTCTATTTTTGCCTGCGCTCCTTCAAGCGTACGTCCGATGAAACGATTCTCAATTGGTTGATCCTCCGGTATCCCAAAACGCCCCAGCATATTTTTTATTTTTTCCGAACCAAAGACACGCATGAGGTCATCTTCGAGAGAAACATAAAATTGTGTTTCCCCCGGATCGCCCTGTCTGCCAGAACGGCCTCGGAGCTGATTATCAATTCTCCTCGCCTCATGTCGCTCTGTTCCAAGAACAAAAAGTCCGCTGACACTTTTTACAAATTCGTATTCATTCTCTACGATAGGGTTACCTCCGAGCTTGATATCTATCCCACGACCGGCCATATTGGTGGCGATGGTTACTGCATTTCTTTTGCCCGCTTGCGCGATAATCTCGCCTTCTTTTTCGTGATTTTTAGCATTTAAAATCACATGGGCCACACCCTCTTGCTTAAGGTAAACAGAGAGAAGCTCGTTTTTCTCAATTGAAATAGTTCCGATCAAAACTGGGGTACCTTTCATATTTAATTCTTTAACTTTTTTTGCAATCGCATGGAACTTCCCTTTTTCTGTTTGAAAAATCAAATCGTTGTGATCCATACGTACCACGGGACGATTGGTCGGAATCACTATCACATCTAATCCATAAACTTTCAGAAACTCTTCCGCCGAAGTTAATGCCGTACCTGTCATGCCAGAGAGCTTTTTGTAAAATCTAAAATAATTCTGAAAAGTGATAGAGCCTGATGAGCGAGTTTCTTTTTCAATTTTCACACCCTCTTTCGCCTCAATGGCTTGATGAATTCCTTCGGACCAGCGCCTACCCGGCTGAAGACGTCCCGTGAATGGATCCACAATTACCACTTCTCCTTCCTTTACAACATAATCTTTATCTTTTTCAAAGATAGCTTGTGCTTTTACAGCCGTTTCTAGGTGATGAACATACTTAATACCTTTTTCGGTATAAATATTATCCACTCCGAGAAGTTGCTCGGTTTTATTTATACCTGCATCTGTTAAACTTATTGCTTTTAACTTTTCATCTACTTCATAATCCACATCTTTTTTTAATTGTTTAGCAATTTGATAAAATTTAATATAAAAATCTTCCGAGTCGCCAGAGGCAGATGAGATAATTAAAGGAGTGCGAGCTTCATCTATCAAAATAGAATCAACCTCGTCAACTATTGCGTAGTTATGACCTCTTTGTACTAGATTATCCACAGAGGTTGCTAAATTGTCTCGCAGATAATCAAAACCATATTCATGGTTTGTGCCATAAGTAATATCTGCAGCATAAGCTTCCCTGCGAGAAGATGGTTTCAAAAAATCATAAACTATTTTAAATTCGCCGACTCGATCTCGTTCTTGATCTTCTTCTGTGTGTTTCGCATCATAGACATAAGAAACATTATTTGAATTAATAACACCAGTAGTTAATCCGAGAAAATTATAAACCTGACCCATCAGGACTGCATCTCTCCTTGCAAGATAATCGTTCACTGTAATAAGATGAGTGCCTTCGCCAGTTAAAGCATTCAAATAAAGTGGTAATGTAGCGACATTCGTTTTACCTTCACCTGTTTTCATTTCGGAAATTTTTCCTTTATGAAGAGCTATCCCTCCAACAAGTTGCACATCATAAAGCCTGATTCCCAAAGTTCTTCTTTGGGCCTCTCGAACCACGGCAAAAGCCTCGGGCAGAATGTCTTCCAACGTCTCACGCTTATCGTCTGTCCTGGCTAATCTATCCTTAAATTCCTGCGTTTTCTTCGTAAAATCATCATCTGCCAACTTTGAAATATCGGCTTCTAAAGCGTTAATTTTTACTACAATTATCTCATGATCTTTTAGAAATTTGGAACTCTCGTCACCAAACATTTTACTAAATAAACTCATAAATATATCTTAACATAAAACGAAAAAACTTCCGACTTTCATCAGAAGTTTTTCAAAGAAACTTTAGCGAAGACTATGCTCGCTTCTTTCCCTTCTTTGCTGCCTTTTTTTTCTTTGCCATATTATTTGTCGCGCGCGCGAAATTAATTTTCTAATTTTAGTTTGCAATAAAACGACCAAATATTTATTGCTTCGAACTGTCTTAATTATCTCGCATAACAAAACATAACACAATGCTTTTTTATCAAAACTGTGGATAACTCCCAATTTTCTTTTTGCAAAGCAAAATCAGAAAATTGAGGATCCCGGCGGCGGAATAAAAAATAAAACCCCGCCGAATGGCGGGGCAAGAATTATTTTCATTTGAAGCGGGTGATGGCGAAACTCCAACATATGTGCCTATGTGAGTGCGACCACCCGCTACAGATAAAAACAATTTCCTATATATTTTAGCACAAATACAGAATATTAAAGTAAAGTTGAAATTAAGTTCTTTGGATTCTTTATTACTGGGGTTAAATTAATCTCTTGTCCTAAATTATATTGATTCGCTAACTCATAAGTAAATAAAAGGGCTGAATAGTCTTCAAGTCCGATGCCCACAGAATCATAAAGAGTTATTTCTGCATTATTCTCGCGCCCAATTTTCTTACCCATCGTAAGCTCGTGAAGCTCAGCATATACTTTCTTTCTTCCCTCTTCTTTACTATAACGCTGTATTTCTCCTTCAAGGATACACTGATCGAAATACTCCACAAATATTTTACTACGCGACAAAATCGTAAATTCTAATTCAGTCTTTCCTATCGTATCTCCACCGAGAGCATTGATGTGCACACCGGGCTTTATCCAACCACTTTTCAGTACATCTACATGCGCTTTGCATGCCGTACAGGTGGTGATGATGTCTGCACCTTTTACTGCTTCTTTAGTGTCCCTACATCTGACTAGTTTAGATTTAATATTAGATAAATTCTTTTCAAATTTATCCATCGCAAGTAAATCGATATCGAAGTATCTAATTTCTGTGATATCACGCACCAAACTTATAGATTTAACTAAAAATTCACTTTGTGCACCAGTTCCAATGATGGCGAGGATATGGCTATCTTCGCGCGATAATAAATCCGTCACCATTGCGGTAGTCGCCGAAGTACGAAGAGCTGTGAGCAATGTCATCTCCGAAAACATTATCGGGTAACCAGTATCATTTCTTGATAGTTGCCCAGTCGCTACTACTGTCATAAGTCCGATATCTGGATTTTTAGGATGACAATTCACATACTTAAAAGTGTAGTACTGGTTATCACATACAGGCATAAGTTCGAGCACCCCACCTTCTACATGCATCGCTGGACGAGGAATTTTATTAAATGTTTCCCAACGACTGAAATCTTCTTTTAATCTACCCATCAAATCTTTTAAGTAATTTTCTACTCCATGTTTTTTAACTATTTCAGATACATGTTCTACAGATAAAATTTTCATAATATTTCTTAAATTAAATGTTCAGCATGATTGAGCTAAAATAAAATAGCCCCTTCACTGGGGCCGCTTGAACATATTTATAAGAAATTTAATGTACCCCAGCTACTATTTAGGAGTAGGTACGGGGTAAACTATAGAAAAATGTAAAACTTTATTATTCATAACTATCATTTAAGTTTATATTAACTATGAGTTAGAGTCAAGTCTATATCACAACGCTCTTTCTAAGATATTTTCCACAATATGATGCATTTTGATACCCACGAACTCACACGATTGATTTAAATGCGAGTCTTTTTTAAGATCTGGAGAAAAAGATATATCAGTGACAAAAATACCTCTTTTGGGATGTAAAACAAAACTGGATTGTAAATAATGCTCAGCGCCTAAATGTTTGTACAGGTCTCTGGCTGTTTGTATAAACTTGTCTTTTTCTTCTGCAGAAAAGCTGGCTCTGTTGATAGGTAAGTTGTAATGCGGCCTATCTGGATAAATTGGAAATACATACACATCTTCCCCTCTGAAGCCACAAACGGAATGGATAGAGACATTTTTGCCCGAAATAAATTCTTCAACTAAAATACTTTTTTCGTGATTCACCCCATCTTCTATCGCTCCTACTAATTCTCCAAATGTTTTTGCTAAATGTATGCCCATACTGGAGTCTGGCGTAAATGATTTCACGATCCATGGAGAGCCAAACTTTTCAAAAATCTCTTTTGCTTTTTTTATCGCGTATTTTTCACGCAGTCCGTCAAAATCCTTTTGATAAAGTGGCAGAACGATATGCCTAGGCATATTTACTCCAATCGTTTTGATATGTTTTTTCAGCATATCTCTATTATTTATCAAAGTTCCCAAGAAAGAATCATGTCCGATATTAGGAATAGATAAACTTTCCAGTATGTTTGAAAGACTTGGATGTGAAACATTCCAAATTATGTCAATCTTATGCATTAAGTCACTTGGGCTAATAGGTACTCCATGACAATGCCAGATATGATCTTTATCAATTAAAATATCGACGGGTTTGTATTTATCTGATAAATTATCAAAAATGTGTGAGATAATATCTCCACCTTTTTTCAAAGAAAATCCATAATTCTTCCCTGTTCCCCCACGTAACACCCCAACTCTTTTAATCATGAGAATAAATTAAAATGATAAAGGAACACTTTTCCATGTTCTGGTTGTCCATTCTTTAAATCCTCGGCCTTTGAATTCATGCAAAGTTACACCGTTTTTTGTTACTGAGCCCTCGTATTCAACTATTTGTTCCGAAACAACAATTTTAGGTAGAAACGGATAAATTTTTAATCCGAGATTATCATGATAAATTAAATTAGTTGAAAATTTTATTTCATATTCTTTATTCTTTACACTAAAAATGTTTTTTCCGGGAACTTTAACACCGAGTATTTTGTCAAAAATCCAATCAATACGCTTTACTTCACAAAGGGCATTTTCTAATGCAACTACATGTTCCCCAAAAACAAGATAAAAATAGGAAGACTTCATTTTGGAAAAACGGTACAGCATTCCAAACACTAGAGAAAAATTTGCATCACTATACTGTCCCCACTCATATTTTGTAAAAAATGGCACCATTTCACCCCAATTTGTATCGCTATAACCCAAAGCATCAACATGGAAAACCTCTTTATCTATAGTAATATCACCTGTAACTTGAGCTCTGGGCATTTTAATGAGCCAATTTACTTTTTCCCAGCGTATTAAACAAGTATTTAAATTTTGAAAAGATTCTATGGTGGGTGCACGTTGACGATAATCTAAATTCCAGTTTAAGTTGTTAGCCTTGCCTTTAATTTTGTATATGTAAGAACTTTTTTCGACAATCTCAGCATCCCCCATACTCATACTGGCTGAAAGAAGGTCGAGTTCAACTTTTTCCATATCAATTTTTTTAATCAGGCCATAGGAAACTCCGTCCTTCACTATACGAATCAACAGTCGCCCGCCGCCAAACTTTGTATTTTTCTCCGGATCAATAACGTAGTAAATTATATAACCCGCGAGATCTTTTTGGGTAAAATTAAAATATTTCCATTCAATATAATTTTTCTTATGTTTTTCGTCTCTGGAATCTAAATAATGCCACCCATCACTATGCGGTTCTTGATTTGCAATTAAGTGTGAACTATTTACCATAACTCTATTATAGCAATAAGCGAGATACATAAACAAATAATTTGTTTATGTCCGAGTACTGTTGCTATATGGATTACTATGTAGCCCAAAAAATACCCCGCTTGCGCGAGGTATTTTTTGGGCTGCTGTACTTTGTTTTGTTTCGTTCTTTTAAACTTCGGGTCTTTGCCTCATGTCAAATAGTTTTTAGGACGTTCTATTATTGTCCATTGTGTCGTCAATTGAGCGACACAATACCGACTCAATAAATCCGGTCAGAACGGGTCTGACACTCAGACTTTTAGAATAAATTCTAAAGTCTGGGACATTTTTCAAATTGAATTATTCCACGACCAGCTTCCGCTAGCCGTGCCTTGTTACGACTTAGTCCCTGTCACCGAGCTTACCTTAGGCCCCACTTATGTGGAGACTTCGGGTACTCCCGGCTCCCTTGACTTGACGGGCGGATTCGGCTTTTTAGAACATTGCCGGTCCCCACGTAGCGAGCGGATTTCCCGCACTACGCGAGTCCAAGAGTTTTTTGATTCATTTTCGATTTGAGTACTCTAATCTTACTTATTCCTGCTTTTGAAAGATGGGCTTTACTTTTAACAAGCTCGGCTATTTTACAAAAGACACGAAAACTATAATCCTTAGAATAACTTTGTAGAGGATATTGTTTAAAAAACGGAATAATTATATTAAGAATATCTGATTGAGCACTTACTGTATACCGATAACATTGAGCATGATTAGCTCTCTGCTCTTTTTGAAAATATACAGCTCCGCACCCTATAGTATTCTTAACTTTCTCTAGAAGTTTTTTATCCTTCTCTTGCATTTTGATGTGAAAATGTAATTGAATTCTTGTTCCACTTCTATAGCGAGAAGACTCTCCTACATTTACGTAGAAACAACCTTCTCCATCTGTTAATCCAACAATATACTCATTCGAAACTCTTGGCTTAGTCCTTCCCATGCGTTAATCATATCATGACTTGACGCATAGTACTACGACACAGCTGACTTCTTCTGTGCATAAGTTTCCATTAACACAAAAGATCTCCTTGGGTCATTTGTCATTCTTTTCCTTGCATCCTAATCGGGCTTTTGATTGATACTTCCCCATTACTCACCATATGGGTCGCATCGCCCTTTTTTGATAAGGCTGCTTTTTGCTACTAGGATCCTTCAGTCCACGCCTCACGGCTCTGGACTTACCCTTTCGCTACTCTTTCGAGGTTGGATTTTAACCAACTAGACCTTGACAAACTGCCAAGCGCATTTAATTCTGAGTACAAGACTTGAGAACGTATTCACCGCAGTTTAGCTGACCTGCGATTACTAGCAATTCCAGCTTCATGGAGTCGAGTTGCAGACTCCAATCCGAA
>MFUJ01000013.1 GCA_001785675.1 Candidatus Nomurabacteria bacterium RIFCSPHIGHO2_12_FULL_37_29 | reverse complement strand
GAATATGCGCGGAATGTTTTAGGGCTTAAAGATGCCAATACGAGAGAAGTAAATCCAGATTCAAAAAATATGGTTATAGATGTTATGGAATCCCAAAAGGAGCATTTGAAAAATAATTTATACGGCGGGTCGATGCGCTTGGGGGCTTACAAAGCAATTCTGCGCGACAAGACTTTAGCAAAATTAAGCTATGGCAAAAAAGAAATAATAGAACGACATAGGCATCGTTATGAAGTGAGTCCGGCATTTGTTGGTGACCTAGAAGCGAAAGGCTTGGTTTTTTCAGGCCGATCGCCTGATGGGCATTTGATGGAAATTGCTGAACTACCCCAAGGAAACGGTCAGGGTAAACATCCCTTTTTCCTAGGTACGCAATTCCATCCAGAATTTCTGGCTCATCCATTAAGACCCCATCCACTTTTTACCGCTTTTATAAAGGCGTGCGTGAAGAAAAAAAAGAAATAAATCTATAGAATATTTGATTAAATTTTTTTTTTGTATTATCGTAATTGGATGAGTCTTTGCGGGTTCGTCTAATGGTAGGACACATCCCTCTGGAGGATGGTATTGGGGTTCGAGTCCCTGACCCGCAGCAATGAAAAAAAAATTAACTTGGCTTTTTTTGATTTTAACCACTTTATTATTTGCTTTTTTATTTTCGGAATTTTTTAGCAATGAAACATTTTATGTCAAAAGTGATGAAATAGTTAAACCCATAAAAAAAATACCAAAACTCACTCTTCCATTGCTCGATACTGTGGCGTATGATAAAAAAATAAATGAATTAGCCAACAATCCATTACCTCAAAAGCCAACTACTAAAATAGTAAAAGATCTAAAAACTGGAAAAGAAACAACCGTGACAATAGAACAGAAACCAGCTTCACCCAATATCTGGCCTATAAAAACTGTCTATCCAAGTGCTGGCGCAATTTTGCCATTTAGTCGCATTGTTGCCTATTATGGCAATTTGTATTCAAAAAAGATGGGAGTTCTTGGTGAATATCCTCCAGATGAAATGTTGGCCAAATTAGATATTGAAGTAAAGAAGTGGACAGAGGCAGACCCCAATACTCTCGTTATCCCAGCATTACATTACGTTGCCGTCGTAGCGCAAGGCTCTCCAGGGAAAGATGGCAAATATCGTTTTCGCATGCCGGATTCTGAAATAGACAAAGTACTAGCGATGGCTCTCAAAATAAACGCGCTGGTTTTCTTAGACATTCAGGTTGGATTTTCTGATTTACAAACGGAAGTTCCTTTTTTTGAAAAATATTTCAAATTGCCCAATGTGCATTTAGGTGTTGATCCTGAATTTTCTATGAAGACAGGCATTAGGCCAGGAAAGGTGGTGGGGACGCTTGATGCCACGGATATAAATTTTGCGGCGAATTATTTGGCTAAAATTGTAAGAGAAAACAATCTTCCCCCAAAAGTTCTTGTCGTGCATCGTTATACGCAAAAGATGGTAACAAATTACAAAGAAATTAAACCGTTGCCGGAAGTGGAAATAGTTATGAATATGGATGGCTGGGGCGGGGCGGCAAAGAAAATTGGCACTTATAAAAATTTTATTTATCCTGAGCCCGTGCAGTTCACTGGCTTTAAATTATTTTACAAAAATGATACATTAGAACAGAGTACTGTTCTAATGACTCCATCTGACCTGTTGAAACTGCAACCCCAACCAATTTATATACAGTATCAATAATATCCACATACCATAGTCCTTATATTATTTAGTGGTATAATGAGAGATATGCTAGAATCAAAAAAACCTAATCTTAATTTTGACCAAGCTACAAAGAATTCACAAGGTCCAAAACCTTATATGAAGTATTCTTTCGAAGAAAGAGTAGAGTTGTTAAGGAGCATTAGGGAAACGCGAGAGAATCACGGCACTCTTACACCAGAACAAGAGACTTTTCTTGCTGCAGATCGTGAGTATTATGGACCAGACGATGCGCCATATAAATAAACACTGGGTTTATAGAAGAATGAAAGGAATACTAAAAGTAGAAAATTTATTAAATTATAAAGTAAAAAATGGAGTCTTTGAAAGAGAAAAAAGCTTGGCGTGAAGTAAAGGCTAGTCAAAAATTCTTGAATGCATTTAGAGGTCTTTACGTCTTTGGTGCGACAACTAGATATTTAGTGATACACCTAGTCGGGGCTTTGGGGGCAATAGCTTTGGGGTTTTACTTTAGTATTTTAAGTTTTGAATGGATTGCCATTATTTTCTGTATAGGCTTTGTGATAGTTGCCGAAGTATTTAACACAGCCATTGAGATAGACATAGACCTAACTTCTCCCCAGTACCATCCTTATGCTCGGGACACAAAAGATGTGGCTGCCGCAGCTGTGTTATTGTCCGTATTCGTGGCCTTCATCATCGGGTCTATTGTTTTTTTGCCTTATTTTGTGTAGATATTTTCTGCCATTGACAGGTATAATTATAGAATACTGGCGTATTATTATGCGGAATGATATTCAACATGTACCGACTTGCCCTATTTTAAAAAAATTGATAGAATATCATCATGACGAACGTGAAAATTTTCTTTCTCATAATCGGTCTTTTGATTTTAGGGGTAATAAGCACTATTCTAGTCAGGTCGGGGAGTGAGGAGTCTACGGGTCCTGGTAAGTATGACGAATTCGTAACATGTCTCAAAGACAAGGGCGCTACTTTTTATGGGGCTTTTTGGTGTCCGCACTGCCAAGCGCAGAAAAAAATCTTCGGTTCATCAGCTAAGTTTCTACCTTATGTGGAATGCTCTACCGCTGATGGTGGTGCTCAGACAAAAATTTGCATAGATAAAAAAATTACTGGTTATCCGACATGGGAATTTGCCGATGGAACTCGCTTAGATGGAGAAATATCTCTTGCTCAATTGGTTGAGAAGACTGCTTGCGAGTTACCCAAATAATCTATGTCAAACTCTGTGCATTACTTTAATTTATTTTTAGGAATTGGTGCTGTAGCTTTACAGATTTTTTCTATTTCAACTCTGTTTTTGCTTTTTTGGGGTCCAAAAGAGAACAAGTATCTTTCTTTTATCAAAGAGAAGTTTATAATTTTTGGATTTTTTCTTTCATTTATACCTGTGCTGTTTTCTCTTTTTTACTCCGAAGTGCTAAATTATGCTCCATGTTTTCATTGCTGGGTGCAAAGAATATTTTTATTTCCTCAGGTTTTTCTTTTCGGTGTAGCATGGTTGCGGAAAGATAAAAATGTGTTTTGGTATTCTGCGCCGCTCCTTTTTATTGGCGTTCTCGACGTCCTTTACTTGAATTATCTGTATTATTTCAATCCAAGCTCGGCACCTTGCGATGCGTCTGGAGTTTCTTGTGCTCAACAACTGGTAAATGAATTCGGCGGATACATCTCTATCCCCATGCTTTCGCTTACGAGTTTCTTTGCTCTGGTTACTCTTTTATTAGTAGTTCGTTATTATAAAGATGAATAAATATATAAGTATTTTAATTGTAGTAGTTATAATTGTTCTGGGTATTTGGTTTTCTACACGCGACAAAAATAAGGAAGAGATATTTATTAATTCAAATAATCAAGCAAAAACCATGAATGCAATATTACATACAAATAAAGGAGATATCACTATTGAATTTTTTAAAGATCAAGCTCCTAAGACGGTGGAGAATTTTACTAAGCTTGCCAGGGAACATTTTTACGATGGAATTAAATTTCATCGGGTAATAAAAGGTTTCATGATTCAAGGTGGTGATCCTCTAACAAAGGATGATACCAAGGCGGATCTTTGGGGCACTGGCGATCCGGGATATAAATTTGCCGATGAAATAAATCTGCAATCGACGCTATATTCGCAAGGAGGTTATATAAAGGGTATAGTGGCTATGGCTAACAGCGGTCCTAATACAAATGGCAGTCAGTTTTTTATAATGGCTACGGACTATCCTTTACCACCTAAATACACCATATTTGGTAGAGTTATTGCCGGTCAGGATGTTGTAACACAAATAGAAAATACGCCGACGGGACCTGGAGATAGGCCAGTTGATTCAATAGTAATAAATAGTGTTACATTAAACTAGTTCATGCGGATTTTTTTTAATTACTTAAAGAAGTATTGGAGGCTTTTGATTTTGGCTCTGGTTTTGGCGGCGATAAATCAAATTTTTTCCTTGCTGGATCCTTACATTTTTCGGCTTATTTTAGATGACTTTGCTACCAAATTTGAGCAATTATCTAAATCTGAATTTTTTACAGGCGTTACAATACTGCTTCTCTTATCCATGGGTACTAACTTAGTTTCGCGTATTGCTAAAAATTTTCAGGATTTTTATGTTAATACCATTACCCAAAAATTAGGAGCTAAAATGTATACTGACGGGTTAGCCCACAGTTTAAAATTGCCTTATCAGGTTTTTGAAGATCAGAGGAGCGGAGAAACTTTAGAAAAACTTCAACGGGTGAGGTTGGATACCCAAGTTCTCATCACCTCTTTAATTAATGTTGTTTTTACCACATTAATTGGTTTTGTTTTTGTAATTATTTACGCTTTTTCTGTAAGTTCCGTAATTGCGGTGGTTTATTTGGCAATGGTGCCCATTTTGGGATTGCTCTCGGCTTTTTTAAGTAAAAAAATTAAGGTTGTACAAATAAAAATTGTGGCACAGACTACAGCTCTAGCGGGATCCACAACGGAGTCTTTACGAAACATCGAACTGGTCAAATCTTTAGGGCTTTCAGATTCGGAAATCAAACGTCTTAATGATACCACCAATGATATTTTAAAATTAGAATTGGAAAAAGTTAAATATTTGCGCGCTTTAAGTTTTCTACAGGGTACAGCAATTAATTTTTTACGCACTGTGATTCTTTTTGTCATGATGTATTTGGTGTTTACCCGCGTGGTGACCTTAGGTGAATTTTTTTCATTGTGGATTTATTCTTTCTTTTTATTTAACCCGCTTCAAGAATTAGGTAATACAGTTAACTCTTACCGCGAAGCAGAGGCAAGCTTAGAGAATTTTAGGAAAATTTTACATACGGAAAAAGAACCAGTACCCAAAAATCCTAAAACCATTGGTCGTCTTAATAAAATTGCCTTTGATTCTGTTTCTTTTCAGCATCCGACCGCCAATCGTAATGCCCTTGATGATATGAGCTTTATCGGGAAGAGCGGAGAGACTATCGCCTTTGTCGGACCTTCGGGCAGCGGTAAAACTACGCTAGTTAAATTATTAGTAGGATTATATAAACCTAAAACTGGAAGAGTTTTGTATAATGATATAAACATAACCGAAGCAGACTTAGAAAAAATCCGCAGTCAAATAGGACTAGTAACGCAAGATACTCAATTGTTTGCCGGTACAATTCGCGATAATTTAAAATTTGCCAATCCCAAAGCCACAGATGAGCAGATATTACTAGCGCTTAAAAAGTCCGCATCTAATAGCCTAATACAAAGAGCAACAGAAGGGCTTGATACAGTGATTGGCGAAGGCGGAGTAAAAGTTTCAGGAGGAGAGAAGCAACGCCTGTCTATTGCGCGAGCGCTGCTTCGAGACCCAAAACTTCTAGTTTTTGATGAGGCAACTTCATCGCTTGATTCTCTGACCGAAGAGCAAATTACCTCCACTATCCGAGAGCTTAGTGAACAAAACCATGTTACCGTACTCATTGCTCATCGTCTTTCTACCGTTATGCATGCAGATACTATATATGTATTAGAAAAAGGAAAAATTGTCGAATCTGGGTCACATCAATCTTTGCTTGACGTAAGGGGTCTATATTCTGCAATGTGGCGACAGCAGATAGGTGAGAGAAGTTGAAAATGTTATAAAATAACATAATCATGAAACAAAATAAACCTAAAAAAATTCAAATAATGATCATTGATTTGGGTTCTCAATATACTCAAATTATCAGACGGTCTTTGCATTATTTGGGTTTTCATTCAATCATTCTCTCGCCCGCAAAATCTCTTAAATGGATAGAGGAAAATAAGCCCAAGGGGATAATTCTCTCCGGCGGGAGTGCAAGCGTCTATGACGCCGATGCGCCAATAATTCCAAAAGCGATAATGAATTTTGGGATACCAATTTTAGGTGTTTGTTATGGCATGCAGTGGCTCACGTACATTAATGACAATAATTCCGTGCATAAAGTGCGTGATGGTAAATCATATGGGCCAGTAGAAATTAGTTTAAATAATAAAAGCCCCCTTTTTAAGGGCTTAAGAGTAAAAATAAATGCTTGGTCTTCTCACGGGGATTCTGTCAAGCGGGTGCCAATAGGTTTTCGTGTCACTGCTACTTCTAAGGAGGGTAAGGTAATTGAGGCAATAGAATGTTTATCTAAAAAACTTTATGCAGTGCAATTTCATCCGGAAGTTGAACAAACAGAGGATGAAAATATTATTTTGAATAATTTTGCTGAAAAGATTTGTAATTGCAAAAAAGATTTTTTTCAAAAAGATGTTATAAAGGAAATAAGGGAAAATACGAAAAAAATATTAGGTAATGGCACGGCGATAATCGGTGTTTCGGGAGGAGTGGATTCCACGACGCTTGCTGCTATCCTTGCTCCAGCTTTGGGAGATAAGCTGAAAGCATTTCTTATAGACACAGGTGGCATGAGAAAAGACGAAATCAGGAAAATAAAGGAAATGACGAAAAACGTGCACATAAACCTGGAAATAATAGACCAATACAAAAATAGATTTATACAAAAAATCAGCCAGAGCATAGACGCCGAAAAAAAAAGAAAGCATTTTCGTACTGTATATGGAGAAATTTTTAAAAAGGTGGCAAAGTCGTACGGTGCGACACATATGATTCAAGGTACGCTCGCTACAGATTTAATTGAATCTGGCAGTACAGGTAAATCAGTGCTCATCAAGACACACCATAATGTGGATTTAGATTTAGGCCTTAAGGAAATAATGCCCTTGTCGGACCTTTTTAAATTTGAGGTTAGGCATTTGGCACGATTGTTTGGTTTGGGTGAGCTTGTGGCTAGTAGGCAGCCTTTTCCAGGACCAGGATTGTATTTACGAATCATAGGGGTTCCAGTCAGTAATGAATTATTGGAAATTGTGCGCGAAGCAGACGATGAAGTGAAAAAAATTCTAAAAAAGCATAAATTATATAATAAAATTTCGCAAACTATCGTAGCGCTTCTTGGAGTCAATACTGTTGGCGTAAAAGGAGATGGGCGAGTGTATGGGTATTCAATAGTGGTACGTACTGTCGAAACGGTAGATTTCATGACCGTAAAAGGTTTTTATCTATCACCAGAAGTTTGCGAAGAAATTACCAGTACTCTCGTCAAACATCCGAAAATTGTTCGTGTATTTTATGATTTCACTCCGAAACCTCCAGCTACGACAGAGTTTGAGTAATTTGATATAATCTATATATGCGAGAAAAACTCCCTATTTCTAAATCCAAAGAGCAGTTAATAAAAGGAGTAAATCCTATTTTTGCTTGCATAGGTACACTGGAAGATTTTGAAAATTCCCTCAAGACTGCTCCGCACATTAATGATGATTTTGGACTAAACAATGTACAAAACGTAGATTGGTTTCGTGGTCACACTGAATATGAAGGATCATTAGGTGCTGGACCTGGGACATATATTATATCCCCAATAAACACTTTCAATAAGTTATCAAGAGGGTTTTATTGTTGCACTGGGCTGATTGTTGCTGGCATTACCCCAGATGGGCAAAAAATATCCTTCTTAACTCATCAAGATCCACATATGCTTGTCCCTTCTCTTAGAGATAAATTCATGAGTGATTTAAAACAGCGACTTAATGATATGAAAAAAAGATGTAAAAACGGCACAATTGATGCTGTTATTGTCGGAGGTGAAGTTAATGATATTAGTATAGAAAATGTGTATATAGATTCAATTAAATTACTTGGGAAAGAAGTACAAGAAAATCTTGGATTTGAACCTATGGTAATAAATGGTCCAAAGATTTCTATGTTAAGAGATACCGTTGGTTATGATAATGAAAACAGGAGAATTTATTTTATTAGACCGGAGACAACTCAGGTAGAACATTCTTCTGCCGAAGATTTTATTCCGTCAGATTTTCCTGCCAATAAAGTTGATAAATATAAAAATAAGTGGAGATAAATTTAAATAATAAATTATAAAAATTATGTCTCATGATATTTTATCATTTTCTAAAAAAGAAATAATATTACTGCAGAAATTAAACACTCCAGCAAAGGTGCAGGATTTTTTGAATAAAATTCCTTTTAATTTTGAGGAAAGGGGAGAGAGGTTAAAATCTCCTATTTTGACCCTCAAAACACGAAGGGCACATTGTTTTGAGGGAGCATTGCTTGGCGCCTATATTCTATCTCTTTGTGGTTTTCCGCCACTCGTGCTTCATTTAAAGACCACAAAAGAAGACTATGACCATGTCCTAGCCCCATTTAAGATAAATGGTCTCTGGGGTGCACTGTCTAAAACTAATCACACGGTACTCAGATATAGAGATGCCATTTATAAAAATATTCGCGAACTCGTATTGTCTTATTTCCATGAATACTTTTTGAATGATGGAGAAAAGACTTTAAGACAATATTCCAGGCCACTTAATTTAAATACTCTTGGGAAAAATTGGATAGTTCAAAAGGGTGATCTTTGGTATATAGATAAAAAATTAGATGAAATAAAACACTATAATATTTTACCCAAAATGCGTATTAAAAAATTAAGAAAAGCAGATAAAATAGAAATTAGGGCAGGAGAAATTGTAGAATACAAAAACTAGTTCTCTTTCTTTTTATTTTCCTCTTTGTGTCCATGAGCGTCGACTTCATATGAAGTGTTTTGTTGTTCAAAAAAGTTTACCAATTCAAATACGTCTGTAGCGGTAGACATCCACTTGGCGGGATTGGTGACATTGAAATGAGATTTAAGACCCAGTTCTTCGAGCCTTCTGTCTGCTACATATTGCACATATTGATTTACATAATCCGCATTGAGTCCTAGGATCCCTTTCGGGAACATATCTTTATTATAGCTTGTTTCGAGATTTACTCCCTCAATTATTATATTTCTAATTTCATCAGCAAATTCTTCAGTCAAGAGTTCCCCGTTTTCTTCGAGAACAGTATGAATAAGTTGAATGCCGAATTTTAAATGCAAAGATTCATCGCGCAGAACCCAGTTGATCATTGACCCTAGATTACGTAGCTGATTTCTTTGACGGAAAGATAATGCCACCATAAAGCCGGAATAAAACCAAATTCCTTCCATTACGATATTGGTTGCCACCAAATTACGCAAGAAATCTTTTTTACCCTCCGCTGTTTCAATATCAAGGGTATCTTCAGTCATTCGGATAAGGTATTTATTTACAAAATTTTCTTTCTTCACTATTGAGTCAATTTCAAGGTGAACACCATAAACACGATCTCGATCAAGTGGAAATGTTTCGAGCACGTATTCAAAAGCAACGCAGTGATTCGCCTCTTCAAACATTTGCTTTGCTATGTATAGATGACATTCGGGGGATTTTAAGTATGGATATATTCCTAAAGCAAGCGATCTATTCACTATGAGTTCAGTTGGATTAAAAAACGCCATTAAAAATTCTACTGCGTGGCGTTCATCATCAGTCATAGATTTCCAGTCAGCCAAATCTTCACCGAGCGGTATCTCGTGCGGGAACCAACTATTCCTAACTGCCTGATTGTAAAGATCGTATGCCCATTTATAATGCATGGGGTGCAGGTTCATATCTGTTGGTGATGCTTTCCCTAAAATCATATATTTATTGGCAGCTCTCGCACAAGAATTTTTCTTGGGGGTCTTCAACTATTTCTATCTCGGGAGTTTTAACTACGGGTACTGGTTCTTTCATTTGGATTGGGGATGGTGCTGGTATGATTATTTCTGTTGGTGTCTCTAGTACTTCTTTTTGGATAACTTTCTGTGTTTCTTTGTCTCGAAGTACTGCAAAACCCCTTTTCCCCAAGACTTGTGCCTTATTGACGGCAGTGGTGGATTGCTCAGCTGAATGGCGTGGCTTCATATGCAGATAATAAGTTGTTTTGAGTCCTTTGTCCCAAGCCGTGGTGTAGATATTCATAATTTCATTTATGTCTCGAACTTCCAAATACATATTACGAGATATTCCCATGTCAACCCACTTTTGAGCTCGAGCGGCTACCTCTATATATGCATAAGGAGAAACAGAAAATGATGTTTTGTAAATTTTTTTGATATGGTCTGGAATCTCTACTATGGATTCAATGTCACCATGATTCTCCAAAATAGCTTCGCGTGTTTTATCCCAGAGGTTTTCATTTTCTAAGGCCTGCATTAAGTTTTCATTCACTTCAAGGTACTTGCCAGATATTTTATTTCTAGAAAACATTTGAGTAAACCTCGGATCAATTCCAGGAGAAGTGCCTGCTACGAGTCCAATGTTGGCATTCGGCGCAATTGCTAATAATGTTGCATTGCGCATTCCCTTTTTTACTTTAATGCGTAGAGTTTTCCAATCCAAGGCTGGTAGAAGTCTTGGATACTCTTTTTTCACGGTCAATTCACGACCCCGATCATCTTCTAATTTTTTAAGAGTATCAATCGGAACTTCACCTTTTGACCAACCGGAACCTTTGAAATTTTTATAAGATCCTCTTTCCTCAGCTAAATTCGCCGATTCATCAATGGACATGTAAGAAATAAATTCAAAAACTTGATCAGCGAAGTCTGCCGCTTCAGTATCTTCATAGGAGTAGCCAAGTTGTTCAATTGAATCAGCGAAACCCATTAATCCCAAACCCACAGCTCTATTCTCATTATCAGCACGTCTTGCCTCTGGTATCGGAAGTTCATTTATGTCAACTAAGTTATCAAGTTGGCGAGTAGCCAAACGAACGGATTCTTCCAATCGATGCCAATCCACTTGTCCCCGTACTAAATGTCGCGCTAAATTAATTGAAATTAAATTACAAACTGCTACATTATTTCTATCTGTCGGCAAGGTAACTTCAGTGCAGAGATTGGAACAATGAATGGTGCCAGTGTTGTTGTTTAATGCGCGTACATTTATTGCATCTTTCCAAGTAAGCCAAGGATGTGAGGTTGTCTCTAGGGAAATTAATATATTCTTGTACTGCTGGCGGGCGGGGATTATATTATACATCTTTATTTTTCCTTGTTTAGCTAATGCCACATATTCGTTATATCTAATGGAAAATTCTTTACCCACAAGCTCGTTCAGATCTTTTACCTCATTCGGATCAAACAAATACCATTCATAATTTCCTATCACTCTTTTCATAAATTCATCTGAGATGAACACTGCGGTGTTTGCGGTGCGAGTTCTTCTATAATCATCCCCATTGTTTTGCTTCAAATCTAGGAAATCTTGAAAGTTTAAATGCCAATTTTCCATATAAAAACAAAGCGCACCCAATTTTTTTCCACCCCTTTGTACTGCTCGCACAGCAGAGTCCGCTATATGCATAAATGGGATTGGGCCAGATGATTTTGTATTGCTTGATTTTAAATGCGATCCTTCTGCGCGAAGTTTGGTGACGGAAAGTCCAATACCACCGGTCGCTTTTGAAAGTACCAATACATCAGAAATAGTTTTACCGATGTGTTCCATGTCGTCATGCATTTCCATCAGAAAGCAGTTTGAGAGTTTTGGATGAGGTGTACCTGCTCCGATGTTAGAACTTCCAGCTGAAAGATATTCTAGCTTGGACATTTTCTCGTAAAACTTTTTTGCCCAAACTGTTGGCTCTTCTTCATTTAAAGACATACCCATGGCAACTCGCATCCAAAAATATTGAGGTGTTTCAAGCGGTGCTTGCTTTTCATTTTTCATTAAATAACGATTCTGCATTGTAGAAAGGCCAGAGTATTTATAGAGTTCATCGTTTTCTATTTTTAAACAGGAAGCCAATTCATCCAGGTTGAAAGTCATCGCCATTCTTTTGTCCAGTAGGTCTTTATTAACTGCATTCAAAATGTATTCTTTGAAATGTGCACTGTGGAGTTGCGTAAATTCAAGCGGAGATATTGATTTGGTTTCTTCGTGGTCGTAATCACCTATAACTTTCTTATATATATCCTTTAGAAGCAAACGAGTGGCTATTTTATCAAATTCTCCGCTGTACTGGGCATTTTGTAGAGCCGCATTTATGGTTGCAGCATCCATTTCTTCAGTAGTAATGCCGTCATAGAGAGTCAGCTGTGTTTCGGTGGCTATCTGGATGACTTTACTTATCGGATCTTTTAAACCATAGCATGCTCTCTCGATTGATTTATTGATTCTATCGGCGTTGAAGGGGACCTTTGTGCCGTCTCTTTTTGTAATTGTTAGTGTCATAGGCATACATTATAATCTTTGAGCAACGTGCTTGGCAAGTTAATATCTAAAAAATTATCACAATAGAAAAACATTACCAACTCGTCAATACTGGTACTAAAAAATCCTTTAGAAGTTTGATATAATGTATGTATGTTAGAAAAAAAAAGACAAACGAGAATTATGGTCTTCGGAACCTTCGATGGTTTACATGATGGCCATCTTGATTTTTTTAAGCAAGCAAAAAAATTAGCCCACAAATCTTTTTTAATTGTTTCTGTTGCGCGGGATTTGAATGTTTTTAAAATAAAAGGAAAATATCCGGGTAAAAATGAGAAAAAAAGAATAATTTTAGTTCAAAAATGCAAATTAGTTAACAAAGTAGTTCTCTCTGGAATTAAAAATCATATTCCACACATCGCGAAAGAGCACCCCCGTATTATTGCCTTAGGATATGACCAAAAAGCCTATGTTAAAAATCTTAAAAAAGACTTAAAAAATAAAGGCATAATAGTAAAAGTAATACGTCTCAAGCCCTATAAAGAAAAAATTTATAAAAATCACTTGCAAAAAATAAAAAGATAAATATAATTAATTATTATTAACATTTTTGGTTAATTTTAAAATAACATGTGGGAAATAGATATTATAAAATTCATTAAAAAAGTTTCCAAGAATAAAGATTTCTTACACCTTTATTTTTTGCTTTTGTCGTCTCTGCTAATTTTCTTTCTAGTAGTTTTTTCTTTAGCTTGGAATTTTCGCGCCCAACTCTTCGGATATTTTGCCAGAGAATATTTGCAAGATACGCAAGCACGAAATGAGATAGGAAAAGAAGATACAAAAATTACTACAGAAAAAATTATTGAAAGACAATCAATTTTTTCACAAGATAATTTAGTAATAGGTGCAGTGAAAAAAACTAATCCGGCTGTTGTGTCTATAATTATTTCCAAAGAAGTTCCAAAATATGAAACTTATATTGATCCGAATCAACAAACAAATCCATTCGGAGATTTATTTCCTGGTTTTTCTTTTAACATTCCCCAATATCGTCAGAATGGTACAGAAAAAAAAGAAATTGGCGGAGGCTCGGGATTTTTTGTCTCAAGCGATGGCCTGATCCTCACCAACAAGCATGTTGTTCTGCAGACAAATGTTGAATATACTGTTTTTACTAATGATGGTAAGAAACATTTAGCTCAAGTTGTAGCTCGTGACCCAGTTTTGGATGTTGCCCTTATAAAAATTAAGGGAACTTTCCCATATCTTACTCTAGGTAACTCAGATTCGTTACAAGTAGGACAAAGTGTTATTGCCATAGGCAATGCTCTAGCTGAGTTCAGGAATACTGTATCCGTAGGGGTGATTTCTGGGCTTGCCCGTTCAGTAACTGCAGGGAATCCTTCCGGAAATACAGAGATTCTTGACCATGTCATTCAGACAGATGCGGCAATTAACCCTGGAAATTCAGGTGGACCGCTTTTGGACCTTTCAGGGCGCGTAATTGGCGTTAACGTAGCTATTGCGCAAGGCTCTCAAAATATAGGATTTGCGCTTCCTATTAATAGTGTCAAAAGCGCGATTGAATCGGTAAAGTCCATTGGAAAAATCGTGCGGCCATATATGGGTGTGCGCTATGTTGCCATCAATACGCAAATGAAAGAAAAAAATAATTTAACTGTTGATTATGGAGTTCTAGTAAAACCTGGAGCGAATACAAACGAGCTTGCCGTTATGCCGGGCAGTCCGGCCGATAAAGCTGGAATTGTGGAGAATGATATAATTTTGGAAGTTGATGGCGTTAAGCTAAACGACGAGACAAGTCTTGCTTCGGTTATTCGTCAGAAAAAAATCGGCCAAGTAATAAATCTAAAAATTATCTCCAAAGGCGTTGAGAAAAATGTTTCTGTCACGTTAGAAGCAGCGAAAGATAGTTAAATTACTTCACATCCCGAAGTCGCAGTGTGACTAAAAAACCGCATAGCATAATTACTCCCAAAACAAAAAAAAGATATTCAAACGACGGAACTAATAAAAGAACAGGAATAGCAAGAGCGGGACCGATGATGAAAGAAAGAGGAAAGGTGTTGCGGAAGAAACTGATTATATCCGCATTTTCTTCGGTTACAACTTTGAAAAAATAACTTTCGCTCATGGTGTCGATGATGGCTGCTCCAACGCGAGTGAACAAAAGAACGAGAGTCCAGAGAAAGAAAGTTTGCGTTTTTATTAGAGGGATTACTAAAGTAGAGATACTGATTATAAAAAATCCAACAATGAGCATTTTTTTCTCACCAATTTTATCAGACAATTTACCGAGGGGGAAGTCTAAAACAACAAAGGGTATGAGCATAATGCTAAAGATTATTCCGATTTTGTCCCAAGTAAAGCCCATATATTCATGTAAATATATCGGTGTATAAATAATCATCCAAGCATAGAAAAATTTCAAAATTAAATTAATCAGATAAATTTTCGAGATGTGTTTATTTCGGATGAATAATTTAATCGTTCTAGAGATGGAAACCCTTTTATATTCTGGGTCTTTGAAATCACGCAAGAATAAAACAAAAAGAATATATACTAAGACCATGAATAAAGCAGATAAAAGATAAATGCCCTGAAACGAACCTTTGGTTATAATTGATCCGGAAATCAGTTGAGCAACAACCCAGGCGAGACTGGTAATAGATAAATATATTCCGCGTATTCCACCTATTTTAGAATTTTTTGAAAAATCTTCAATAAAAATATCCAATGACGCAACAATAAAATTTAGTGAAATGAAGTATAAAATAAAAGCGGGAATGACAATAGAATTTTTATTCCCGAATGCTAGAATTACAAGCGAGCAAAAAAGTATTAGACTAAAAAGAAAAATAACTGAACGATTGCCTATTTTTGTTAAGACCTGGGGCATCCCAAGCAGTCCAAAAATAGTAGTCATTGAAGCAATGACATAAAGAATACCCACATAGTATGCATTTATGTAATTTTCAAGAAAACTTGAATTGATATAAGCAGTTAAAGCTACCGGTATTGAAAATAAAAAGCCTGCCAGATATATTATTTTTCGGTTATGTTTCATGGCTGATTTATAAGGAGCAGGGCGACTATATAAATCGACACCCTGTTAAATAAATTTTGCCTTGCAAAATTTGCCCAAAGGGCATTTAACAGGGTAAAGAAATTTATATTCGTATTACTCATTAAATTTCATTTACACACTCAATATTACTGGTATTACCAGAGGTCTTTTTTCAGTTTTCTGGTATAAAAATTTTGAAATGCTTTCCCCTAATTCTTTTTTCATATAGTCAAAGTCTGTCGGACTCCCGTCTGCCGAACGGACAAGATTTTTCACTGCCATATCTTCCACTCCTTTTTTAATCATGATTCTTACCTGACGCAGAAGTTCTTGGTTTTCTTTAAGATATACGAATCCGCGTGAGATCAAGTCCGGAGATTTCTTTAATTTTCCGGTTTTTTGATCAAGAAGCGCTATAACGACAAACATTCCATCTTGCGCTAGCATAACTCGATCGCGGATGACGACATCTTGAGCGTCTCCGACAGAAGCACCGTCCACCATCATAAGTCCTGATGGTGCTTTTTCTTTGCGCATTAATATCTTTTGCCCATCAGTTGATATTTCGATTATTGAACCATTATCTGGAACAACAATATTCTCTTCCGACATGCCAAGTTCCATAGCGAGCTCTTTATGAAGTACTAGACGGTAATGGTTGCCATGAATTGGGATGAAGAATTTCGGATGCGTTTTTCGGTGAAGCCATTTCACGTCTTCCTGATTGCCGTGTCCTGTCGCATGAACAAAGTCTTCGCCAGCCGTGCGGTAACTTATGATGCGTACACCTTGCCTGGTCAGTCCGTCTTTCATTTTTTCTACTGCTCGTTCATTTCCTGGAACGATGGAAGCCGAGAGTATTATCGTGTCCCCCTTGTGAAGTGAAAATTTTGTATGAGTTTTATTGGCAGCGCGGTTAAGCGATGCGAATTCTTCACCTTGAGCCCCGGTCATTAGAATTACAATTTTATTGGACGGATAATTATTTATTTCTTCTATTGGTATTATCGTACCTTTTTGGGGTTGAAATAATCCTGCTTCTATTGCCACTTCTATGTTAGTTTTCATGGAACGTCCATCTAATACTATTTTTTTACCCATTGATTCAGCAAATTTTACTACATAAGCCAATCGAGTAATATGCGACGCGAAAGCAGCAATAATTATTCGACCACTTACTTTTCTTATTAAATTCTCCAGTCCTTGGTGTACTTTTATTTCAGGCAGAGAAAAGCCCTCGTTTTCAATATTAGTGGAATCAGTTAAAAGGAGAAGAACCTTCGCACGATCGAAGATAGAATATTCTTTTTCTTCCTCTTTAGACACGATTCCGTCCACTTGATCGAGTTTATAGTCTCCCGGAGTTACGATCCACCCATGTTCTGTTTCTATAATGATACCCATTGAGTCGGGGATGGTGTGAGTAACACCGAAAAATCTTATTTTTATTTTTCCGCAGGTTATAGTCTCGTCTTTTTCAACAATATTTTCTTTTGTTGGCGGTAAGTGCGGAAATTCTGCTTGACGTTTTCTCATCATTAAGATAGAGAGGTTTCTGGAATATACTGGCGGGTTGCCGATACGTGAAAGTACCAGTGGCACGCCTCCAATGTGGTCCAAATGCCCGTGCGTTATGATAAGCGCGCGTATTTTGTCTTTGCGTTCTTCTAGATAAGTTGTATTGGGAATAACATAATCAACTCCAGGTGTAGCTTCGTTGGAAAAATGCATGCCAGCATCAATAACAATAATATCTTCACCGATTTCTATCGCTGTCATATTCTTGCCAATTTCTTCTACTCCTCCAAGCGGGATAATGCGTATCACCCCTTTCTCTGGCGGGGGAATTTTTCCACTACCACTTTTTTTGTATTGGTTTTTAGGGCTAAAGGAACGAGACCTAGGAGCTGGCCCATATCTTTTCTTTCTATATTGATAGGTAGAATTTTTCATCGATCTTTTCCTATCTGCCTCACCCGAGGGCCTACGGCCCAGGAGAATTTTATTTTCTATTTTTCTATCATCAACGCTTACTGCGCTGAAGGACAGTCTTTGCTTTTTTATCATTTTTTATTTCCGTGTAATGGCGGATCGCCATTACACGATCTATTGTTTTTAATTATTTAGAAAATAGCCTCCAAACATTTTCTGTTGTAGTGTACCATGAATATGCATTTAGATAACGATCCGAAGGTGAAACAATGCGATCTGTTGAGGATTGCTTTAGATTGCTAGGTACTACATATATAAAATTAGGACTATACAGAAAAATTGCTGGCATATCTTTCCTGATTTCATCTTCAAATTGAGCATATTTTTTTATTCTAGTTGTGTCGTCAATCGTGATAAATGCATCTTCTAAAATTTTGTCTACTTTTGCATTAGTATACATGGCGACATTGAGGCCGGGATCTTTTCTCTGCGAAGAATGCCAAAAGGCAAAGAGATCAGATTGATTATTTATAATTTCTCCGAACAAGAGGGTATCATATTTGCGTGGACGGATCACATTTTGATTTAAATTACCGATTTCAAAAGTTTTCACCTCAACTTTTATACCGACAGAAGCTAAATCCTGTTTTATAAGTTCGGCAATTTTTGCCAGTTCTGCTACATTACCCGTTGAGATGGAAAATTCTAGCTTTGTGGTGATTTTTTTCCCGCCCTTAACGGATTTTTTCTCCGGTACTGTTTTTTCTAAAAATCCATCCACCCCCCTTTCCCAACCAGCTTTAGATAAATCATTTTGCACCTTTCGCAGGATTTCTTCACGCCCTAATATTTTGCTCTCTGTTAATTTTTGATAAGTAACTACATTTGACGGTATCGGGCTATCAATTACGACCCCATATCCAAAAAGCACATCTTTAACAATTCTGTCTTTATCTATAGCTTGATTGATAGCTCTAATGATTGTTTTATCAACAAAAAGCTGATTTTGATTTTGGTTGAAAAAAAGTCCAAACACTCTCGGGAGGACTGAGGACTCCACCTGGTAATTTTTTTCCCTTAGGATTTCCGCATTTTGAGGAGTAATAGAGCTTATCTGATCAACTTTTTTTTCAAGTAATGCGTTTATAAGGTCATTTTCATTTGAATAAAAATATAAACTGATATTTTTAATATATGGTTTACCCAATATGAATTTTTTAAAGGGTACTAATTCGTAATGGTCAATAATTCCAGATGATTTTTTATTTACTGTATTTATCATATAAGGTCCTGACCCTATGGGGCTCGTATTTGCGGTGTTTAATTCTATGGGGGAATTGTCCCATAGGGCTCTCTCTATAATGCCAAGTGTCGTGTTTTCTAAAAATGATGCATAAGGCTGTTTCAAGGTAAATCTGACAGTTTTCTCATCCACCTTTTCAACACTTACGCCATCCCAATTTGCTTTATGTGAACTTTTTACGATTGAATCCTTAATTTTACTGATTGTAAAAATAACATCATCCACGGTAACTATTTTCTCATCCTGAAAGTACAGATTGTCTTTTAAAGTGAAAGTATAGATTAAACCGTTTTCTGACATTTCATATTTTTCTGCTAAATCCGGTATTAGGGTTCCATCAGGGCTTCTCCTCATAAGGCCAGAATAAATGAGTGCAGTGAGGCTCTCATCGGCGAGAGAATTTGCCAATATCGGGTTTATAAAACGCGGAGTACCGATGATGCCGAGTGACGTAGATCCTCCGCGTAGCGGTACTTCTACCATGAAAGACTTATTAATACTTTCTAATATTAATATTGTGCTTAATAATAACACCACCACTAATCCAAAGAAAACAATACGCTCTCTTCTTGAGAAAGAAGAAAGAACCGAATTGATTGCCAATTTTCCCGGTAGTTTGTTGATGATTTTTAACTGGCGTATACGACGATAAAAATTTCTCATAGAAGAATTTTTAGACAAAGCTTTTAGCTATTCGCTTTTATTATGATAGACAGAAATGCAAATACAGCAAAAAGAATTCCACAAACAAGAGACAAGAAAAAAAGAAACTTCTCAAAACCTCGGCGAGTGTGGTGAAAACTTCCACCCTCACCTCCACCCAAGGCCCCCCCCACTCCTGCGCTAGACTGCTGAAGCATAATTGACAAAACTAATATTACTGAAAGAATAATCTGCGCGTACGGCAGAATTTGAATTACTAAACTCATGATCTAATCATTGCATATTGAAGACAAAAAGGCAAATAAACACATAGATAGTTTGGCAAAGAAATGAATACTAGTCTTTTTTATTAATTTTTGTTACAATAAAAGTCTTAAAATAATTATTTAACAAATCATTTATGATAGAAAAAATAGGATCTGATCGTAAGTCCCAAGTAGAAGAAAAACCAATTACTGTCGAGGGAAAAGAAGCTAGGTCAGACTACACAGAAAGAAATAGGTTGGTGCTGCAGTATCTTCCTTTAGTAAAAGCTATTGCAATTCGTATCCATGATAACCTACCCGTGAATGTTAATCTGGATGATTTAATTGGAGAGGGTATTATGGGTCTTTTGGATGCTACTCAAAAATACGATCAAGGCAAAAAAGTACCTTTTGGTTTTTATGCCAAGTATCGCATTCAGGGAGCTATTTTGGACAGCTTACGTCAGCTTGACTGGGCTTCGCGGGACATGCGACGACAACGTAAACAAATTGACAATGCTGTCGAGAAATTGACAGTTAAACTACAAGAAAATCCTTCTGAAGCAGAAGTGGCTGAAGAATTGGGTATAAGTCTTAAGGAATTACACCAGAAGATACTTCATGTTCCAACTAGTCCTATAATGTCAGCTTCTACCTATGGTGGGGCACCAGAGGACTCCGATGCACCTGATTATCCTTCTAGTTCTTCCGAGCAACCTGACGCCATCTTTGCCAATGAACAGCTTCGTTCTAAACTAGCCGAAGCGATGAAAACTCTGGCGCCACGTTATCAAACAGTATTGACGCATTATTATCATGATGAAATGACCATGAGGGAAATTGGAAATATTCTTGGAACTAACGAAAGCCGAGTTTCCCAACTACACAAAGTGGCCCTAGTAAAACTCTATGAAGCATTAAGAAACCTAGGTGTTACTTCATTCAAAGACTTCGATTTAGAGCCTCACAAAATCACAAAATTCAGTCAACCAAGAAAGATTTAATAAATATTTATCTTAAAGCCATGAAGATCGCGTTTAGTTTTTTAAGATGAACTTGATTTGACAAGTGCATATAAAACATGGTATCATATTAGAGTGATTGTACCTTAAAAATTTCATTTATTTTGTTATAAAGATGCGAGTTCGCCATAGCCCCTAGTTTATAAAAAGAAGTTTTTGTAAATTACGAGTTATGGCGACACGAGTCGTTTCTAACAGAAAAGGAGTTCCCCCATGATGAGAGTTATGCTGGTTGATCCGCAGAGATTATTTCGAGAGGGTCTCAAAGCCCTCATTTCCGCCGAAACGGACATGAGGGTGGTGAAAGAGGTGTCGAATTGTAACGACGCCGTCGACTGTGTCAGTGAGACGCATCCAAGTGTGATCCTGATGGACATTTGGATGCCGGGGCTCAGCAGCCTTGAGGCCACTATTCGCATGCTCCAGCTAAGGCCGGAAACGAAAGTTCTGTTTCTGACAGATGTAGTGGACGCAGACTTCCTCGTGGAAGGAATGCGGGTCGGCGCCAGGGGGTATGCACTGAAAGACATTGGTGCCGATGAACTCTCGAATGCCATTCGTGAGGTGTCCAGGGGTGAGCACTATTTCAGCTCCGAAATGCTATCCTTATTCGTGGATGGCTTTCGGGCGCTGGTGGGAGCTACTCCTGTGGTTACGAGTCTCGGTACTCTCACAGGACGTGAGAGAGAAGTGCTGAAGATGTTGGCAGAAGGCGAATCAGTCAAAGATATCGCGGCATTGCTGGCCCTTAGTGTGAAAACCGTGGAAGCGCACAAGTTTAACATGATGCGCAAGCTCAAAATCCACAACAGAGCACACTTGGTTCAGTACGCCATTGAAAATAAGGTAATACGCCTCAAGCGGACGTTAGAGTTGGAGGTGGTACGTACCGCTTAGCCAACAAGCTGCGTGCCCGGCTGACGAGAGGGGATTCCCGGCACGGGGAATCCAAGAAAGGAGAAATTTATCGACGACACTATTTTTACAGATCTCTGTAGAAACGGTGTCGTTTTACGTTATTGAGGATTTTAGTTCTAATATTCGCTGTTGCTATATGGAGTACCACATAGCAACAGCGCTCAAATGTTGCTATAATAATACTATGAAAAAAGAAATTTCAGTTTTGGGGCTTTTTCAAAAATTATTTCATAATTTTAACGCGCGTGCGATGAAAGACGCGACACTCGCTTTCAAGAAACATTTAGACGATGGGGGTCGTATGCTGCTCGCATTGGGCGGAGCGTTGTCTTCGGCGCAGATAGGTGTCACGCTCGCCGCCATGATTAGAGAAAATAAAATACACGCTATTTCTTGCACCGGGGCTAATTTAGAAGAATCCGTTTTCAGATTAGTCGCTCATACTAAATACAAAGATTATCCAAATTATAGATATTTTACCAAAGAAGATGACCAAAAAATATTAGAGCGGGGTGAACGCCGAGTGACGGATACATCAATCCCAGAAGAAGATGCATTTCGTGTAGTAGAACCAATAATCTTACAAAAGTGGAAAGAGGCGGGGAAGACGGGTCTGCGTTTTTTTCCACATGAATATTTTTATCAGATCTTGTTATCTCCAGAATTAGAAAAATATCATGAAGGAAATAGAGAACACTGTTGGTTGCTCGAAGCGGCAAAAAACAACCTACCCATCGTTGTGCCGGGTTGGGAAGATTCTACTCTCGGAAATATTTTTGCTGGATATTGTAAGATGGGGGAAGTGAATCCTTCTGTGATGAAAACCGGAGTTGAATATATGATGTATCTATATGACAAGTATCAAGAACTTTCAGGAAATGGTCTACCGGCAGGTAAGCAAGGTCCGGGACTCGGATTTTTCCAAATCGGCGGAGGTATTTCTGGAGATTTTCCCATTTGCGTTGTGCCTTCTATAAAATATGATTTGAAAAAGGAAGTGCGACCTTGGGGCTATTTCTGCCAGATTTCAGATAGTACCACTTCTTATGGTTCATACTCTGGAGCGACTCCCAATGAAAAGATTACTTGGGATAAGTTGACCAAGGATACCCCGATGTTCGTGATTGAATCTGATGCCACCATCGTTGCACCGCTAATCTTTGAAGCTATTTTGGATAGGTACACCATTAACGAAAAATAATATTTATATTATTATCTTTTGAATTTTCCGTTTAAATACTTTGAATTACGAAACTCTCTATCAACATAACCTTTTCTCCGGTACAGATTTTTTGAAGCTTAAAAAATCTTGAAGTTCTCGCCCCGCCCGGCTCGAAACCCCTTCGAAAAGTTATGTTTCAACGAGTTTCGTAATTCAAAGTTTAAATAAGATCGTTCCAGACTATTAGTTTCCATTCGTTCTTTTTGAAGAAGTGAGTTGTATATGAACAGATAGCTATGCCAGCATTATTTATAGGATTAAAGTAACTTAAATTATTATATTGTGATGCAGTAAGTTTTTCCCCATAGAGCATATAAGACGCTACCATTTTTAGAAAAATACCGTGGGTAACCATGATAATTCTCTTTTCTCTCCTTCTCCCTATATAAGTCAATAGTTTTTTTGCCCTTTTTTTAAGATCAATAAAATTTTCTTCGTCTGATACTCGCAAATTATCAGCATGATAGCTTTTATCAATTTGATCTATGATGTGTTTGACATTTGTTTCTTGACCATAGTGCCCGATTATTTCTGTTGGATTTTTCCTTTCCATCAAGAGATCGGAATATTCTATTTTTTTCATATGTAATTCTTTAGCGATAATCTCTGCTGTTTCTTTCGTGCGTTCATATGGGCTTGAAATGATAATTTGTGGGTGTCCCTTGTGTTTCGGAAATCTTCTTGCTGTGGCTAATGCCTGTTCTCGGCCTTTTTTGTTTAAAGATCCACCAGGACCTTGTCTGATGTTTTGAGCGTTAAGTTCGGTTTCCCCGTGTCGTACGAAATATATTAATTTTATACCCATATACATATTTTACTATAAATTTTAATTTTTTGATATACTTACCGAGATGAAAAATTTTTTAAAAATTCTTCTGCTAATCATTCTCTTTGGAGCGATCTATTATTTTAGAGATCCCTTAAGCACGCAAGTTCTGCCTATTCTAGAGAATCTCAAAAATAATATCAGTAATGTTTTTGGAAAATACATTCCATGCAAAGAACCAATACCGTATACCTTTGGTACTTTTGACGCCAAGTTTAATATTTCTAAAAAGTATTTTTTAGATGCTCTTTCTCTAGCAGAAACTATTTGGGAAAAACCTGTAGGCCTTGAACTTTTTACTTATACCCCTACAGATTCTTCTTCGAATGTTTTGAAAATAAATCTTATTTACGATTACAGACAAGAAGCTACTAGTAAATTAGCAAGTCTTGGCATCATTGTGAAAGATACTCGGGCGTCATACGACATGCTCAGGAATAAATTTACTGCACTCAAAGCTCTGTATGAAAAGGATGAAATTGATTTTAATGTGCGTATGGAAAGTTTCAATCAAAACAAGCTCGCTTATGAAAATAAAGTAAAATTTTGGAATACGAAAGGAGGAGCGTCACAAAAAGAATACAACCAGCTAGAGGCTACACATCTTTTTTTAGAGAATGAAATAAGAGAATTGCAAAATATACAAAAAAATCTCAATAACACAGCAGATGAAATAAATGCGCTTGTGGTTGTCTTGAATCGTCTTGTAACATCACTGAACCTTTCTGTGGGAAAATACAACACGGTCAACGTCGCTCGCGGGGAATCATTTGAAGAAGGAGTGTATGTGAGTGACGGGGTAAAAAGAGAAATAGATATTTATGAATTTAGCAGTCGAGAAAAACTGGTACGAGTGTTGGCGCATGAGTTGGGACACGCGCTCGGTCTTCCGCACGTGAGTGATTCTCAAGCTATAATGTATGAACTAAACCAAGGAAATAATCAAATATTAACCAAGGCTGATCTGGATGAGCTTAAAGTTAGGTGTGGGTTGAAGTAAATAGATGTGCTATAATTGGCAGTACAATAGTTTTATTATTTATTAATTTAACCAAAATAAAATGCAAGAAGAAAAAAACTTTTTTGAAAGGAATATGAAGTGGATTATAGTTGTGGGTGTTATCGTTCTTTTAGCCCTGTGGTTTGTTTCTAAATACAACTCTTTTGTCACACAAGGTGAAGAGATCACAGCACAGTGGGCGCAAGTGGAAAATCAATATCAGAGACGTTTTGATTTGATCCCCAATGTTGTCAATACAGTTAAAGGTGTAGCCAAACAGGAACAGGAAGTGTTCGGCGCTATAGCGGAAGCTCGCACAAGGTATTCTGGCGCGACAACTCCGAACGAAAAAGCGCAAGCCGCCACACAAGTGGAGTCTGCCTTTGGTCGTCTTTTGGTAATTGCAGAGGCTTATCCAGTACTCCAATCTTCACAGGCTTATAGAGATCTGATCGTTTCTCTCGAAGGCACCGAAAATCGCATTACCGTTGAAAGACAAAAGTATAACGAACTAGTCCGCGTATTTGATACCAATATCAAAAAATTTCCCACATCTCTCGTCGCAAGCATCTTTGGCGTAACAGAGAGAGCGTATTTTGATGTTCCAAAGGATAATCAAATAGTACCGAAAGTAGATTTTCAAAATTAAATTCTTCCCTTTATAGCTTCTCGCTGTAAATTCATACACCCTACAATGTATAAATTCTTAATTTTTCTTTTGCTGGCTGTTCCTTTTTCGCTTCATGCTTTTGACGTTCCCATTAGGCCTACGGGTTTTGTACAGGATTATGGAGGTATTCTTACCACTCCACAAATAGAGAATTTAGAAGCTAAATTGCAAGTTTTTGAACAAAATACGACGAACGAGATTGCTATAGTGACGATACCTTCACTTGATGGTGATGTAATAGAAAATGTTGCACAAGAAATATTTAGCAAATGGGGCATAGGAAAAAAAGATAAAAATAACGGAGTTCTGTTTCTCATTTCTTTATCCGACCGAAAGACCAGGATACAGACTGGCTATGGTGTGGAGGGGGATTTGACCGACCTCGGCACATCATATATTCAAGAAGATTTGATAAAGCCAACATTCCAAAGTGGGGACTATTACGTTGGTATCAATGCTGCAGTGGATAAAATGATCGAGGCTCTTGGTGGTAGCAATATTGTGCCGAAAGATTATTCAATTACGTCTAAATCACCTTTCGGTCTTCCTTCCAATCTCATCATATTTTTTGTAATTATTGTTTTTCAAATACTTGCCGCTATTTTAGGTCGATCCAAGTCTTGGTGGCATGGAGGAGTTTTGGGCGGAGGGGTATCGCTTATCATTTGGCATTTCTTTATTGCTTCACTTCTTACGGCTATTCCAGTTATTTTCTTATTTATCGGTTTCGGACTTCTCTTTGATTTTATAGTTTCTCGCGCTTATACCAAAAAGCAAAACTCTGGCAGATATCCATGGTGGTTTGGTGGCGGAGGTGGGGGGTTCGGTGGGAGTGGTGGAGGTTTTGGTGGATGGGGAGGTGGATCTTCTGGCGGTGGAGGCTCATCTAGCTCTTGGTAAACTAACTTCTAATTAAGCACGATATAGCTAGAAATACAGACGCGCGATATATTTATATGAATATGGTATAATTAAGTTATATTAATAATTTCCGCTAAAAGCGGATCAGCTCATGGCTGAAACAAAATTTTTATGCAAGAACTTAAAGCTTTGTGTATGAAGTGTCGAGATGCGAATAATAAACCGACGATGCAGGTGATGAAAAATGTTAAAGTTGAGGAGAAAAACGGCAGATATTTTGCCAAGGGACAGTGCAGTGTTTGCGGAGGTAATATGTTCAAGTTCATGTCCAAGGCTGACGCTGAGGCGATGAAATAATTTAAAGCAAGGACATGACCCTTCAATAAAAATTCAGGCCCTCGCTCTCTGACTCAGAACATTCGTCTCTAAGAGACTCAGTCTCGATGAGCTAGAAGAGGTCATGGTAAATAAAATCGAACCATGAAAAAGTATATTCTTATTCTATTTGCGCTGCTTGCTTTTATAGTTTTGTCTGTTGTTTTTTATTACAAATTTGATCCGTCTTTGCTTGCCAAGCTCTCTTTTTATGTGAGTTTGGCGAATCCTTACATGCGCATTGTGAGAGTAGAGGAAGGCCTGCGTAAAGAAGAAATAGCGACAGTGGTGGCGGAGAAACTTGATTGGGACATGCAACAGAAAGAAGATTTCATAAATAGTGCGAGAGTCGAGGGGCATTATTTTCCAAAAACATATCTTATTTATAAAGATGAAGATCCAGCGGTGGTTAGCGCGACCATGCTTGATGAATTTTCCAAACAAGTAAATAAAGTTAAACAACTCAAGTCGAATAAGTCAAAACAAATAATTAATGAAAATACTGCCATAAAAATCGCTTCCATTATTCAACGTGAAGCAGCCGGCAAGGGAGATATGAATTTAATCTCGGGAATAATTTGGAATAGGATTTTCAGCGGAATGAAACTGCAAATTGATGCGACCTTGCAGTATGCTAAAGGTAGCGAAGAAGGTGGCTGGTGGGAACAAGTAAATCCCGAAGACAAAAAAATAAAATCATCTTATAATACCTATATACACGTAGGGTTACCACCTGGAGCGATCGCGAACCCAGGATTGTCCGCTATTTCGGCCGCTTATAATCCACAAAAAACAAATTGCCTTTTTTATCTGCACGACAGAAACAGAAAAATCCACTGTACTAAAACCTATGAACAACACAAGAAGAATATAGCAATTTATTTGAAATAGAGCCTAACCTCGTAGTAGAATTTTGCTAAAAATTTCACTACGGAGTATAATATAAGTCTATGGCAAAAAGAAATACCACGCTTAGTCCCAAAAAGAAATCAAGACATTCTCATAAAACCAAGAAAAGGCTTGAGATTAAGAGAGCTATGCTTTTGAAAAAAAATGAAAAAAAAGTTTCCATTAAAAGGAACTAAAAAGTTAGTTATGGTCAGCGGAGGATTTGACCCTATTCATCCGGGGCACATACGTCTTTTTAAAGAAGCGAAAGCCCTTGGTGACAAACTGGTGGTGGTAATAAATAATGACAATTGGATCCGCGCCAAAAAAGGTCACGGTTTCATGAGCGCGAAAGATCGCGCTGAAGTTATTTCCTCTTTTCGTCATGTGGATGGTGTAATAATTTCGAAACACAAGAGAAACCCAAAGGATATGAGCGTGTGCAGAGAATTATTGAAACTAAAACCGAATGTTTTCGCCAATGGCGGAGATAGAAATGAGAAAGACGCCCAAAATCCAAAATCTTATTTATATAAAGATATAAAATTGTGTAAAAAATTGGGTATTGAAATGTTTTTCAATATTGGGCGTGGTGGGAAGATCAGGAGCTCTTCGGCATTGCTGAAAGAATATGTCAAGAAAAATAAATCCCAACGCTTAAAAAGATCGGGGAAAAAATAAAATGTTTTCCAATAAAAAAATTATCGCTTTTGATATTGATGGCACACTAACTGTAAGTAAACGTGCTATCACAGAAAGTATGGCACTTTTATTAAAAGAACTTATCAAGAAAAAAACGGTCATAGCTACGAGTGGAGGAAAATTTGAACAATTTAAGACACAATTTCTCCCGCCGTTTGATAATGATAAAAATTTTAATCCCTTTATTCACAACTTAATATTGTTGCCGACTAGTGCAACACAAAGATACGAATTTAATAAAGTGAAGAATGACTGGGAGCTCGTTGAGAAAGAACCCTTAGATAGTGGTGTAAAAGAAAGAGTGAAAAAATTACTTGAAGAAGTAATTGATTCTGGTTTATATGAAATACCACCAAATCCAAAAGGGGAAATCGTAGAAGATAGAGATACTCAGATAACATTTTCGGCGCTCGGACAACTCGCGCCGATTGAAGAAAAAAGACTTTGGGACCCAGACCAAAAGAAACGAAAAAAAATTGTAGCAGTGATAGAGCCGAAGTTGCCAGAAGTTACTCTTCTCATCAACTCAGTTTCTAGTATTGATATTGTTCCAAAAGGATTTAATAAGGCGGTAGGGATTGAGTTATTGCTCAAAAAGCTTGGTTTGCAAAAATCTGACTTAATTTTTGTTGGGGATGGGCTTTTTCCTGGTGGCAATGATTATTCACTTCACGAAGCTGGTTTTGAAACCGTAGCGGTAAAAGGACCGGAAGAAACAGAATTAATTATAAAAAAATGGCTTGGTTGAAAAATTGTTTCATTGTATAATATAAGATATGACACCTTTCAAACGAAATATAGAAACTTTTACTGTGGAAAGACCCTGGGGACGATTTGAGCAATTCACGCAAAATGAAGTGACGACGGTAAAGCTTCATTTCATAGAGCCCAATAAATCTTTGAGCTTACAGTATCACAATCACCGAGATGAACTTTGGCATATTGTCTCTGGGTATCCGATTTTAACTATCGGTGAAAATAAAATAAACGCAAAGCCCGGTGATGAATTTATGATTGCAAAACTGGAAAAACACCGCATTGAAGCCAAAGATGATGTAGTACAGCTTTTAGAAATTTCTTATGATAATAATTTTGACGAAGAAGACATTATTAGAATAGAAGATAAATATGGTCGTGCCTAAAAAGAAAAAAACATTTAAAAAGAAAGTTGCTGTTAAGCCCAAAAAACTTGTAACAAAAAAAGCGGTGGTAAAAAAGTCTAGACCCAAGAAAACATCCGTTAAAAAGAAAACTCCACTGGACCTCAAAAGGTCACTCCAGAATCCGATAATCCAGCCGACCGAGCATGCTTGGGAGTCAAAGGCGACGTTCAATCCGACAGCCTTTCAGCATGATGGAAAGATTCATATTATTTATCGTGCTATTGGAGATACTGATAATTCAGTTCTTGGATACGCTGAGAGCAGAAATGGCTCCACAATTCAAGAAAGTTTTCCTCGACCTGTTTACTATCATTTCATTAGTCGAAATAAAGATAAATCAATTCCTGCAATTTCTTATAGTTCGGGCGGAGGGTGGGGAGGCGGTTGCGAAGATCCTCGTATTACACTTCTCGGCGACAAGGTTTACATGCTGTATACTGCTTTTGATGGATGGGGTTCGGTTCGCATTGCGCTTACTTCTATTAGCCTGAATGACTTTCTGGATAAATGTTGGAATTGGAAAGAACCAGTTTTGATTTCTCCTCCCGGGGAGATACACAAGAACTGGGTGCTTTTTCCGGAAAAAATAAAAGGTAAGTATGCGATTCTGCACAGTCTTTCTCCTCACATTATGATTGACTATTTCAAGTCCTTGGAAGAGCTCAACGGGAGCAACTTTATCCACAGTGTCCATCAGCACAGCCCGCTCTGGCAAGCACGAGACAAACTCATCAGAGGAGTCGGACCTTCTCCTGTAAAGACAAAATATGGCTGGCTAGTTTTGTATCACAAAATGGAGAAGCACGATACCCACAGATACAAACTCTGGGCGATGATCACAGACGCACAAGATCCTACCAAAATTTTATATAATTCCTCTCATCCAATTCTGGAACCCGATGAATGGTATGAGAATGAGGGATACAAGTCCGGCGTCATTTATGCTTGCGGAGCGGTAGTCAAAGACGGCCAACTGTTTGTATACTACGGAGGCGCGGATAAAGTTTCGTGTGTCGCTACAGCTGACCTGGAAGCTTTCTTAAAAGAGCTCATTTTGGGAGGAGCATATACGTTACGAGGTAAAAGAATTAAAACCTAATCCATGTTTGTTGTAAAAAGATCTCATCATAACCCCATTATAGTCCCGGACAAAAATCATTATTGGGAAGCGTTCGCCTCTTTTAATATGAGTGTGGTCAAGAAAGGCGCCATGTTCTATGGAGTTTATCGGGCAATTTCTGCGCCGGACAGACTTCTTGCTCCCGACCAGGTGTCAATCATAGGTATTGGTCAGAGCAAGGATGGTCGGCATTTTTCGGAACGTGAGTCTTTCATTACACCAACAGAAGAATGGGAAAAATACGGCTGTGAAGACCCTCGGATTACATTTTTTGAAGGCAATTATTATATATTTTATACGGCGCTTTCGAAATTCCCCTTTGAGGCGAGTGGTATCAAGGTCGGCGTCGCTGTTTCTAAAGATCTGAAAAAAATAAAAGAACGACATTTAGTGACACCCTTTAATGCTAAAGCCATGACTCTTTTTCCAGAGAGAATAGGTGGCAAGATTACAGTAATCGTATCAGTCAACACCGACATGCCCCCGGTCAAAATCGCCATTGCGCAAGTAAATAAAATAGAAGAGTTGTGGAATCCAAGGTTTTGGGAAGAGTGGTATAAAAATGTAGACAAGTATTCAATTGATTTCAAGAGACTGTCTTATGATCACGTAGAAGTCGGCGCTACACCTGTCAAGACTCGCCATGGCTGGCTTCTCTTATATTCTCATATTCAAAATTATTTCGGTGGTGGAGAAAATCTGAAACGTATCTTCGGAATCGAGGCAGTACTTTTAGAACTTAATAATCCATTGAAAATAGTTGGTCGGACGCGTGGACCCATTTTAGCTCCCAGGGAATCATATGAACTTTTGGGTCATGTTCCGGATGTAGTGTTTCCGACAGGGGCAGTCGTAAAAGGGGACACTCTTTTTATTTATTACGGCGCAGCCGATACCACAACCTGCCTAGCATACGTAAACCTCACCGACCTTCTGGCGACTATGCGTGAGGAAACGAGCAGGGAGTGGCATTTTGAGCGTTCTTATAAGAATCCTATTATTGTAGCTGACAAAACACATCCATGGGAAGCAAAAGCTACTTTCAATCCAGCTGCTATTCGGATTGGTGGCAAGACACATATACTATATCGGGCTCTTTCCATGGATAATACTTCCTCTATTGGATATGCTTCATCACTTGATGGGGTAAAAATTGACGAGAAGTTGGCGGAGCCTATATATATCCCCAGGGAGGACTTTGAACTAAAAAAAGTAGCTGGAGAAAATTCAGGTTGTGAAGATCCACGACTGACGAAAATCGGCAAGAATATTTTTATGTGCTATACAGCTTATGACAGTATTGGCCCGCCCCAAGTGGCCATCACTTCTATCACCGAGAAAAACTTCTTACAGAAGAATTGGAAATGGACAAAGCCTATTTTAATAACGCCGGCAGGCTTCGATGATAAGGATACCTGCATTTTCCCTGAAAAAATCGATGGCAAATATTTTGTTCTGCATCGCATGGGAGGTGAAATATGTGGAGATTATTTAAAATCACTTGATTTCAAAAACCAAAAAATAAAGAAGTGTATTAGAATTATAGGATCCAGAATAAATTCTTGGGACAACGCGAAAGTTGGAATTTCTGCGCCCCCAATGAAGACGAAGTACGGTTGGCTTCTCTTGTATCATGGTATATCCAGAAGTCACAATACATATCGCGTTGGCGCATTGCTTTTAGACAAAAATGATCCAGCAATAGTCTTGGCGCGAACCACCGACCCGATATTTAGCCCAGAAGAACCATACGAAAAAATTGGAATAGTGAACAATGTCGTTTTCCCGTGCGGTATGGTTGAGAAAGATGGCTTGCTCTACATCTACTACGGTGGCGCGGATACCGTCGTCGGCGTGGCGACCATGGGACTCGACATTGTCTTAAGAGCTTTAACCCGGGATATCAAAAAATGAACGAACTCACAGAAGAAGAAAAAAGAGTAATTATTCACAAGGGGACAGAAGCGCCTTTCACTGGCGAGTATGTAAATAATAAAGCAAACGGCATGTATGTCTGCCGTCAATGCGACGCTCCGCTCTACACCTCTAAACAAAAATTCGAATTCACTTGCGGCTGGCCATCCTTCGACGACGAAATACCTGGCGCAATAAATAAAAGCAAAGACCTCGACGGTATGCGCACAGAAATAACCTGTGCCAACTGCGGTGGACATTTGGGTCACTTATTCAAGGGCGAGCACCTAACCGAAAAAAACATCCGTCACTGCGTGAACTCTATTTCAATGAAGTTTGTATCAAAATAATGAGCGAATATATTTTGAAAACCCTGTTAAATAATTTTTACTTAGCAACAATTGTCCGAAGGACATTTAACAGGGTAAAGATTTTTATATTCACTGCGTTCATTAAAAATCATTTATGATCAAAAAAATAATTTTGGCGGGCGGGTGTTTTTGGGGCTTGGAGGAGCTCATTCGTAAACAGCCCGGGGTGGTGAATACGACTGTGGGCTACACTGGCGGATCAGTGGTAAATCCAACTTACGAAAACCACGAGGGTCATGCCGAGGCGGTGGAGATAGAATATGACAACGAGAAAACTTCTTATAAAAAAATGCTGGATTTTTTCTTTCAGATTCACAATCCGACTACGCTAAACCAGCAGGGCAATGATAGTGGAACATCTTACAGGTCAGCAATTTTTTATGCAAATGAGGTAGAGTTAAAGGAGGCGGAAAATTTTATAAATATTGTAAACAAATCTAAACGCTGGAAAGATAAAGTGGTAACAAGTTTAGAACCCCTTAGTAGATTTTATCCTGCAGAAGATTATCATCAGGATTATCTGCAAAAGAATCCCGGCGGGTATACTTGCCACGTTATATATTTTGATAGTTATTTGTAGTAAGATGTATTTATGACTGAATCAATAGAGTGGTTGCGTCTACTTATTATAGACCACCGATCGCTTGAATATATTATCGTTTTCTTTGGAGCATTATTAGGGGGGGAGTTGGCTTTATTCACTCTAGGTTTTCTTGCAGCCCAGAAAATTCTTTCTATTTTTCCGGTGTTTTTGTTAAGTTTCCTTGCGACTTACCCTTCCAACATTTTATGGTTTTTGCTTGCCCAAACTGACACTGTGAGGAAAATAGTTGCCCATCGTTACGCCAATACGACTATTTCTATCATTTCGGAGGCGGTGAATAAGATTAGCAGGGGTAATCATTATATCGGGCTTATTTTTGCCAAATTTCTCGTTGGTACCCCCATTATCTTGATTATGTACGTGAATAAAAATAGACTTAGTCTGAAAGAATTTTTTATTTACGAAACACCCGCAGTTCTGCTTTCATTACTTGTTATCATTCCGATAGGATATCTATCAGGACTCGGGTTTAGCTACTTGGCGGATATTTTCAATAATCTTTATGCGGCAATTGGATTTATTATATTTATTGCTATTGTCGTTGCGGTAGCTCAATCTTGGTTGAAAAGCAAATTTACCAATATAGAAAATTAGAAATTATGATACAATACTAGGATGCAAATAAATTTACAAGGCAAAAATATGGAATTGACTGAGGCTATTAAAGATTATGTTCTTAAAAAGGAAACCAATCTGGGCAGGTTGCTTTCAAAAGCTGAAGAAAATGGGGGCGAAGTGATAATTTCTTTTGAAGTTTCCAAAAACACAAATCATCACAAGTCTGGCTCTATCTTTCATGCAGACTGCTTGATCAACATGCGGGGAGAAAAGTTTTATGGCAGCGCCGACCAAGAGGATCTACATCAAGCAATAGATAGAGTTAAAGAAAATCTTTTTAGAGAAATCAGCAAAAACAAAGATCGCCGTCAGACGCTCTTTAAGCGCGGAGCCGCGAGCATCAAAAAAATGTTGAAGGGCTTGTCCAATAGGAATCCTTTTACTTCCAAATACTAATTTTTTGATTGTTTTTTAAATTCTTCCCAATTTATTTCTTTTTTGCCTTCTGGCAGAACTTTTTTAATCACAAATTGATTGTTTATGAATTTGGCATCAGTAATGATGACTCTCTTACTATTTTGGAAAAAGAAAATCCTTGGCCAGGATATGTAGGCGCGGAATTTTTTCCAGTTAGTTATCGGATCATCTTCTAAATTTATTTGTCCGTTTTCTTTTTTTAATTTTTTTGTGTAAGTTGCGAGTGCATGGTCTTGTTCTATGGTTTTAATTTTTCCAGCAATCCAGTCTGGTAAAATTTTCTCCAAAAGTTCACCACCTCGAGTGAATAAAATTTTTGTGAGTTCCGGGGTGGTTTCATTTCCAGTTAGTGGATACTTTTCTTGCACAACTATCGGCCCATGATCAAACTCTTTATCAATGATCATGATGGTTATTCCGGTGACGCTATCGCCCGCGAGGATAGGTGCTTCGATAGGGGTCGGTCCGCGATACTGCGGTAGAAGAGAAGTATGAACGTTGAGAGTTTTATATTGAGGTAGATCAATGAGTGCTTCTGGGATAATCCTACCATACCCAACTACTATAAAAATATCTGCTTTTTGTTTTTCAATTTTTGAAATAGCCTCCTTGTTAATTTTATCCGGTTGAAAAAATGACACATTGTTTTTGAGTGCCCATTTTTTAGCTAGTGGCGCAGTTATTTCTTGATGTCGGCCCACAGGCCCGTCTGGTGCTGTCACAATCAAGTTTGGGGTAATCCCTTTTGAATGCATGGCTTCAAGCGCATACACCGCTTCTTCTCCTGTACCAAAAAATACGAAATTTATTTTACTCATGATTTTATTTAATAAGCTATCAGCTAAAACCTATAAGCTATTTTTGCGGAATTTCCGCTTTTATGTCTTTGGCGTGGTCAATAAAAAGTATACCGTTCAAGTGGTCTACTTCATGTTGGAAAATTTGCGCCAATAACCCTGATGCGCCACGTGTTATCTTCTTACCATTTTCATTATAAGCGTTAATCGTTGCTTTGGTGGATCTAAAGGTTTTACCATAAAGGGGGCGGACCGAGAGACAACCCTCCGGCATCCAAGTCTTTTCACGAGAAAGTTTGGAAATTTTCGGATTGATAAAAATAATATTTTTTATTTTTTCTTTTACTTCATTTTTACTAACTACATTGTTTTCATTTAGCAATTTTTCTTCTATATTTTTAGTAAAATCTTTAGCAAATATTTTTCCAGAAACAATAAATATCCGTAACCTATATCCTATCTGTGGCGCTGCTATGGCCACACCATCATCCTGGCTCTCCAACGCCTCCTTCATTTCTTTCAGCACCTTTTTTATTTTAATTGTTTTAATTTCTGAGACGTGTACTTCTTTGGCTATTTGACGCAAGACCTTTTCATTTTTTTGAAGAATTTTTTTTTGCATTGTATTTTACTATTTCCTACAACAGCCAGATAGAGTCTAAGATTCTGTCTGGAAGAAACTAATTTTACTTAAGTTCTTTTAAATATTCCAAGAGCTTACTTAGCTTTACGGTCTCTTGAGATCGACTTGCCATATCTCGCACTATTACGGAATTGTCTAGTGCTTCTTTCACTCCAAAGATAAGAGTGTATGGGGTATTTAGTTTTTCGGCAATTGCCAATTGACTTCCCAAGCTATCTTTAGAAAGTGATTGGGCGATAGGAATATGCGCCTTGCGTAGTATTTCAATTATATTTAAACTTTTCAATTTTGCCTCTCCACCAAGCTGAATGAAATAAATTTTCGGTTTTTTTAATATTCTGGGTGCAAGTTTTTTATACCAAGATGATGTAACTATCCTATCTACTCCTATAGAAAATCCCACACCAGGAACATCTTTCTTGCTTCCTAGTTGGCGAGCTAAGTAGTCATAACGTCCACCACCTGCAAGTGCCATCGGTGTGTCGTCTTCTGTACCTTTCTGTTCTATGATTTCAAAAACAGTTCGGGTGTAATAAGAAAGCCCGCGTACTAAATTTTTATTTATATTATATTGTATCTTCATCTCTTCTAAGTATTCCAACACCTCTTTAAAATGTTTTTTACAAGAAGGGCAGAGAAAGGAAACTGAATCCGGCGCACCCACGTTTATTTCTTTTGTTTTTTCTTCTTTGGAGTCTAATATGCGTAATGGATTTATCTTTAATCGCTCTTTATCGATGGCCGGAAGTTGATTTATATTTTTTCTATAATAACTTGTGAGTTCTTTAATATATCCGTTACGGCACTCTTTATCACCTATTGAATTTATATCAATAGAAAGATTTTCCGCCCCAGATTCTTCTAAAATACTCATACAGGTTTTAATCACTAGTGCATCCATAATACTTTTTTCACTTCCCAAAGCATCACAGTCAAATTGCCAAAACTGTCTATAACGTCCACGTTGGGGTTTATCGTGTCGAAAAGAGGGCCCGTATTGATAAAGCAATACTGGCTGTGGCATAGTTTGCATTCCGTGTTCAATATACGCGCGCATCAGTGGCGCTGTGTGTTCCGGTCTTAGGGCAAGATGGTCTCCGCCTTTCGTTTTCAATGTGTACATTTCTTTATCTACAATATCTGTTCCCTTACCTATGCCTGTAGTAAAAATTTCTTTGTGTTCTAACACTGGAGTTTCAATTGGTTTGAAACCGTAATATACCGCTATCTCTTGCGCCTTTTCAAAAAAGCCCTGAAAAGAATAATATTCTTCGTTCATTAAATCCCTCATTCCTTTAGGAGAGAAGACATCTCCAGTTTTGTTTTTACTTTCTTTGCGTATTTTGTTTTCTTTTATTTTCCTCATAGTTATTCTATTTGCTTATAGTCGCCTGGCAGTATGTCTATCTTTTTTACTGGCAACAAACGCAAGAACGCTTTTCCTGTGATGAGATTTCTCTTAACTCCTCCCCAGTATCTTGAATCAGAACTGCCGCTTCTGTTGTCGCCCATTACGAAATACTCATCACTTTTTAATTCAAAATGTAAAATATTATTTGCAATATTTTTTACATAAGGTTCACTTAATTTTAATCCATCCTTGTGTTCTCCATTGGTGATAATTACAACGTCTCCCTTTATATCCACTGTTTCATTTGGGAGACCGATTATTCTTTTGATAAAAAACTTCGTTTGATCATTCGGATATCGGAAAATAATCACATCATCTCTTTTTGGGTCATTTAATCTGTAAGATATTTTATCTATTATCAAATAATTTCCATCCTCAAAAGTGGGAACCATAGAACTTCCTGAGACGACAAAGGGCTCCGCTAAAAATACACGGATGGGTATAACGATAATTAGTGCCATTACCGCAAAACGCACTAGCTCCCAGAACGACTGCGCTCCGGTTTTCTCTTGAGTCTTTTCTTGTAATTTTTTATCCAATTCTTCTTTCACTTCAGTAATATAGCACAAAAAAGTATTGACAGAGTGAATAAATTTGTTTTCCAATATAACTTGCTTTGGAGTAACACAGAATGATATTATAGACTTATGAAAATTGTTGTTGGTTTAGGTAACCCGGGAAAAGAGTATGAGAATACCAGGCATAACACTGGACGCATTATGGTTGGAATGGTTGAGAAAAAATTAGATAAAAATAAAAACAAAATTAAATTTCTCACGCCAGACACCTTCATGAATAATTCTGGAAAGACGATCGCCCCTTTAGTAAAAAATAAAAAAGATTTAAAAGATTTGGTGGTTATTTATGACGACATTGATCTACCTCTAGGGAAAATGAAAATTTCTTTTAATCGCTCTTCGGGTGGACATAATGGCTTGGGTTCTGTTATTAGGGCTTTGAAAAGTGAGGAATTTTTGCGTATTAGAATTGGCATAGCTTCAGTGACTCCATCTGGTAAAATAAGAAAACCGAAAGGAGAGAAAATGGTGATAAATTTCATTCTTGGTGAATTCAAGAAATCAGAATTAGATGTGCTCAAAAAGCTTGAGAAAAAAGTAGCTGAAGCCATTGAAATTATTTTTTCTGAAGGCAAAGAAAAAGCGATGTCTCTTTGTAATTAATAGCGACGCCTGCCCGCCTTGGGTGGGAGATTTTTAATTAATTTAATATATATATGCATGAAAACATAAAATATAATTTATCCACAAATCCCCATAAGGATGCTGCCCAAGAGGTACTGACAATATTACATAAAATTGGAGATAAGGGTAATAAAGGTGCTGTGGACTTTGTTGAAGACATACTGATCGATTTACTGAATGGCGTCATATCACCAGAAGAAGCAATAAGAAGAGCAAAATTAACAGAAAAAAGTTTAACGAACAAATCTTTATAAAAATCTTAAATCTCCTTGACTGCTTCGATGATGATGCTTTTTTCGCCGTTTCGGTTCGATACTTTGCCTGATAGGGCTATGCATTTTTCAGCAACCAATATGTCAATCGATTCTTTAAATATAGTGGGAAATGCCACCGCTTCTATCGAGTCAGTCAAGTCTGAAATTTTTAGGAATGCCATTCTTTCATTATTTTTAGTAATTACTTGTCTAGCAGTTTCTATTATTCCAGCGATGGTTACTTGCATTCCATTCCCCAGATTATTTTCTTTATTTTCTTTTATTTTTCTAATATTTATATTCCTACTTTCTAATTTTCCCCGCAAGCGATCGAGTGGATGCCCGGAAATATAAAGTCCCAGTAATTCTTTTTCCCAGAGCAGTTTTTCTGCTTGAGTTGCTTTTGATGCATCTTTAAATTTAAAAGTTTGAATTTCCGTATCTTTCAATCCGCCAAAAAGAGAAGTTTGATTTTCGTTTTGCTTTCCCGATGCGTGGTTATAAATGAGCATATCTTCAAGATTAAATAGAAATATTCCACGGTCGCCCCATTCATCCATGCTCCCTGATTTAATCAATGCTTCCATAGACTTTTTGTTTAAATTTTTATGTTTGATTCTGTCTAGAAAATCACTGATTGATTTAAATGCTCCGCGTGTTTTGCGTTCGGCAATAATGGCGTTCGAAATATCAGTTCCCAAATTTTTTATCGTATAAAAGCCGAATCTTATTTTAGAGCTTTTGTTTTCTTTGTCTATATTAACTCCTTGTTTTTCCGACAAGCATGTGAATCCCCCGAAACTTTCATTGATGTTTGGAGGCAAAACGGGAATATCCATATTCTTGCACTCCTTGATTATTTCAGAGATTTTTTCTATGTCACCAGACTCGGCTGTGAGTATCGCAGCCATATATTCAACAGGATAATTTGCTTTCATGTAAGCTGTTTGATAGGCGACCCTGCCATAACTTGCCGCATGTGCTTTATTAAAACCATAAGCTTGAAACGGTTCAAAAAGTTTCCAAAGTTTTTCAGCGAATTCCGGAGTCTGGCCGTTTTTTATAATCCCCTTGGTAAATTTTTCTCTTTGGGCCGCCATTTCTGTCGGTATTTTTTTACCGACAGCCTTACGAAATTTGTCTGCCTCTTCCCAATTATAGCCGGCCAGCTCTATTGCAGAGAAGAGAAGATCGTCTTGGTAGACGATGAGTCCGTAAGATTCACCTAGAAATTTTTTCATTCGTGGGTCCAGATATTTTACGAGTTTTGAATTATGTTTGCGTTTAATATATTCTGGAATTATTTCCATTGGTCCTGGACGGTAGAGAGCAACCATCGCATTAATGTCATGAATCGAGGTAGGTTTTAATTCTTTTAGATATCTTGTCATGCCTGCACCATTTAATTGGAAGAGTCCTTCTGTCTGGCCACGAGCCAAAAGCGAGAAAGTTTTTTTATCATCCAATGGAATACGTTCTATGTCTATATTTATATTGTAGAATTTTTTTACTAAACTTATGGCATCAGCTAAAATCGCTAAATTTCTGATTCCCAAGAAATCAAATTTCAATAATCCGACGCCTCCTCCATAGTCAGGATCAATAGAATACATATCGTATTGCGTAATTATTGCTTCACCTTTTGGATCATATTGAAGTGGTGTATATTCAGTAAGTGGAAGAGGGGCGATAACGACTCCAGCGGCGTGTACAGAAATATGCCTAACACACCCTTCCAGTTTTTTGGCCAAGTCTATTATTTCTTTTGTGTCTTTTTCATTTTTATATGCATCACGGAGTTCTGACACTATTTCCATAGCGTGGTCTATGGTCATAGGCATACCTTGGGCTCCAATTGGAATCATTTTTGAAAGTCTGTCACCGATAGCATAAGGGTGAGCCAATGCTCGAGCAACGTCACGTACAGCGCCGCGCGCCATCATAGTACCAAAAGTTCCAATCTGTGCAACTCTATCCTCGCCATATTTTTTCTTTGTATATTCAATCATTTCATCTCGTCTATTGTCGGCAAAATCCATATCAATATCCGGGGCTGAAGGACGGAATGGATTTAAAAATCTTTCAAACGGGAGCTTGTATTCTATGGGATTTACGTTAGTAATGCCGAGCAGATAAGTCACCATTGATCCGGCAACCGAGCCACGGATAGTTGTTAGGATTCCGTTTTCTTTAGCATAATGCAAAAGATCACCGACTACTAAGAAATAGGGAGAATATCCCTTATTAAAAATAATTTTTAATTCGTATTCCACCCTTTCATTTATTGCCTCTGTTTCTTTTAGTTCGAGGCGAACAAAACCGGCATAAGTAAGCTCGCGTAATTTTTCATCCGGTGTTTTATCTTTCTCAATTTTATAATCAGGGAAAACCCAAGACCCTAGCTCAAGTTCTAGGTTGCACATATCTGCCACTCTTCCAGTGTTTACTACAGCTTCCGGTATATCTCTAAAAAGTTCAACAGCTTTTTCTCCACTTACAAAAGAATAATCATCATCGCCAAAAGAGAATTTATTTTCGTTTTTTATGTCAGAATTTGTTTGAATTGCGAGTAGTGTATCATGAGCCTTGTTGTCATCGCTGCAGGGATAATGAGAGTCAATAGTAGCGACAAGTGGAATATTTAATTCACGACTGAGCTCAATAATACAGGCGCGCACTTCTTCACTACCCTCTACGGTACCATGTTTCATGACTTCTAAGAAATAATTTTCCTTACCAAAAATTTCCTGATGTTCTTTAATTATTAATTTTCCTTTCTCTATATCTTTATTTGCAAGGGCTCGGGAAAGTTCTCCACCCAGACATCCAGAAAGAGCGATTATTCCATCTCCATATTTCCGTAATATTTCTTTATCCATTCGGGGTTTGTAATAATAACCTTCCAAATTTGAAATAGTGACAAGCTTCATTAAATTTTTATAACCTTGAAGATTTTTTGCAAGCAAGGTTAGATGGTATCTTTTATTATCTATGCCGGGGTCTTTATTCATTCTAGAACGATTCGCCACATAAGCTTCTACTCCAATGATTGGTTTGATACCTTCTTTTTTAGCGAGTTTATAGAATTCAATTGCGCCGTACATGTTGCCGTGGTCAGTGATAGCCATGGCAGGCATATTAAATTTTTTAGCAAGATCGATTAAGTCTTCAAGCTTTGAAAGCCCATCTAAAAGGGAATAGTGGGAGTGGGTATGCAAATGCACGAAGGTTTTTTTGGTATTTTCCATTTTTCTGATTATACACTTTCTTTTGTTTTTTGGTATAATTTATTGGTGGAGATAAAAACGGAGCAGTCATTTGGTGTCATACCCATTTATAAAGATAAAGATAATATTTTTTTTGTTTGTCTTATTCGTCATGCGCAAGGACATTGGGGGTTTCCAAAAGGCCATCAGAATCTAAATGAATCTGAAGAAGAAACTGCTATAAGAGAAATGGAAGAAGAGTCTGGCATAAATGACATAGAAATAATAGGTGGCCAATCGTATACTGAAAAATATTTTTTCGAGAAAGATGGCTCGAAGCACAATAAATCTGTAAAATATTTTTTGGGCTTTGTGTCTTCTGTGTCTACCACAACTCCAGATCATTTTAAAAAGGAAATTCCTGAGTTAAAATGGGTTATTTATGAAGAAGCAAAGCAACTGATTACTTTTGAGGAGGCAAAAAAAATTCTAGATAAAGTCTTTCATTACATCCTTAACGATTAATTATATAAAACGAAAACATGGAACCAACTATTGAAAACACAAAACCCATTCCCATATTAGTTTCTCGATTTACAGAGATTAGAAACAAGCCCAACCTAGAGCCCACAATAGAAGATTTTTCAGATATTTTTAGTAACGAGGACAATAGGAAGCACTCTTTTGAGGAGGTAAAAAAAGCATTTGAATTTATTTTTAATAAGGAAAAATTTATACATAGTCTCAATAAAGAGCCTAATAAAGAAAGTTTTGCTTACCTAAAACAAGTCAGGCGATATGGGGTAATTTTAAGAGATCATTGTAGATTTTTTTCTTCTAAACATAAATCTGCAGAAGCATTAAATAAATTTCTTTATTTCTTAGGTCAATGTAACGACAGATATTGGGTAGTTCAATCCGAAGAAATTAAGCAAGAAACTATAATTCATATAGATAATATCGAATTTCCCATAGAGTTTGATGATACAGATGGTTTTATTAGGCACATAGTCAACGAGTTGTCTGAAATACAAGAAATTTTTAAAGAAAAAAAACTTCCTGTAGCCACTTTTCATCTTCTTAGGAAAAAGATTAGATTATTTGGAAACCTTGTTCAAATTCCAGCATTAGAAAATCTAAGAAAGAGCCAGCATTGGCTATGTTCCTCTTTATTTGAAATATCAAAAGAAATGGGTGATCAACATGATGACCTTGTTGCAAAAGGATTAAGTGGAGAAATTGATTATGATCAAGCAGTTTTGGAAGTAAGCTCACGAATATTATCCGAATTTGAAAGACTAAAACCTTTCATAGAAAAAATATGTGGCTTAGATAAATAATATTTAGTTTTAGATTAGACAAGATAAGGGATGTTTTTACGATTAAAATGGTGTGATATAATATGTCTATGAAAAAAATCAAAGTTGGCATTAATGGTTTTGGCAGAATCGGCAGGGCATTTTTAAAAATTGCTTGGGATAGACCCGAGATTGAAATAGTAGCAGTCAATGATTTAGGTAGTATCGATAATATGACTTACTTGCTTAAGTACGACACTGCTTATGGTAAATGGAAATGCAATGATATAAAACACGAAGGTGAGTATCTAGTAATTGATGGTAAAAAAATAAAATTTCTGGCTCAAAAAGATCCGACCCTTCTTCCTTGGAAAGATTTAGGGGTAGATGTAGTAGTTGAATCAACCGGCATATTTGTTACTTATGAGAGTTGTAAAGTTCACCTAGATGCGGGTGCAAAAAAAGTCGTCATTACTGCGCCGGCCAAAGACAGCGATGGCACAGTTGGGCAAACCATACTGCTTGGAGTTAATGAAGAAAAATTTGGTACCTGTGATATTACTTCCAATGCTTCGTGTACTACAAATGCAGGCAGTCCACTGATAGCAATTCTTGATGCGGGACTTGGAGTAGAAAAAGCTCTTTTAAACACAGTTCACGCATTGACCAATAGCCAACCTACGGTTGATAGTATTAATAAACACAATATACGTGAAGGGCGGGCAGGTGGTCACAATATTGTACCAACATCTTCTGGTTCAGCTATTGCTGTTACCAAAGCATTTCCTAAACTTGCGGGACTCTTTGATGGTTTAGCCGTACGTGTGCCCATGATAACTGGGTCCTTGGTTGATATTACTTTTATTTCAAAGAAAAATACAACTGCGGAAGAGGTGAATAGTATTCTTAAAAAAGCAGCGGACGAGAAGCGGTGGGAAGGAATATTTTCTGTTACAGAAGAAGAACTTGTGTCTAGTGATATTATTGGAAGTCCTTACGGTTGTATTGCTGATCTTGGTTTAACTAGAGTTGTTGGAGGCAATCTCGTAAAAGTAATGGGTTGGTATGATAATGAAATGGGGTATACATACACATTGGTAGATCATGTTATTAAAACAGGCAATTTTATTAAGTAAAGAAAAAAATTATGAAAATTTATATTGGCACAGATCATGCGGGATATGGACTAAAAGAAAAGCTTTTATTGTCTCTAAAAGGTCAAGAATACGAAGTCATAGACAAAGGCGCGTATGAATACAATGAACATGACGACTATCCGGATTTTGTTATTCCAGTAGCCCGCGCTGTTTCAAAAGACTCAAATAATGCGAAAGGGATTATTATTGGAGCTACTGGGCAAGGAGAAGCTATAACTGCCAATAAATTTCCCAACGTTAGAGCAGTGGTTTATTATGGCAAATCAGAATCTGTGGTGGATGATGAAGCAGATGTAATCATTCGTTCCAGACAACACAATGACGCCAACATTTTATCTCTAGGGGCTAGGTATTTAACAGAAGAAGAAATGATGAACGTGGTTAATCTTTGGCTCAAGACTTCCTATAGTGGAGATGAAAGGCATGTTCGTAGATTAGGGAAGATAGACCAAATTCATGAATGAGATAATTCCAGCAGTATTGCCAAAGAATTATGAGGATTTAAAAAATAAAATTGCTTTAGTGCGCGAAATTGTTCCTGTTGTTCAAATAGATATTTGTGATGGAGTTTATGTAAAGAGCACTACATGGCCCTTCTTCGCCAAGGCAAGGACGGGCGAGCCGTTTTCATTCGATAATCTAGACGAACATTTCCGCAGGATTTTAGATGAAAAAGAAGGAATGCCATTTTGGGAAGATGTTGATTTTGAACTTGATTTAATGGTAGAAAATGCGGTTGAAAATTTTGATATTTACACTAAGTTGGGTTCTAGAAGAATAATCTTTCACCTTGGAGCAGTCGGAGATCTTGAAAGTTTTAAAGATTTTTTAGAAGGTATAGATATGTATGTAAGAGATAGTATTCAAATAGGTGTTGCCATAAATCCTTCGATGTCCATTGAAAATATTTTCTCACTTATTCCGTTTATTGATTTTGTTCAAATTATGGGAATTGATCACGAGGGCGTACAGGGTGAAGATTTTGATGAGAGATGTTTAGACCACATAAAAACACTAAAAGAAAAATTCCCTGACTTAATAATTTCAGTTGATGGAGGAGTTAATTTAAAAACAGCTCCAACGCTTCTCCATGCGGGAGCAGATCGCCTCGTCATCGGTTCGGCGATTTTCAATACGGATGATATAATTGGCACGATAGAAGAATTTAGAAGTTTGTAATTATTATTAATGATATGATAAAATCATATGAAAGAAAAAGAACCGGAAGTAGGCAAAAAACCAAAACAAAACGAGGAAATAAGATTCTGCACTATCTGTAAAAGAAAGTTGTCAATGTATAATAAAACTGAAGAGTGTCGTTTTCATACCGCTAATCCAGATTTTAAACCAGAACCAACATATCCACCTAGAAAAAGTCATAAATTGCGGGGTGATGAATAAAAGTATGTATCTTATTAAGCAAGACCCAATAACTACAAAAATCTTTAAGAGAAAAGTTCCTGATCTGAAGCGCCACAACTGCGCATTAATTTATAGGCTTCATAAAGATCTTTCTCAAAAGGCTCTATCAATTTAAAAGTGTAGCTATATTTATCCCACGTATTTTGTATTTCTTTGCATAGCAATGTAGCTATTTCTGAATGTTCAGATGCAAATTTTTTATAATATTTTGTTGTTCTGTAAGTATCACCAGACAATCCAGCAATGAAATGCAAACAGAAATTACTATGATAAGGTATACCATCGGGGTCACGATAGATAAATTCTTCAAAAGTTAGAATTGGTTCTTGTTCTGGTGTAGGGGGTACCTGTGGCGGTCCTTGTTCCATAAAGACACTATAACATATCTTTTATTTTGGGAATGTTTGTAAATAGAGTATAATCAGAGTAATGTTTCTGTCTGAAGAAAAAATCAAAGATTTAGAAATCAAAGCAAATGACATCAGGCAAAGTATTATCGAGATGTTGTTAGAAGCAGGTAGTGGACATACGGCTGGGCCGCTCGGGATGGCGGATATTTTTACACTTTTTTATTTTCATATTCTAAAGCACGATGCCAAGAATCCATCTTGGGAAGATCGTGACAGATTAGTGCTTAGTAACGGGCATATTTGTCCAGTTCTTTATGCAACGATGGCGCATGCCGGATATTTTTTGATTGAAGAATTAAAAACTTTACGTAAATTTGGCACTCGGCTTCAAGGGCATCCGCATAGAGAATATTTGCCTTATATTGAAACTTCGTCTGGACCTCTTGGTCTCGGACTTTCGCAAGCCGTGGGTATGGCTTTGGCTGATAGGATGGACGGGAAAGATAAAAATAGATTTATTTATTGTTTTATGTCTGATGGTGAACAGGATGAAGGGAATTCTTGGGAAGGAATAATGCTAGCAGGGAAAAATAAACTTCGGAATTTAATTGCGCTCGTTGATAGAAATAATATACAAATAGACGGTTTCACTGAAAATATCATGCCTCTTGAACCATTGGCAGATAAGTGGAGGGCTTTTAATTGGCATGTGATAGAAGTTGGGGGTCATGATTTTCGTGCATTAAACGAAGCAGTAGAAGAAGCGCAGGCGGTGTATGAAAAACCCACAGTAATAATTTCACACAATATTCCAGGACGTGGTGTGCATGAATTTGAGCGGGATTATAAATGGCATGGTTATGACCTAAACGCCAAGGAGGCGAAGGAAGATTACGAAAATGCGTTAAAAGAACTGCGAACTCTGGGTGGAAAAATTAAAAGTGAGCATCAATGATTTGTATGCTAAACCCAAATTTAAAATTAAATCCGAAAATATTCAATCTTGATGTTGAGCAAGTGCCTATCCGAAAAGGTTTTGGGCAAGGGTTGCTTCTTGCAGGAGAGGCAAATAAAAACGTTGTGGCACTTTGCGCAGATTTAACAGAATCTACTCAGATGATTTTTTTTAAAGAAAAGTTTCCGGAGCGCTTTGTGGAAATTGGTGTGGCTGAACAAAATCTCGTGACTGTGGCCTCAGGCATGGCAGCCATGGGTAAAATACCCTTCTGTTCTTCTTATGCGATGTTTTCTCCGGGGAGAAATTGGGAACAGATAAGAACGACGATTGCCTATAATGACAGACCTGTAAAAATAGTGGGTTCTCATGCAGGTATTTCTGTTGGACCTGACGGTGGCACACATCAAGCGCTCGAAGATATTGCTCTCATGCGGGTAATACCAAATATGGATGTTCTTTCTCCCTGTGATGCCATTGAAGCTAAAAAAATAACACTTGCATTAGCAAAGACTAGTAAGCCAGCATATTTACGCCTGGCTCGTGAAAAGACACCTATTATAACCACAGAGGAAACTCCGGTACAAATAGGAAAAGCAGAAATTTATTGGATGCCCGATGTGGGATTGGCGCAAGTGGGGATAATTGCTACGGGCAGTCTAATGTATCGCGCGCTTGTCGCGGCAAAAGAACTGGAAGCTGAAGGCATAAAAACTAAAGTCATGAATCTCTCTAGCATCAAACCGATAGATGTGGATGCTATTGTAATGCTCGTGAAAGAAACGCGCGGATTAGTAACAGTAGAAGAACATCAAGTTATGGGAGGAATGGGAGGGACGGTGGCAGAAGTTCTGGCGCAAAATTATCCTGTGCCAATAGAATTTATAGGAGTGCAGGACGAATTTGGCCAGTCCGGCACACCGGATGAACTTGTGGAGCATTACGGTATGGGAAAAAATTCTATCAAAGAGGCGGTGAGGAAAGTTTTATCTAGGAAAATTTAGAAAAGTAATTTTTATAATGCACACATAATTTTCTGCTGAAAATCTGCTCTGCTCGTCATTCAAGAAAATAACAACTATAAGCAACACGCTTTCTAAACTCCTGCGCAAGACATTCTAAAAACTCTTTTCTAAATTTTCTTTGTTTTATAATCTTCTGGCGCGTTTTTTAGATATTCTTCGATTTTTTCTTTAGACAATAGCCCTCTCTGTGCTCCTATTTCTTGAACTACTGACATAGCGTTAATAGATCCCCAAGAGAGAGCCTCTGGCAAGGTTTTCCCAAGGATTATTGCAGAAACTACGGTTGAGGAAAAAGCATCTCCAGCTCCAGTGCGTTCGAGTGGTGGTTTGGGGTCGGGGTAGGGAATCATGAATAGAAATTCTTTGCCGTCGTATGCATAAGAGCCCCTTATTCCATCTGTCAGTACCACTATTTTAGGGCCTAGCTCATGCATTTTTTTAAGTAAATCTTTTATCTCATCATGGTTTTCTATGTTTAAAATAGTTTTTGCCTCTTCAATATTAGAGAAAAATATTTCCGTTCTTCTGTAAATTTTTTTTAATTTCTCGTGACCCATTTTTATTTGAAAAATTCCAGGCTGGAAGGCCACCCTTATATCTTTATTTTTGTTTAAATATTCCATAATTTCATTATGATATTCTATAGATTTCTCTCCGAGAGATGTAAGATATATCCATTTTGGATTTCCTATACTAGGAAGTTTATATGGAAATTCAGAATGTTTTTGCAAGATCGTTCTTTCATCTTCAAACCAGAGTATATAGTGGTAGTTTGTACTTCTGTCTATGTTTACGGATAAAAATTCAGTAGAAACTTTGTCTTTCTTAAGAGAATCAACGCAGAGGTCGCCATTTCTGTCTTTGCCGATATTAGCTACTATAGCAGATTTTAAACCCAAGCGGCTTGCTACTACTCCCGCATTGGCGGCATTTCCAACTGCAGGTACTTCGGTAACCGATTCATAAGGAATTTTTGCCCCAAAGGCTATACAAATCTGGCAATTTTCCTTATTGACATCGCAGTGTACGCTTGCATCTTTTAATCTAATAAAAGCATCTATAGTAGTTTCTCCAATAGCAATGATGTCGTAATTATTTTCCATGGTATAATAATAGCACAATATATTTCTCCGCCCAAGGCGGATCAGTCTAGGGCTGAAAAAATTTATGTCTAAAAAAATAATTTTGTTTTTTATAAGTATTATTTTTTTCTCTGGATTTCATTTAACGTATGCAAACGTGGTTATAAATGAAATTATGTATGCACCACAGAGTGGCAGTAATTATGAATGGGTGGAGATTTTTAATTCCGGCAATACCCTAGTTGATTTAGAGGGTTGGAGATTTTTTCATGGTCAAGATGCAGTAAGTTCACCTTCAGGACCCTTAACACTTAGAAATGGCAATACGACCATACTAGAACCATCAGAATACGCGATTATTGCTAAGAGTCCATCGGTTGTTACTGATTATGTCTGGTTAAATTTTTCCGGCATGATTTTAAGCGCATCCACTCTTTCTCTTCCAGATGGCGCTGAGAATACTTATATTGCCATTGCTTCCGATACAAATAAAACGATAAGTGATTCTTTAATTTATGACACTAGCTTGGGAGGCAGTAAAGATTCTGGTAATTCTTTACAGAAAATAGAAGGAATTTGGTCAGGAGTAACGCCAACACCTGGAGTTGCAAATGAGACTATGGATCCTCCTTCACCACTTGTTGGTGGTTCGAGTGATAGTTCTTCAGCCTCAGGTGGAAATACTGGAGAGAAGAATACAAAAATAACAGAAGAACAAAAAATCAAAGTGGAGATCACAAGTCCAGCTTTGGTTTTTGCTAATTTTCCTATAAGTTTCCAGGCTGTGATCTTAGGACGAAGTGGTGAACAATTGCGTTATGGTAAATATTTTTGGAATTTCGGTGACGGTATTTCAGAAGAAATGAAAATAGTTGATGCAGAGAAAATCAGTCATACTTATTTTTATCCCGGAGAGTATATTTTGTCTCTGGAATATTTTATGAATTATTATGGAGATGTTCCAGATGCTTCTCAGAAAATCACGATCAAGGTGGTAAAAACAGATGTTGTAATATCTGCGGTGGGAAATGAAAAAGATTTCTTTATAGAGTTAACAAATAATACTAATTATGATACTGATATTTCAAAATGGATTCTTTCGAGTGATAAAAAAAGTTTTAGTTTGCCTAGAAATACAATTCTCGGATCAAAAAAGAAAATAATTATTTCTGCTAAGATAACTAATTTCTCTATTTTAGATAAAGATACTTTAAGATTAATAACACCACAGGGGGAGATGGTATTTGATTATCCATCCTCTATCCTGCCGATTGTTCTAGTCTCGACTAGCTCGAGTCTGGGTGGACAAACTAAAACCACAATTCAACCAAAAATATCTGCTAGTCAAGATTCTCTGGCTGTTCAATTAGTGGAAGCACGGGCCCTTAACGGACAAATCCCTATTGAAAATTTATCAGCTTCAGTTATAGAGAGTGATGTCACAAAAGATGGTTCTGGAGTTATGTACCCAATAATTATTTCTCTCATTTCGATTGTTTTTATCGGAGCTTCTGCGGGCGCTGTTTATTTTGTTCGTCAAAAGAGGATTGTTTCTAACACAGGAGATGATTTTAATATACTAGAAGAGTAATTTCGGTAGTGTAAAAAACTTCTGAGTTGATTATCCACACATTACTGTACCTACACTCTATCTTTATAAGCATAAAATGTTATATTTAAATAGATGAAATTAGAATATAAATCCAGCAAAATCCTTCTCACTTTCTTTTTTATAGCCTTCTTTGTTGTTATACTTCCGAATGTGTCGGAGGCAGCGAATAGGTATTGGGTGGGGGGCGGCTCATCCGTTAACTGGAATGCTACAGTTCCAACCAACTGGGGCACGGCTAGTAATACCCAAGACGACGCTTCTGTACCAGGTGCGGGAGATGACGTATTTTTTGACGGTGTGGGAACAGGGGCTTCCAACTCTACACTTTCCGCGAGTATTACCGTCAATTCTCTGGATATGACAGGCTACGCGAATACGCTCACCCATAACACGGCGGTAACCGTAACCATAGACAGCCAAAATGTGAATGGCGACTCCTTGCTTATGGTCGCGGGCATGACCTATGTTACTGGTAGTCTTACTACGTCAGCCTTTAGTTTTACAGGTATTGGTACGAACGATATTACTACCGGCGGTAAGATTCTTGGCAATGTTACTTTTAGCAATACTGGAGATACTTTTAGGCTTTTGGACGGACTTAATACCACTGGAAATTTTTCTTTAAGCGCCGGTATTTTTGACGCTAATTTACAAACAGTGACCATGAGCGGCGCAGACCAGACAATTACTCCTACTGCCGCGCTTACTTTCTATAACCTCACCCGCACGGGAACGGCCACAAAACTGGATGTCCTGACGCTTGCCGGAAACATTACAGTAACCAATATTCTTACCCTTGCCGGCAATAGTTCTACAAACAGGCTCCTGGTTGAAAGCAGTGTTTTGGGCACAACCCGGACTATTACAAACACCGGGGCGACTATGACTTGGAGCAACGTGGACTTTGTGGACATAGACCTTTCCACTGCTTATGACTGTTCGGCTATCACCGGGCTTTGCGGGGATGCCGGGGGAAACACGGACATTACTTTTACCACAGCTGATGAGAACTTTTGGATAGGGGATACGGGCAATTGGAATGATGCGGCCGAGTGGTCTACTTCTTCCGGCGGGGCGGCTAATGGCAGGGTGCCCTTGCCGCAGGATGACGCTACTTTTGACGCTAACTCTTTTTCCACTACCGGCTTTACAGTTACATCTAACATGCCCAGGTCAGGGAAGAATATAGATTTTTCCGCGGTCGGCACGGATAATCCAACTTGGACAGTGCCGAATGAGGGTTATAATAACATAATCTATGGCTCTTTGACTTTAGACTCCGGTATGACTGTAGCCGGTTCAAACGGCAGAGTATTTCAGGGGCGAGGCGCTTTTACCCTCACCAACGCTGGGGTTACTTATGCCAGGGCGATAACTGTTCAAATGGTCGGCGGGACGCTCACTTTGCTGGACGCTTATGATTCCGCGAGTACGATAATTTTTTCCAACGGAACTTTTGACGCTAATGATTTTAACGTGACGGGAAGCGGAATTTCTATAAGCGGTTCCGCGACAAAGGTTGTTACTATGGGTTCGGGAACCTGGACAGCAACTTCTGTGTCTACCGCGTGGGGATGGTCAACTTCGGGTACGACTTTAAACGAAGAAACATCTACTATTGTTATTTCCAACACCACGGCTACGGCTAAGACTTTCGCGGGTGCGGGGGAAACTTATAACAACCTGACTATTACGGGAGATGACGTAACCATAACCGGGAATAATACTTTTAACATCCTAGCTCTCAACAATCCCACCGAAGAGGAAGGATTGATTATTGGTACAGGTTCAACTCAAACTGTATCCAGTATTACCACTACCGCATCATCTGGGAATGTAGTACTCCTCTCCGGCGTAGCCGGCGGCGGAGCAGAAACTATTTCTGATGCAAGCGGAACAAATTGTCTTGACTATCTAACCATCACTAATGTGACAGTTTCTGGTGGAGCCACATTTCATGCAGGAAGTCATTCTACAGACGGAGGAGGAAATTCAGGCTGGCTCTTTACCGACTGCGACACCACCCCCCCCACCATCACCAATGTCTCTTCTGACAAAGCAAACGGAAGTTACACCACCGGAGAAGTAATT
>MFUJ01000012.1 GCA_001785675.1 Candidatus Nomurabacteria bacterium RIFCSPHIGHO2_12_FULL_37_29 | reverse complement strand
TATTTCTAAAATTATCATTTACAAAAGATATATTGCAGTTTTTGAATTTATCTCCTTCCGTGAAAACATTTTTGTCTTGGTCGAGAGCAATTATTTTTACACTAGGATATTTTCGACAAATCTCTAAACTGTGTCCCCCACCACCAAATGTAGCGTCTACAACTATAAACTTCTCATTCTCGCCTTTATTTAACTTCAGCGAGGCAAGCAAACCGTCTATTGTTTCATTTAAAAGAACTGTCCGGTGTATGCTTTGCATCTTATTTCCCTTCACCTCCAAGCTTTTCTGCTAATTGTTCCGCCTGCTTTTCAACAACTGCCTTATTCTCCGACCATGCCTTATCATTCCAAATTTCCACTCTATCTTTAACCCCGATTAACGCTACTGAACTTTTTAATCCTATTCTGTCTTTAAGAAAATCTGGAATTAATATCCTGCCAATTGAATCTATTTCTACTTCCGCTGCTCGCCCAAATATATATCGATTAAAATTTCTCTGGTCGGCTTTTAAAAACGAAAGATCTGCATCTGAATCAGAAAGTTTCTTGCTGACTTTTTCCCATTCTTTATTTGTAAAAATAAACAAGCAATTACCAAGTCCAGGTGTGATAATAATTTTCTTACCGAGCTCTTTACGAAATTTTGCCGGCATTGAAACTCTGTTTTTTTCATCTATTGTGTGTATGTATTCGCCGATGAGCATTGTTTTAATATATTTTTATTAAAAAATTGTTATCACTAACGTTTTTTAGTTTTCCCACTTTTTCCCACTTGATACACATTATAAACCACACGCAAAAATAACACCAAGCCCCACCTGTGGATAACTTATATGACTTTCAGATTAAAAAATTTTATAATGAATCCGTCTGTCGATAGCCTAATGCCCAACAGGCTAGTCCGACATGACACTCGCCCCGCCAGAGAACGTCCTCCGAAGTATCTGGCGGGGCCTCTACACATCGGCGCCTTTTAAAGACGCCCAAACGCTCTCTTGAATCTTTGATTCTTGAGAGCATCTTCATTTATAGGGGTTTTTTCTACTCAATATTCTTTGGTCTCATTAGTGGGAAGAGTTGCGTTTCGCGAAGTGGCTTATCTACCAAAAAAGCGAAAAGTCGCTCGCCATAAGCAAAGCCAAAAGCCGGAGGCATACCATATTCAAGCATTTCCACAAATTCATCATCTGGCATCATCGCTTCTTCATCCCCTGTTTCAATTAATTTTCTTTGTATTTCAAAACGTTCACCTTGATCTAGCGGATCATTTAATTCTGAGAATCCATTGGTGCATTCTGCGCCAGCCAAAATAAGCTGAACACGTTCGGTAAGTAATGAATTTTCCGGTTTTATTTTTGAGAGTGGAGAAACAAGTTTCGGTACATCGACGAGCCATACAGGTCCGACGATTTGTTTCCTGCAGTATTTCCAAAGCGAATCCGTTAAGCGTTCTTTGTTGGTGCCTTCATATTTTACTCCGAGCTCATCTAACTTTTGCATCATTTCTTTTTCTGTCGCAGACAATACATCAATACCCAACATTTTTTTTATCGTATCAACATAAGTAATTCGTTCCCACTTTAGAGAGAGATCAATTTTTTGTCCATGCGTTTCAAATGAAAGTGTGCCGAATGTTTCTTTTACAACTTCTTTGATCATTCTTTCTGTGAATTCAGTCCCCTCCATATAATCCATGTATCCAGCGTAAAATTCCATATTGGTAAATTCTTGCGTATGTTCAGGACTAGATCCTTCATTTCTATATACTCTGCCGATTTCAAATACGCGCTCAAAACCAGCTGCTAGTAATCTTTTTTGCCAAAGCTCTCCAACTGAAATTCTCATATATACGTCTAAATCAAAATCATTGTGATGCGTTTTAAAGGGCTTTGCCTCTGCCCCACCAGTTGTCACTTCAATAGTCGGTGTTTCAACTTCTAGAAAATTTTCTTTCTTTAAAAACTTGCGTGTTTCATCCCAAAATTTTGCTTTCTTTTCAAAAAGGTCTTTCAATCCCGGATTCATTAAAATGTCCAAATATCTTTTTCGGAATCTTTCTTCCACATCTTGCAGTCCGTGCCATTTTTCAGGCAATGGTCGGAGACTCTTCGAGAGCATATGCCAATCTTGTATTTCTAGGGTCTTCTCTCCCCTCTGGGTTGTAAAAAAATTACCTAGAATTTCTATAAAATCTCCGATATCAACTATTTCATTAAAAAAATCAAATTTATGATTCCCGATGATATCTTTTTTTAACAAACCCTGGAAAGCTCCAGTGCCATCATTTAACGTTAAAAAAATAATCGCTCCCTGCCCACGAATAGACATTATTCGCCCTGCAATCCATTTATTTTCTTTCTTTTTTTCTAATGCATCAAAATTTAGAATCGCTTCTCTTAAAGTTAATTCTCTCATTGATTCTGCTGGGTACGGATTCATCCCTTGCTTTCGCAAGAGTTCAAGCTTTTTTATTCTAGCATCTCTAATTTCATCAATTGAAGACATTTTTATTCTTATTTATTCTTGCGTCTCTCATGGATATTTAGGATACCAATTAAGACACACTGACTACTTTATAGTTTACCACACCGTTTGGAGTCTTAAAAGAAACATTGTCGCCTTTTTTTTTGCCAAAAAGCGCCTGACCAAAAGGGGATCTGTTGGATATCTTGCCCTTTGCCATATCTGCCTCTTCAGATCCTACTATAATATAAGTTTTTTGTTCTTTACTCATTTTGCTGTCAGGTAAATTTTCTTCTTTTTTTTCTTGTTTTTGCACAATTACTTTTGAGCCAACTTCAACCACATCTGCACCACTCCTTACGACAGCCTGTGAATACTTTAATATTTGTTCTATTTTAGCAATGCGTTCTTCGAGCTTGCCTTGATCTTCACGAGTTTGGTGATATTCCGCATTTTCTGACAAATCGCCCAAGGACTTGGCATATGCCAAAGAAGCTAAAATCTCTTTTCTTTTAGGTCCCTTCAAGTCTGCAAGTTCGACCAAGAGAGAGTGTCTTTTTTCTTCAGTTATATAGTCAGCAGATCCATCCATAATCATTCATATTATCTTTTTTTACTAAAAAGTCAATTGTGTTTTTAAAAAAAGTATGATAGCATGTGCAAACATGGCAAAAATAGTAATAGAAATCAAGAAAAATTCAAACGAAAATAATTCTAGCGTTTTGCGTCGTTTTTCGCGCAGAATTCAGGAATCAGGAATAATCCGCAAAGTGAAAAACACACGATACAGTGTTAGAAAAGAATCTAAGCTCAAAATGAAGAAAAGCGCACTCAAGAGAATGGCTCGAAGAAAAGAAATAGAGAAACTTCGCAAATTGGGCAAAATGAAGTAATCGTCCCCTCAGTGATTCGCCACAGAGATGGAAAAAGAAATAATGCAGAAAAATCTTTCCATAATCAACACAATAAAAGGCGAGCTCCCAAGCTTGTCTTTTATTGAAATCAAAAATGACATCTTGGGTAAAAATTATTCTCTGTCTGTTGCATATGTAGACGAAAAAAAATCAAGAGAAATAAACAAAAAATATAGGAAGAAAAATAAACCTACAAATGTCCTATCTTTTTCTCTCCACCAAAATGAGGGAGAACTGGTACTGTGTCCGGCTGTAATAAAGCGCGAGGCCAAAAGTTTTAACAAAACATTTCGTCAATTCTTGGGCTTTTTAGTTATCCACGGAATGCTACATTTGAAAGGAATGCGACATGGGAGTATAATGGAAAAAGCAGAAAATTTTTATTGCAAAAAGTATGATAAGAAATATTTCAGTGGGCATAGACGTCGGATCTCAAACTACAAGAGTCGTAGTGGGAGAATTCTTAAAGGGAGAAAAAAATCCTAAAATTATTGGTGTGGGGGAAAGTGAAACGTTTGGGTTACGTCATGGATACGTTGTCGATCCTATCATTGCTGCAGTTTCAGTAAGAAATGCTGTGGGAGTGGCAGAAAAATCTTCCGGAATAAAAATAAAACGCGCATTTATTTCGGTCGGCGGTGTAAGTTTACGCGGAGAATACAGTTCTGGTTCAGTAATTATTTCTAGAGCCGATGGCGAGGTGACTAATTTGGATATAAATAAAGCGTTACAAGACTGTGAGGACAATCTAAACTTAAACAATAAAAAAGTTATCCAGGTATTTCCTATTTCTTTTCGGCTTGACAATAAAGAAGTATTGGGTCGGCTGGAAGGCATGTGCGGAACCAAGCTTGAAATAAAAACCCTTTTTGCAACCTATTCTATGCAACACTTGGAAGATTTGATAGCTGTTTTAGCAGAAGCGGGAGTAGAAACCATAGATATCATTGCCTCTCCTCTGGCCATTAGTCAAGTTGCATTATCAGAAAAACAAAAAATCGCAGGTGTCGGCTTGGTCAACATCGGGTCCGAGACAGTATCACTGTCTGTTTTTGAAAATGGCTTGCCATTATCAATTCATGCTTTTTCCATCGGTTCCTCTGACATCACAAATGATATTGCATTGGGATTAAAAATTCCTCTCGAGAAAGCAGAGAGCTTGAAACGAGGAGACCCGTCTCTTCATTCCATCGAGGCTTCCGCTGGGCGAGCCGGACGGACAAGCACTGAAGAAAATTTTTCAAAGAAAAAATTGGATGAGATTATTGAAGCACGACTCTCGGATATTTTTGAGCTGATAGAGAATCATTTAAAGAAAATTAAAAGAAGTGGACTCTTACCCGCGGGTATTGTGTTTGTCGGTGGAGGCGCAAACATCTTAGGGATTGAAGAATTATCAAAATCTATACTAAAACTCCCTGCAAGTCTTGGCGCAACTGAAGTTCTCGGCAACTCAAAAACTAAATTGCGCGACTCGTCTTGGTTCGCTGCTCTTGGTTTAATAATATCTGGCAGAAATAATCATAGTTACTCTGAAGGTTCATTTGTTAACCTTTTCAAAGACCTTAAAAATACAATAAAATCAAGCGTAAGACAGCTAATGCCATGATGAATTGGTTTCTAGATGCTGGGTTCTAGTTTTATTGAAAAGACAGAAAATTTGCTTTTTTCTACTTCGGTGATAGTATGTAATTTATATAAGTCCTGATATAAAGTCGGGATCCTGATCATAAAAAAAGTGTATCGGGGTTAATTTTTACAAAACACATATGCCAAAAATAAACCAAGAAATAGAGAGTTTCGCTCGCATCATGGTTATCGGGATAGGGGGATCAGGTAAAAATGCTGTTAACCATATGATTAATTCCAAGGTTAAGGGGGTGAGTTTCATCTGCATGAATACCGACACGCAAGACCTACATCATTCTATGGCTGAGAAGAAAATTCACATCGGGAAAAATCTCACAAAAGGTCTTGGCGCTGGAATGGATCCGGAGATTGGCAAGAAAGCGGCTGAAGAAACAAAATCAGAAATTCAAGATGTCATCAAGGGAGCAGACATGATTTTCCTTGCTTGTGGAATGGGTGGAGGCACTGGCACGGGCGCAGCTCCGATTATTGCTCGCGCCGCCAAGGAGCAAAGTATACTTACTGTTGCCATTGTCACCAAACCTTTCTTCTTCGAAGGCAATCATAGAATGAAAATAGCTGAAAAAGGAATTGAGGAATTATCAAAAGAAGTAGATGCGATTATTATTATTCCGAACGACAAACTGCTCCAACTGTCTGACAAAAACACGAACTTTAAAGATGCTTTCAGTAATTGTGACAATGTTCTACGCCAAGCGGTAGAGGGTATTTCAAACCTCATCACAACGCCGGGTATTATCAATGTTGATTTCGCGGACATTAAAGCCGTCATGTCGAATGCCGGTAGCGCACTTATGGGCATCGGCACTGCCTCAGGTGAAAAGCGCGCTGAAAAGGCGGCACTCGGGGCTATCAATTCTCCACTTTTGGAGATTTCAATTCACGGAGCCAAGGGAGTGCTCTTTGCCATTTCTGGTGGAGATGATCTGACTATTCATGAAATCCAAGAAGCAGCGAAAATAATCACGGAATCAATTGATAAAGATGCGAAAGTCATCTTCGGCACGATTCGTGATGAGAAATTAAAAAAAGGCGAAATTCGAGTTACTGTTATTGCCACCAACTTCCCTGCCGACACACCAAAGAAATCTCTCTTTGGTGTAACTGGGGCTATGAATCAAACATTGCTTAAAGATGAAAACACGTCCATGATAAAAAGAGAAGTAAGTAGTAGTATGAAAAATGGTAATTTAGACAATAATGATTTTATAAAAAAAACGGACAAGAAAGACCTTATCGAAGATATTATAGAAGATGACACAGACGACTGGAGCGCTGTTCCAGCATTTTTGAGACGTAAGAAATAACTATCCAAAAACTTCTTGAAAGAAGATTTTACCGGTAAAGATTTTTTGAAGCTTAAAAAATTTTGAAGTTCTCCCGCTGTCGCGGTCGAAACCCCTCAAAATCTTTTTTCAAGAAGTTTTCTTCTATAATTTTTTCATTTTTTTATAATGGTGTATAATAGAGTATGACTTATGATTTAATAATTATTGGAGGTGGGCCTGCGGGTACTGCGGCTGCCGTATATGCTGCTCGCAAAAGATTACAGACCCTTTTTATCACCACCGAATGGGGTGGGCAGTCTGTCGTATCCGAACAGATTTACAATTGGATTGGGACAACTTCCCTCTCTGGTAATGAACTCGCAGAAAATTTCAAAAAACATGTATTGGCTAATACCGAAAACGCAGAAAACAAAAATTCTACTTTGAAAGTAAAAGAAGGTGAAAAAGTAAGTGCTATAGAGAAAAATGACACTATTTTTAAGGTTAAAACTGAATCGGGTGAAGAATTTTTAACGAAAACTATTTTAATAACTAGCGGAAGCGGAAGAAGAAAGTTGGTTGCTAAAAATGCAGACAGACTAGAACACAAGGGCCTCACCTACTGCGCTTCCTGTGATGGACCGCTTTTCGAAGGAATGGATGTTGTCGTCATCGGCGGAGGCAATGCAGGATTTGAAACTGCTGCGCAACTTTTGGCATATTGTAAATCTGTAACGCTTCTTCATCGCAGTGAAAGTTTCCGCGCGGATGAAATTACTGTGGAAAAAATTCTAAAAAATCCAAAAATGAAAGCTGTAAGAAATGTGGAGATTTTGGAAGTGAAGGGTGATAAATTTGTGGAGGGAATAGTTTATAAAGATAAAATCTCAGGCGCGGAAACAGAGCTTTCTATTTCTGGTATTTTCGTGGAAATTGGACAAATTCCTAATACTCTTTTTGTTAAGAATACCGTTCCACTGGATGAAATTGGAAGAATAAAAATTAATGCTTGGACCCAGAAAACAGAAATTCCCGGTATCTGGGCAGCTGGAGACTGCACCAATGTCCTATATCACCAAAATAACATCGCCGCTGGCGATGCTGTCCGCGCGCTGGAAGATATATATCTTTATTTGCATACAAAGTAATTAATTTA
>MFUJ01000011.1 GCA_001785675.1 Candidatus Nomurabacteria bacterium RIFCSPHIGHO2_12_FULL_37_29 | reverse complement strand
ATTATTGTACAGATTTCCGGAAATTGTATTACGGTCGGCAAAAGAATATGAACCGCATTATATTACTAATTATCTTATAGAGATTGCTCGGGCGTATAATAGCTTTTATGGCAATACCGTCATCGTAAATAAGGAAGATAAAACTTCATCCTATAAAATCGCTCTGACCTTTGCTTTTACTTTTGTAATGAAAAAAGGTCTTCACCTGCTAGGTATTGAAGCGCCAGAGAAGATGTAAAAATATAAATTATATGTTAAAATCAGCCATTATGGCTGAAGATGAAGAAAAAAACAAATCAGATGTGACAAAGCGCGAAGAGAGGGTTTTGGAGTTCTGGAAAGAAAATAAAATCTTTGAAAAATCTTTAAAGCAGACGGAGGGTAAAAGAGAATTTGTTTTTTACGAAGGTCCGCCGACCGCTAACGGTAAACCGGGAATTCATCACCTAGAAGCAAGAGCGTTCAAGGATGCAATTCCAAGATATAAAACAATGTGTGGGTACCATGTTCGTCGTAAGGGTGGGTGGGATACTCATGGATTGGCAGTAGAGATTCAAACCGAAAAGAAACTTGGCTTGAATTCCAAAAAAGCGATTGAAGAATATGGTATTGCAAAGTTTAATCAACAATGCAAAGAAAGCGTTTGGGAATATCTAGAAATTTGGAATAAATTTACCGAGCGTATCGGATATTGGGTAGATCAAGAGAATCCATACGTGACTTACCACAATCCATACATTGAGTCCGTGTGGAGTGTGTTAAAGAAAATAAATAACCAAGATTTACTCTATAAAGATTATAAAGTTGTGCCATGGTGCCCTAGATGTGGGACTGTATTATCTTCGCACGAACTTGCGCAGGGATATGAAGATGTAAAAGATTTGTCGGTTTATGTGAAGTTTAAAGTCAAGGATCAAGAAAATACTTATTTTCTTGCGTGGACGACAACGCCATGGACCTTGCCGGGCAATGTGGCTTTGGCTATAGGAGAAAATATTATTTATGTGAAAGTTAAAGTTGGAGGTGAAATATATATTCTAGCCAAAACACGACTTTCAATACTTACTGAGCCCTATGAAATTATTAAAGACATAAGGGGTAAAGATTTAATTGGTTTAGAATACGAACCGCTTTTTCCATTTTTAACTGACACAATTACTGAAATTGAAAAACCGAAATTAAAAAATGCCTTTAAAATTTATCCTGCAGATTTTGTGAATACCGAAGAAGGAACGGGAATTGTGCACACAGCCGTGATGTATGGGCAAGATGATTTTGAACTTGGTACAAAAGTTGGTTTGCCGAAACACCATTTAGTAAATCTTGAGGGTAAATTTATCAGTAGTCTTGGAGGCACAGGATTTTTAGAAGGCAGATTTGTTCGGGAAGTTGATGAGAACGGAAAGCCAACCCTCTCTGTGGACATTATCGAGGATTTAAAGAAAAGAAATTTATTTTTCAAACAGGAAAATTATAAACACTCTTATCCACATTGTTGGCGTTGTCATACTGCGCTTATTTATTACGCTCGGGATTCTTGGTATATCAGAATGTCTGATCCGAAAATCAAGAAGCAATTGATAAATGAAAACAAAGAAATAAATTGGGAACCAGCACATATTCGTGACGGACGTTTTGGTGAATGGCTTAGGGAAATAAAAGATTGGGCAATATCTCGTGAACGATATTGGGGGACACCACTGCCAGTGTGGCTCGATAAAAATAATAATTTTCGAGTGGTGGGAAGCGTCGAGGAATTAAAGAAATTAGTCAGAAAATCCGGGAATAAATACTTTGTTATGCGTCACGGGGGCTCTGTCGGCAACACAAAAAACATGGATAGTTTAGAACCAGGAGATGAAAATGATGCTTTGACCGATAGAGGTAAAGAGCAAGTTAAGTTACAAGTCTCTCGCTTAAAAGAAAAACCTGATTTTATTATTTGTTCTAATTTTATTAGAACAAAGCAAACAGCGGAAATAGTAGCAGATGTTTTTGGGCTTTCAAGGGAAAAAGTTATAATAGATGAAAAATTGCGAGAATTTAGAGCTGTAACATCAGGAGATGAAAATGATGCAGATGTACGAAAAAGAATCATTGATGTTTTGCAAGGTCTCGATATAAAATACTCAGGAAAAAATATTTTGATTGTTTCTCATGAATATCCATTACGCGTTTTATTGTCTTCCCATGATGTCTTAAACGAAGAGGAAGAATGGAGAAATATAAAAATTAAATATCCTGTTATTCAAAATGCAGAGATAATTATGTGTAATTTTTTACCACTACCGAGAAATGGCAATGGTCAGATAGATTTGCACCGCCCATTCATCGACACTCTAGAATTAATCGACGAAGATGGTTCTATCTTGACTCGTACCAAAGAAGTCATGGATGTTTGGTTTGATTCTGGGGCGATGCCATTTGCTCAAGATCATTATCCTTTTGAAAATAAAAAATGGGTGGATGGGCAAGGATATCCAGCAGATTATATATGTGAAGCGATAGATCAGACTCGCGGATGGTTCTATACCCTTCACGCCATCGGAGTGCTTATGGAAAGAGGTAAAGCATATAAGAATGTCATTTGTCTCGGACATTTACTTGACGCATTTGGCAAAAAAATGTCTAAATCTATTGGCAATGTTGTTGATCCTTGGGTGATGATGGAGAAATACGGTGCAGATACACTTCGACTTTGGATGTATTCTGTAAATCAACCAGGTGAGTCTAAAAATTTTGATGAAAAAACGATCACCTTGCTTCATCAACAAGTTTTCGGTTTACTTTATAATGTGTTGGCGTTTTATAAACTCTACAGGGATAAAAATTTAGAAAACAATGATCGTCCAAAATCCCAAAACATTCTTGATGCTTGGATCTTGGCTAAATTGGATGAATTAATAGAAATTGCGACCAAAAATCTTGATAATTACAAATTACTTGAACCGACGAGGGCATTTAGAGATTTTATCGGCGATCTTTCTACTTGGTATTTGCGTCGTTCACGAGAGCGAATCAAAGAAGGAGAAAAAGAAGCAAAAAAGACTTTGTATTTTGTGTTGAAAACTCTTACTAAAATTATGGCCCCCTTTACACCCTTTGCGGCAGAGGATATTTGGCTGAAATTAAAGACCATCAAAGATGTTGATAGCGTGCATTTGGAAAAATGGCCTAGGGCGGAAAAAATAGATTCTAAAATTATTAATGAAATGATAAAAGTTCGTGAAATTGTTTCTATTGGACTAAAAGAAAGGCAAATCCACGATTTACCAGTCAGACAACCCCTTCAGAAAATTAGCACAACAGTAGCTTTCTCCGACGAATATCGGATAATTATCGGGGAAGAGTTGAATGTTAAAGAAATAAAATATGACAAAAATTTAAAGACACAACTTGTTCTAGATACAGATATTACAGGAGAACTAAGGCAAGAAGGAAACTACCGTGAACTAATTCGAGCTTTGCAGAATATGCGCAAAAAGATAAGTTTGACACCAAGCGATATTGTCTCTCTTGTCTTTGAAACAAATGATGTAGGCCGAAGGTTGATCCAAAAATTTGAAACCGACATGAAAAAAACCGTCCTTGCATCAAAAATAGAATTTTCCGTCCAAGGCGGATCCATCTCTGGCGGAAAAGACATGAAAGGTGAAACCCTAAAAATAGGTGAGTTGGTATTTAAAGTAAAAGTTGAGCGATCGTCCCCATGAGAATGGAAAAAACAATTTCAGCAATTTATGCTGAATATAAAATCATGCCGAGCTTACAAGAACACATGTTTCGTGTGGCAGCGGTCGCATCTGTTGTCTGTGACAATTTTCATGAATCTCTTCCGAAAGAAGAAATAATCACAGCGTGCTTGCTTCATGATATGGGGAATATAATTAAGTCCTCATTGGAGTACTTTCCAGAATTTAACGAGCCGGAAGGGATAGAATATTGGCAAAAAGTTAAAAATGAATTTATAAATAAATACGGGAGTGATGAACATAAAGCCACGATCCAAATCATACAAGAAATTAATTTGTCTAGTAACATGGTCAATATTATAAATAGTATCGATTTTCTCTTGGCATGCGATCATTTTAATGAAAATAATATGATATATAAGATAGTCAATTATGCTGATTGGCGTGTTGATCCATACGGAATTGTATCGTATGAAGAGCGCTTGGATGAAGCAGGAAAGCGATATAAAAATCATAAAGATGGTCCAGGAGAAGAAGAACGTAAGAAATTAGTAGCGTGTGGTAGAGAAATTGAAAAACAAATTTTTACCAAATGTAAAATCAAGCCGGAAGACATAAATAACGAGACAATAAAACCTATAATTTCAGAGTTGAAAAATTTTGTGATAAAATAGGGGCATGGAAAATTTGACAAAATCTATTATAAATCCAATAGATCGCTCGTTATAATATTTTTATGAAAATCACTAAATTTGAACAATCCGGATTTATTATTGAGACTGACAAGGGTTTTAGGCTGGCCTTAGATATCGCGAACAAAACACCAGTTGAAAAACTCGAGGGGGTGAACACTGATGCTATGTTAGTCTCTCATGTCCATGCAGATCATTTTTCGCTCGATCAAATTAAAAAATTATCTCCCAAAGAGCTATACATCAACAGCGAATGTAAAGAAATCCTGAGGGAAGAAAAACTTTTTTCAGAAACTATAGTAACGAAGGCTGATACTCAAATCAGAATGGGCGATATTGTTGTGGATATTTTTAGTGTTGACCATGGACCGAATGTTTCCATAAAAGAAAATTTTGGTTTTCTAATTACTGCGGATAATCAAAAAATATATTTTGCCGGAGACATGTTTTATGAATCGGGAATGGATGTGACAAATCTGGAAGTTGATTACGCTCTTCTGCCCATTGGTACATTTTACACCTTTGGTCCGGATGAAGCATTTGCTTTCGCTAAAACATTCAAGAAAATCGGGAAAATTATTTCGATGCATGACAGAGGAACTCCGGGACTTAAAGATCAATTTCTAGAGTTGGCCAAAAATAATTTTGATGTTGAATAAATTCTGATATACCACATTTATCATTACTATTACTAATAACACAATAGACGCTACCGCTACCAATATGCATCACATTCATCATACAGAGGGAATAATATTAGGGAGTAAAAATTTCGGTGAAGCAGGGAAATATTATTCCATTCTTACTCGTGATTTGGGATTGATTTTGGCTTCGGCTCAAGGAGTGCGCAAGATGTCTTCAAAATTACGTTTTGTCTTACAAGACTTCGCATATCTTAAGATCGACCTTGTGCAAGGCAGAGACATCTTCCGACTAACTAATGCATCCAAGACAAATAAACTCGAGCAGATAACAAAACGGCCAGAGACTTTTGAAATTTTTGCTAAAATTGCACTCTTACTTAGACGCTTGCTCACTGGCGTGGAGCCGAACGAGGCTTTATTTACTGATCTTTTGAATGGTTTGTTTATTTTAGAAAAAACAAAACCAAAAGAGGAGTTACGCAACATTGAAGCAATTATTGTTTTGCGTCTAGTTAATAATTTAGGATATATAGGCGGGAATGGAGTATTGCAAGATTTTATCAAATCACCCTTTGAAGAGACTATGATATTTGAAGCTTCAAAAAATAGAAGAACTATACTTTCCGAAATCAACAAGGCGCTTAAGGAGACACACCTATAGATTGTGGTATAATTCCAGGATGTCGCTAAATGGTAGAGATAAATTGAACAGAATAGAAGAACTCAAAGGTAGACTTTTCAGTAAAAATTATCAAACAAAGTTAGAGCACCGAGATAAATTTACACATCTAAACAGAAAAGAGACACCAGATGTTTGGGCAAATCGAGAGGAAGATACTCACTTATCCTATTCTGGAGAAAGATTTTTCATGAAAACATCCATGTTTAAAAATTTTTTTATTGGCTCCCTAATTTTTCTGATTTTAACGCTGGCATATGCCTCCTATGTGTTCTTTGCTGGAGGCAATACTGTGTCTAATGACAATATTGATATTTCTATACTTGGAAATAATTTCGTTGCCGGCGGAGAAGAACTGTCATTTATTGTTGGGATTACGAATAGAAATAATTCCTCACTGGATCTAGTTGACCTTGTGATGGAATATCCAAAAGGTTCTTCAAGTAGAGAGCCAGACTCATCTGCTTCTACTGAGAGAAGTCGTGTATCATTAGGCACAATTCCGGCCGGAGCAGTACATAATGAAAATCTCAAGGTGGTACTTTTCGGTGAGCAAGGATCTTTACGTCCTATAAAAATTTCTATTGAGTATCGTGTTGAAGGATCCAATGCCATCTTTGTTAAAGAAAAACCCTACGAAGTTACCATAAATTCTACACCCATAAATCTTTCTGTTGATGGTCCTGTTACAATAAGTCCCAATCAAGATATCACTCTTAATGTAAAAGTAGTTCAGAATGCCACTAGACCAGCTTCCAAAATACTCCTCAAGCTTGATTATCCAGCCGGGTTTCAATTTAAGTCGTCTATACCAAGTCCGTCTCTGGGGAATAATATTTGGAGTTTAGGAGATCTGGCTCCCGGCACGGAGCGTAGTATTTCTATAGTTGGTAAAATGTTGGATGTTTTTGATGGAGAAGAAAAAACTTTTCACATAAGAAGCGGGTCACAAGCTAGAGCAGACAAGTCCATGATTGATGTGGTTTTTAATTCCATAATGCATAAGATTATAATCAAAAAGCCCTTCATTGAGGCGCAGCTTTTCGTGAATGGTGTATATCAAAGAGAATATGCCAGTTCCGCCAAGAATCCAATTCACAGCGAAATTCGTTGGATAAACAACTTAGATACAAAAGTAAATGATTTGGAAATTCGAGCTAAAATTTACGGGAATGCAATTAATCGTAAAACAATAAATGCCGAGCGAGGTTTCTATAACTCGTTGGAAAATATCATAACTTGGGATATAAATTCAGAGAATAGGTTTAGAGAAGTAAACCCGGGAGATTCAGGATCTGTCAGTTTCTCTTTCTCCCCAGTTTCGTTATTTTCTGCTCTAGATGGGATACTTTCCAATCCCTCCATTAACATAGATGTTTCTATTTCTGGTAAGCAATTGGTTGAAAACTATACGACCAAGGATTTAAATAACATTGAGTCTTCAACAATTCGAATTATTTCCGATGCTGGGTTTACGGCCAAAGCTTTTTATTATTCTGGGCCTTTCACTAATCGGGGGTCTATTCCTCCAAAGGTTGAAAAAGAAACAACCTACACCATAACCTGGTCTCTTTCTAATACAGCCAGCAATGTTTCAAAATCCGTCATACGTTCTACTATTCCTGCGTGGATGCGTTTCGTGGGTCCGATATCACCCGCAGGCGAAGATTTAATCTACAATCCATCTACTAAAGAAATAATTTGGAACATAGGCACAATTCCCAAAGGTACTGGTATTACCACGGCGGGTCGTAGTGTTTCTTTCCAAGTTGCATTTACTCCTTCACTTTCTCAAATTGGTACTGTTCCAGTTATTATAAACGATGCGACTTTGACTGGGCATGACGATTTTGCTAATGTGGACGTAAGAGCAAGTAAACTATCTCTTCGCACCATACTCGACAGTGATCCATCATTTCCACCCGGGGGTGGCATGGTAGTGGAATAAGTTATGTTAGAAAAAAATAAAAAAGAAAATAGAGATAATGACTTAATGGAGAAAATAGTTTCGCTTTGCAAAAGGCGCGGGTTTGTATTTCAAGGCTCGGAAATTTACGGAGGGCTTGCTGGAACTTATGACTGGGGGCATTTTGGGTTGGCCTTAAAAAATAATATCAAACAAAATTGGTGGAAAAAATTCGTAGATGGAAGGCGCGATATGTACGGCGTAGATGCGGCTGTTTTAATGAATAGTAAAGTTTGGGAAATTTCGGGACATGTGGCAGGATTTTCAGACCCGACTCCAGATGGCAAGCAATTTAATGTAATGTTTAAAACTCAAATTGGTGCTGGAGAAGAAGCGTCTGTTTCCTATCTTAGGCCCGAAACGGCGCAGGGGATGTTTGTAAATTTTAAGAATACCGTGGATGCTTTTCATCCCAAACTTCCTTTTGGCATGGCGCAGGTTGGTAAAGCTTTTAGAAATGAAATAGCACCCAGAGATTTCTTATTCCGCCAGCGAGAATTTGAACAAATGGAAATTGAATATTTTGTAAAACAGGAAAATTGGGAAAAATATTTTGAATATTGGAAAGGAGAAATGCTTGAATGGATGCAAGAAGTCGGGTTGGATATGAACAAAGTTCATGAGCTGGAAGTAGAGAAAGAAGATAGGGCGCATTACTCCAGTCGGACAATTGACTTTGAATTTGATTATCCTTTTGGCAAGAAAGAGCTTTTCGGGCTCGCATATAGGACTGATTTTGATTTGAAGAATCATAAACTTGACTACATAGACGAAGAAGAAGGAGAAAAAATAATTCCGCATGTTATTGAACCAACTTTTGGTGTTGACCGCGCTGTGCTTGCTCTGCTTGTTTCTGTTTATGCTGAAGACAAAAAAGAAGGAGAAGTGCGTTCTTATCTAAAATTTAAACCAAACATTGCACCGGTTATTTGCGCTGTTTCACCATTACTTAAAAATAAGCCAGAGCTTGTAGAATATGCGGACTTAAAAGTCTATGCGCCACTCAAGGCTGAATTTGGCCGAGTAGCATGGGATGACAACGGCAACATCGGCAAGCGTTACCGCCGTCAAGATGAAATAGGTACGCCTTTTTGCATTGTGATTGATTTTGATACTTTGACTGACGATACTGTTACGGTTCGTGATCGCGACACAGGAGAACAGGTAAGAATAAAAGTTGATGATTTGAGAAGTTATATAAAAGAAAGAATAAACTAAATTAGTTATAATTTTAGCATAACCTGCTTATGGTTATAGATATTGAACTTACATTAAATAGGTTTGGATTTGGAAAAATTTCTGACAATAAGTTTCAGTTTCTTTGTTTTAGATTTTCAAAATGGAGTATAGCAAATAAATATTCGATTTCTTTTGAAATAAATTGGAGAATTAAAGAAAAATTAAATTAATTTTATGCAATTTTCAAAAAAAGTTTTAAAAAATGGGCTGCGGGTTGTGACGGTTCCAATGAAGGATAATCCTACGGTGACGGTGTTGGTCTTAGTAGAAGCTGGGTCAAAATATGAAACAAAAAAGGTGAATGGCATTTCACATTTTTTAGAGCATATGTGTTTTAAGGGGACAGTCAAAAGGCCCAAAGCCGTTGATATTTCAAAAGAATTAGATGCATTGGGAAGCCAGTATAATGCTTTTACAGCACAGGAATACACAGGATATTATGCGAAATCCGATGCAAAACATTTCAGAAAGATTTTTGATATTGTTTCTGATATATATCTTAATTCCACTTTCCCAGATGCCGAGATGCAAAAAGAAAAGGGTGTCATTATAGAAGAAATAAATATGTATGAAGATATGCCTCAGAGACATGTGCAAGATTTGATTATGAAGTTACTTTATGGAGATACTCCGGCTGGCTGGAACATCGCAGGTGAGAAAAAAAATATATTGAATATGAAACGAGATGATTTTGTTGTCTATAAAAAGAAACACTATTTGCCAGAGGCAACGGTGCTTATTGTCGCTGGACAGGTGACAGAGAGGCAAGTAATGA
>MFUJ01000010.1 GCA_001785675.1 Candidatus Nomurabacteria bacterium RIFCSPHIGHO2_12_FULL_37_29 | reverse complement strand
AGCCCAAAGAGAAGCGGTAGATACCATAGATGGGCCGGTGATGGTGGTGGCAGGACCAGGAACGGGGAAAACACAAATACTCGCTCTACGAATAGGCAATATTCTTTTAAAAACTGACACCTCGGCAGATGGCGTTTTGTGTCTTACCTTCACGAATTCTGCGGTGAGCGCTATGCGGGAGAGATTGCGCAAATATATAGGTAGAGAGGCTTCAAAAGTGAAAGTCGCTACATTTCACAGCTTTGGTATGGAAATTCTAGGTAAATATTTTTCTATATTAGGACTCTATGCAAAACCGGAGTTAATGGATGAGAAAGACATAATTGCATTATGTGATGAAGTTTTACACAAAAATGATTGGAAGTATATTCGTCCGCGTTCTGAAACGTCACGATATTTCAGAGATCTTAAAAGTTTCATTTCATTCTTGAAAAGAGAACGTATCACACCAGAACATTTTAAGAATGAAATAGAAAAAGAGATAAAAAATATTGAGCGGGATCCTTTAAGTATTTCCACTCGTGGAGAGAGAAAGGGTGAGATGAAAAAAGACGTAGAGAGAAAAATGGAAGGTCTTCATCGCACGCTAGAAGCTGTCAAATTTTATAGCCTTTATGAAATAGAGAAAAAAGAGAAAAATTTGTTTGACTTCGATGACATTTTGGGGGCGCTTGTTCTCATTGTGGAAGAGTCAATTGAGGCAAAAAATTATATTAGGGAAAATTTTCTTTATGTTTTAATAGACGAACATCAGGATTCAAGTGGAGTACAGAATGAATTTTTAGAAAAAGTATGGAAAGAAGAAGACAAACCAAATATCTTCGTAGTCGGAGACGACCGTCAGCTTATTTATGGTTTTGGTGGTGCGTCGCTAGAGTACTTTGAAAATTTCAAAGATACGTTCGGAAAAGCTAAATTAATTTCCCTAGAAGAAAATTATCGCTCAACCCAAAAAATTCTAGACTCTGCTCATGATTTACTTAGGAGCTCGATCACTAAAAATAGACTTAAAAGCAATCGCAAAGAGAATCACGCGCTTCGCCTAGTGGAAGCCTACTATCCAAGAGATGAAATTATTTTTATTGCTTTAGAAATAAAAGACAAAATTAAAAAAAGGGGAAGTGGTGAACATGGTCGAACCAGTATAGACCCAAATGATATAGCCATATTGGTTCCAAAGAATCGCCAAGTAAAAAGTACCATTACAATATTGAAAGACATGGGGGTGCCTGTGGCAGGCGTTGCAATGATGGATTTTTTTGATGTTCCAGAGTCTTCTGCCTTTTTGCGAGTTTTGAAAATTATCGCTAATCCAGGTGATGGTGCCCTATTGGCTACGTCTTTTTTTGATAAATTTTCTCTAATTTCTCCGTTTAAGGCGCATGAGTTTATAAAAGGGAATAAAATGCGTGAGTTTTCATTACTTGATGTGCAAGAGGAAACGCCAACATTATTTTCCACCCAAGGTAGATCTGCCTTAGGTGAAAACAAACAAAATGATGTAAATATATGGATTCAAAAATTGAAATTGTGGCTTTCATATTCTACTTTACCTCTTTATGCTTTTATCCAAAAAGTTGGAACAGAGTTTCTGCTTGATAATGCTAAAAATCATGAAGAATTGATGATTCGCATAGAAGTTCTGAGGACCATGCTTCATTTAGTTCTGTTCGAGACGGAGAAACATTCAAAAATGAGCTTGAAAGTTTTCCTAGATTTTTTAGAGAGAATAGAAAACTATAGAGAAAATATATCACTTGCGGTATTTTCTCCAAATGATGGTGTAAAAGTCCTTACCTTGCACGGTTCTAAAGGGCTTGAGTTTGACCATGTTTATATCGCGCATATGGATGAAAAATCTTTTTCTGGAAGTAAGCGCGAAGGCTTCATCTTGCCGGAATATATCAAAGAAAAGGTTGAAAAAAGAGATGAAATAGTTTTGAAACGCGAATTGTATGTGGCGATGACTCGCGCTAAAAGGTTTTGCACTATTTCTTATGCTCTACAATCACACACTGGAGGGGATCAAGAGTTAGCCCATATTGTATCTGACTTATCTGAGAATTTTGAAAAACAAAAAGCGCATGAAACAGAAAAAATTATTTTAAAAAATGATGAGCGGGCTTATGTGGAGAAAAAATCGAACGAAGAGAGAAATATTAATTTGGAAGATTTGATCAAATTAGTTGCAAAAGATTACGAGGATCGCAAGGTCTCTGTTTCTCTTTTGAATAATTTTTTTGAATGTTCATGGAAATGGTATTTTAGAAACTTACTTCAATTGCCCGAGCCGAAACAAGAGAGTTTAGAATTCGGGAATATTGTGCATGGCTCTATTGATGCAGTTTTGAAATTAGAAAAAAAACTAAATGAAAAAGATTTAAAAAATATGGTTTTGCATCAGGTTAGGAAGTCAGGTTTTGGTGATGAGAGGAAAGAAAAAGAGTTATTTAAATTAGCTTTCAATATACTTTCAAAATGGGTGAACGAAAGATTGGATAAGATAAATAATAAAAGAGAAAGTGAGCAAAGTGTATCAGTCAAAGATAATCGTTTCCCCAATTTAAATATCTACGGGAAAATAGACCTGATAGAAATATTAGATAAGGATAATGTGCGAGTGACGGATTTTAAAACCGGAAGTGTGAGAAAAAAAGGAGATATTGAAAAGATAGATAAAGAGGGCAGGATGAGTAGTTATTTACGTCAGCTAGTAATGTATTCATATTTAATCAAACAAAGTTCAAAGTTGAAAATTAATGTAAATGAAAGTTGCTTAGAATTTTTGGAGGCGAAAAATGAAAAAGAAACTTTTTACAATAGAGTAATAACTTCAAAAGAGATAGATCTACTAATAAAAGATATTAAAGATTATGATCAATTAATCAAAAATGGAAAGTGGGTCAATCGTCCTTGTAACTATAATTCTTATGGCAAAAATACTGAGTGCGAATACTGCAAATTGGCAGAAATTTATAAATAGTTTAATATATTTTATATGCTTGGTATAAATGAAGAAAACCATCAAATTATCCTTTTTTACAAATATGTCCGTATAGAGGATCCTGAGCGTGTTCGTGAGGGACAATTAGATATATGCGAAAAGTTAGGCCTTAAGGGCAGGTGTATTATCGCAACCGAGGGTATTAATGCCACTTTTGAAGGTACAAAAGAGAATATTAAAGAATATATTAGAGAGCTTGAAAAAGATGAAAGATTTCGTGGAATTCATTTTAAACTTAGTGCTGGTAATGGCAACGCTTTTCCAAAGTTATCCATAAAAAAACGCAACGAAATTGTATCGCTTCACCTTGGTACTTGCGATATAGATCTAAATAGAATTACGGGCAAGCGACTAAAACCAGAAGATTTTCATGAGTGGATAAACAATAACCGCGAATTTTATATTATAGATATGCGTAATGTTTACGAACACAAAGTCGGATATTTTGAAGGTTCTATAATGCCACCGATTGAGAATTTTCGTGATTTGCCGAAAGTTATGGAACAAATCGCGTATTTAAAAAATAAAACTGTACTCACTGTGTGCACCGGGGGTGTGCGTTGTGAAAAAGCTTCTGGATTTTTAATCACGCAGGGATTTACAGATGTGTATCAGTTAGACGGAGGTATAGTGAGTTATATGGAAAAATACCCGAATGAAGATTTTAAAGGCAAGCTTTATGTTTTTGATGGGCGCGTCACGATGGGTTTTTATACCAATAACATAAATCATAAGGTGGTCGGGAAATGTGATGTTTGTGGGGAGGTCTCTGAGAATTATATAAATTGCGCAAATCCAATTTGTCACAGGCACTTCATTGCTTGCGAGAAGTGTGTTGATGACAGAGGGGGAAATACATTTTGTCCGGATGGATGTGTATTATCTAGACATGGACGTAAAATTGGTCCAGTTGAAGCGAATCTGATATAATTATATGTTATTAACTTAATTTTATTATATGCCAATCATAGAAATACATGGTAAAAAAGTACACATTGATGGAGATAGTCACTCTGCGAAACATGCTGCTAATTATTTAAAGGAGTATAAAGAAAATGCAGAAGATATATTTCAAGCAGCACGTCATGATCGCATTAATGGTGTAACTCATTTCGAGACTCATAGACCTGCTGGATATCATGGTAGTACTGAATTTACCGTTATTCATAATAGAGATAATGGTGAATATGAATTAAGGAAAAAAACACATCACATTTTTTAAATGAAGGCAGACAACAAAAACAAACAGCAAAAAGGCACAGAACATCCGCTTTCAATTTTGGCGAATAAAGCTTATGAAATTTTTTCGGAAATGGGCTTTGAAATTGCGCTAGGACCGGAGTTGGAAACTGAATGGTACAACTTTGATGTATTAAATGTTCCCAAAGATCATCCGGCACGAGATATGCAGGATACTTTTTGGATTAAGGACAGACCAGGCTTTGTTTTGCGCACTCATTGCACAAGTGTATCTGCTCGTGAAATAGAAAAAGCCGGGAAAGAAGGCAGATTGCCCTGCGCATTTATTTCTGTAGGAAAAATATTTAGAAATGAAGCTACTGATTTTTCTCATGAAATGCAGTTTCACCAAATAGATGGAGCAATGGTTGGAGAAAATATTTCCTTGGCAAATTTAAAAGGTGTCTTGACGCAATTTTTTAAAAAGATGTTGGGCGAAAATACGGATATTGAGTTTCGTCCTAGTTTCTTTCCTTTTACTGAGCCTTCTATAGAGGTCTTTGCTAAATTTAAAGGTAAATGGCTTGAGATGGGAGGTTCTGGGGTAATTCATCCGACTGTCTTACGTAATTTTGGACTCGATCCTGAAAAAGTACAAGGTTTTGCTTTTGGTCTGGGTTTTGATCGTATTGCAATGGTTAAATGGGGGATTCCAGATGTCCGACTTTTTTATCAGGGGGATTTGCGCTTGAATCAATTCTAATATGAAAATTTCCTATAACTGGCTCAAATGGTATATCCCAGATGCACCGGATGCAGAGAAACTCGCGTACATTATCACTTATCATGTCGCAGAAGTTGAAACTGTAGAAAAGCGCGAAGATGGTGATAATATTTTTGATATAAAAATTTTACCAAATCGTGCGCATGATTTACTTTCTCATCAAGGTATTGCGCGCGAGCTGGCGTCACTTCTTGATATTAAATATGTTGACCCGACGCCGAAATATAAAATTCCAGAATCCAAGCCGACAAATTTAAAAATAGAAATAATAACCAGCAAAGACCGGAGGCATGTTGGTAGAATTGTTAGAAATATTAAAGTAGGATCTAGTCCAGAATGGGTAGTGAAGCACCTAGAATCAATTGGACAGCGAAGCATCAATAATATCGTAGATGCAACGAATCTAGTTATGTTTAATTGCGGACAGCCGACACATGCTTTTGATCTTAGTAAAGTTAGTGGTCCAAAGTTAATTATCAAAGATGCGTCCAGGGGACAAAAAATAATTTTACTTACAGGAGAAGAAAAGGAGTTGAGTGAGAGTATGATTGTTATTACTGATGAAGCTGGGAATCCACTTGATACAGGCATCAAGGGCGGTAAGCATGCAGAAATCACAAACTCTACCACTGATATAATTTTAGAAGCTGATAATTTTGATCCAGTATTCGCTAGAAAAACTGGTCAAATCCTGAATATTTTTACCGACGCCAGAAAACGTTTTGAGAATGATTTATCGCCAGAATTAGCACCATATGCAATGCAAGAACTCTCAGCTTTAATTCTAGAAATGTGCCCAGGGGCAATCTTTGAGAATATTGTGGATACGTATCCACAAAGACAAGAAGAACGCAAATTTTCCTTTTCCACAGATATGATTTCAAGAATTTTAGGTTTAAATGTTTCCGTAGAAGAAATAGAGAATATTCTTAAAAGATATAATTTTGAATATAAAAATGACGGAGGAGAATTTAAAATTATAGTTCCATCCATGCGACTTGATTTAGTTGGGGAAGAAGACATGGCGGAAGAAATAGGCAGGATTATAGGGTATGACAGAATAAAACCCATAATACCGAAGATAAATTTTAAACTTAAAATTAATGAAACATATGCCAAAATAGTTTGGGTAAGAAATAAATTGTTAAATGATGGATATTCCGAAGTCATGACCTATACTTTTTGCAACAAAGGGGAGATAGAAGTAGAAAAAAGCGCTTCAGATAAAAAGTTTTTAAGAACGAATTTATCTGATGGCCTTAAGGAAAGTTTGAAGCTAAATAAAATAAATGTTTCTCTTTTAAATCTTGGTGAAGTAAAAATATTTGAAATCGGAACTGTGTTTAAAAAAGGGAGTGAAGAGATGCATATTGCATATGGAGATAAAAAAGAGATAAAAGAAATAACACTGGATGAATATACGAAATTGGCTCGAGCGGAGACTCAAGTAAAAAATTCCGGTGCCTTCGCCCTCGGAGACATGGGACAGGGGACTCACGACGCCTTGAATTCTTTACTTGAGTCTCCGCAAAAATTCAAAATGTGGTCCTTATTTCCTTTCATTGTTCGTGATGTGGCCGTGTGGGTTCCTAAAGATGTTTCAAGTGAAAATGTTCTTAAAATTATAAAAGAAAATATGGGGAATATGGTAATTCGTGACCCAGAACTTTTTGATGAATTCAAAAAAAATACAAAAATCTCATATGCTTTCAGATTAGTTTTTCAGTCCAATGATCGTACTCTTACCGACCAAGAAATAAATGAAATTATGGCCAAAATAACTAATAAAATCAAGGAAAATGATGGTTGGCAAGTGAGATAATCTTTGCTATAATACATGGAGCAGAAATTGCTTATTTCTGCCTTATTTTTTTTAATCAAAATGGCAAAAGAAAAAGAAGAAAAAAAGGGCAATGGGCACCATTATGACGCCTCTGATATATCGGTTTTAGAGGGTTTAGAGCCCGTCAGACGCCGTCCGGGTATGTATATAGGTACCACTGGCCCGGAAGGATTGCATCATTTGGTTTGGGAGATTTTTGATAACTCGCGTGATGAAGCGATGGGTGATTTTTGTGATGATATTGAGGTAGTGCTTCTTCCGAATAATCGTATACGTATAGCAGATAATGGTCGAGGTATACCAATAGACATACATAAGAAAACAAAAGTTTCTGCTCTTGAGACTGTGATGACGACGCTTCATGCTGGAGGAAAGTTCGGGGGGGAAGGGTATAAAGTTTCCGGTGGTCTTCACGGAGTCGGAGCATCTGTTGTGAATGCGCTTTCTATTTACTGTAAAGCAGAAATACACAGAGATGGTGGTAAGTATGTGCAAGAATATTCTCGAGGTAAGAAAAAGTCGGTAGTGAAAAAAGTTGGAACATCCAAACTTCATGGTACGATCGTTACTTTTGAGCCGGATGTAGAAATTTTTAAAGATATTAAATTTGATTGGCATACGATAGTCAACCATATTCGTCAGCAGGCTTATTTAGTAAAAGGTTTGAAGATTCTAATAATTGATGCTAGAGGATGGGACGACAAGAAGGGGATGGACGACAGTGATGTTTTTTATTTTAGAGATCTTGGTCTTGAGCTTTCTTCAACCTCTTTTTATTTTGAAGGCGGATTAATTTCCCTTATAAAATATTATAATAAATTTCAAAAGTCCATACAGGATAATATTTTTTATGTTGAAAAAGAATCAGATGGTGTAGGTGTAGAAATAGCTCTTCAATATGTAGATGATATCGTCGATCGCATTATTCCTTTTGCTAACAATATTCACACACCTGAAGGTGGCACACATGTTACAGGTTTTAAAACTGCTCTTACAAGAACTCTGAATACTTACTGCAAGAAAAATGAAATGATGAAAGAATCAGAAGGAGGATTTACTGGTGAAGATGTGCTAGAAGGACTCACTTGCGCTATTTCTGTGAAGCTTCGTGAAATTCAATTTGAGGGTCAGACAAAAGCAAAACTCGGTAGTCAGGAAGCTCAAGGAGCTGTGGCGACTGTTTTTGGTGAGGCGTTTAATAATTTTTTAGAAGAAAACCCAAATGAAGCAAAATCTATAATTAACAAGTCAATTCTTGCCCTAAAGGCTCGTAAGGCCGCCAAAGCCGCAAAGGATTCAATTTTACGAAAGGGTGCCTTAGAAGGGATGACTTTACCAGGCAAATTAGCAGATTGTCAGAGCAAAGACGCGAGTGAGTCTGAACTTTTCCTCGTAGAAGGAGATTCTGCGGGAGGATCAGCAAAACAAGGTAGAGACCGTCGCACGCAAGCAATATTGCCACTGCGAGGGAAAATTTTAAATGTTGAACGAGCACGCATAGATAAAATGCTAGCTTCCAAAGAAGTGAAGTCCCTTGTCATCGCTATGGGTACCTCGATTGGAGATACCTTTGATTTATCTAAAATGCGTTATCATAAGATAATCATCGCAACTGATGCCGACGTTGACGGTTCGCATATTCGGACATTGCTTCTAACACTTTTCTATAGATATTTTAGGGCAGTAATTGATGCTGGATATATTTATATTGCCCAACCTCCACTTTATAAAATAAAAAAAGGCAAAGAAATTTCGTATGCCTATACTGATGACGAAAAATTAAAAATTGTCGGCAAAGGCGCAGATGTGAGCGAGATACAAGAGGTTGAGGCTTCAGAAGAAGCCGAAATCCCGAGCGAAGGCGAGGGAAAGGAAGAAGAAATAACTAAAAAATCAAATAAAATTCATATCCAGCGTTTTAAAGGTCTAGGAGAAATGAATCCAGAAGAGCTTTGGGAGACGACGATGGACCCGATGAACCGCGTATTAAAAAAAGTAAACATCGACGATGCCGAGGAAGCCAACAAGATCTTTGATATTTTAATGGGCTCCGAAGTCCCTCCTCGCAAGTCTTTCATTCAATCCAATGCAAAACTGGCAGAGATTGATATATAGAATTATTATAATATAAGTTTAGCTTGTTTTTCCTACTGGTCTTTTGGGTACCACTATGCAGGCGATCAAGTATCCAATAACAGCAGGAAAGAATGCAGTCAGTATCGCTATTAGAATATACGCGAGGCGTAAGAGAGTAGGATCTATATCAAAATATTCTCCAATGCCTCCGATGACTCCAGCAAAAACTTTATTTGTGTCGCTTTTATATAATCTTTTTGTCATAATGTTCTGTATTTTTATACTATTTCTTTTCTTTTATTTCTTCTAGTAATTTTTTAACTAATTCTTCTTTTGAAATTTGACCGAGCTGGCCCTTCTCCCGAGACTCAAGTGTGATTTTATCAGCTTCAATTTCTTTATCGCCAACGACAATCCAGTAAGGAATCTTGCTTGTTTTCGCATTACGTACTTTGGAGCCTAG
>MFUJ01000009.1 GCA_001785675.1 Candidatus Nomurabacteria bacterium RIFCSPHIGHO2_12_FULL_37_29 | reverse complement strand
TGAAAACTTCCCCGACCCGGACTCGCACCGTCGCGCTCCGTCTCTCACAAAGTATCCCATACTTTGTGAGCGTGGATGGGATCGAACCATCGGCCTCTGTCTTATCAGGACAGCGTTCTACCACTGAACTACACGCTCAATATTATTAAAAACAGTATAAGAAATATAACAAAAAAAATACATAGACGCAAACCTTCTAAGCCTTATTGGATTAATTTCCCAATTTGCATCTATAATCTGTTTATATTATTATAGAAGAAAGGCCAGATGCCTTTGTTTTTATGGTTGAGAGTAAAGAAAATTTAAATAGTAATAGTCCGTGGTGGAAACCAGCAATACAGATATTCAGTGAAATTTCTACTTGGATTGCAGTACCAATAATATTGGCAATGATTGGAGGTCAGGAGCTGGATAAACATTATGGCACCAAGCCAATTTTTCTTTTAGCATTTGCCGGTGTAGCATTCTTGGTTTCAACATACGGCATAGTAAAGAGCGTCCGGGGTTATGCGGCAAAAATAAGAAGAGAAGAAAAAAAATAATTTAATGGCAATAGAACAAGCAACAACTGGAACAGGCGGGGAGTTGGCCCACGAGATTACGCTTTTTGCCGAGCCCATTTTCCACTATAAAGATTTTACTATTACAAATGCTCTTTTTACTTCCTGGTTTGCTGTTGCGATTATTATTGTTATCTCTCTCGTCTTACGCTCTAAGCTTCGTGTTATTCCTGGTAAAATTCAAAATCTTTTTGAAATTATTGTCGAAAGCGCACTCGGACTATGCGATCAAGTCACAAATAGCAGAGCACTTTCTTTAAGAATTTTTCCTATAGCTATTTCTGTTTTCTTTTTTATTCTTCTCAATAATTGGCTGGGTATTCTACCACTCGGAGGATTTGGAATTATAGAGACTGGCGATCATGGTATGGCCTTTATTCCGTATCTACGTGGAGGTACGGCGGATATCAATACTACAATTGCGCTTGCAGTGATGGCGGTAATTGGTGCCAATATTTTTGGTGTTTTTTCAATTGGTCTATGGAAAACTTTTAATAAATATGTTAATCTAAAAGTGCTCGGGGGAATATTCACGAAAGTTCGCCACGAGCCTACTATTATTATAGTTGCACCTATTACGTTCTTTGTCGGTTTAATAGAGATAGTAGGTGAATTTGCCAAAATTGCTTCGCTCTCATTTCGTCTTTTCGGTAATGTATTTGCCGGAGAAGTTTTATTGGTGTCGATGGCGGCTCTAGTAGCCTACATTATTCCAATACCTTTTCTTTTTCTTGAATTACTGGTTGGGATTATTCAAGCACTCATCTTTTCAATTTTGTTGGTTGTTTACTTTACCATAGGAGCAACTGATCATGAGGAGCATGAGGAAATATTAGTAGAAAAGGTCGTTTAAAATTATTAGTAAAATTAATGAACGAAGTGAATATAATTTTCTAACCCAGTTAAATAATTTTTGCAAAGCAAAAATTATCCAGTAGGACATTTAACAAGGTAATGATTTTTATACTCATTAACATTCGTTAAAAATCAATTATGGAATTAACAACCATTGCGAAAGCTATAGCGATTGGCTTAGGAGCTGTTGGCCCAGCTATAGCTATCGGCATGATCGGATCAAAGGCCATGGAATCAATTGGTCGCAATCCAGAAGCTGCTGGTAAAATACTTGTGCCGATGCTTCTCGCGTGTGCATTCGCAGAAGCTATCGCTATTTATGCGCTTGTGATCGCATTCTCGATATAATTAAAACCTTTTCTAACACAATTTTTAGGTACGGATTTTTTGAAGCTTAAAAAATCTCTTCGAGTCTGAGACTCTCAGAGTCGAATGACCTGAAGTTCTCGACTCGACAGCCTCGAAACCCCAAAAAGTTCTGTTTTAAAAGGTTTTAAGAACCTACAAGCATGGATTCAATTATTTCCACATTTCATATAGATTGGAAAATCATTACTGCTCAAATGGTTAATTTTGGAGTTGTTTTTGTGGTTCTATACATTTTTGCTCTAAAGCCTTTAAATAAACTAATGACAGAACGCTCAGAGAAAATAGCTAAGGGAGTAGGTGATGCAAAAAAAAGCGCAGAGATGTTAAAAGCAACCAGTCTTGAATATGATGAAGTTCTAGCGAAAGCTCGGATTGAAGCCAATAAAATTTTTCAAGAGGGGCAAAAAGAAGCAGAAATAAAAAAAGCTTCCATGTTGGAAAATGCCAAAACTGAAGTCGCAACAATGATCGCCTCTGGTAAAAAAACACTCGAAAATGAAAAAACAAAGATGGTCGAAGAAGCCAAAACAGAAATCGTCAATCTAACGATGCTTGCTACGGAAAAATTAATTAGCAGTAAGCAGGATTTAAATAATTTATAATGACTGTAATATCAAACAATGATATAGCTCGCGCCATATATCTGGCCTCAAAGGAAAATAACGATGCTCTATCGCCAGCTCTACCTGGCAGAGTTGTGAATTTTCTATTTAAAAAACGACTTTTATCTTGCGCTCCTGACATATTATTAAGATTAGACAAAATAATTAATCAAGAAAAAGGTAGAATAGTAGTAAGAATAACAAGTGTTACGAAGATGCAAGATAGAGCAAAGACTGAACTTGAGCAATTTTTAAAAAAGCGTTACTCGGCTAAAGAAATTTCCTTTTTTGAAATTCTAGATACAAGATTAGTAGGTGGGATTAAAGTAGAAGTAAATGACGAAATTATAGATCTCTCAATAAGAAATAAAATTTCAAAATTACAAGAATATCTAACAAGAAGCGTATGAGTAATAATAACATTGTAGAAAATTTAAGAAAAGAGATAAATAATTTTTCACTTAAATTAAAAATTGAAAAAGTAGGAAAGGTGATGGAAGTTTTTGACGGTATTGCAAAAGTTTCTGGTCTCTCTGATATTAAATCATCTGAAATGGTTATTTTCCAAAATGGTGAAAATGGTGTTGCGTTAAATTTAGAAGAAGACGCAGTGGGTGTCATCATTCTCGGTGACTTTTCTAAAATTAAAGAAGGCGATGATGTTAAAGCCACTGGACGAATTCTTGAAATACCAGTATCTGATAATATTTTAGGACGAGTGGTAAATGCTCTTGGTGTTCCAATAGATGGTAAGGGAGTGATCAAAGCCGATAAAACCTATCCTATTGAAAAAGTAGCTCCCGGCGTCATCACCCGCCAGTCTGTGGATCAACCAGTTTCCACGGGCATTAAGGTTATTGATGCCATTATTCCTGTTGGCCGAGGTCAGCGCGAGCTCATCATTGGTGATAGACAGACAGGTAAAACAGCTATTGCTATTGATGCTATTTTAAACCAGAAAGGTCAAAATATGATTTGTGTTTATGTTTCTATTGGTCAAAAGGATTCTAAATTACGAAAGCTTCAAGCTCGTCTCGAACAGGGTAATAGCATGGATTATACAGTTATTGTTTCTGCGGGAGCATCAGAAGCTGCTGCTATGTCATACATTGCGCCATATGCTGGAGTATCCATCGCGGAATATTTTATGGATCAGGGTAAAGATGTATTAATTATTTATGACGATCTTTCCAAGCATGCTGTAGCATATCGTGAAATCTCTCTACTTCTTCGTCGCCCTCCGGGACGTGAAGCCTACCCCGGTGATGTTTTTTATTTACACTCTCGCCTTTTAGAGCGTGCTTGTCGGCGCAATGAAAAATATGGTGGAGGATCGATTACCGCTTTTCCAATTATCGAAACTCAAGCTGGTGATATTTCCGCTTACATTCCGACCAATGTTATTTCTATTACCGATGGACAGATTTTTTTAGAAACCGACCTTTTTTATAAAGGGATTCGACCGGCGGTAAATGTAGGGTCTTCCGTGTCTCGTGTGGGCTCATCTGCGCAGATTAAAGCGATGAAGAAAGTTGCTGGCACACTAAAGCTTGACCTCGCCCAGTTTCGTGAGCTTGAAGCGTTTTCCCAATTCGGTTCTGACCTAGATGATGCTACCAAGCGTCAATTAGAACGTGGCAAAAGAGCAGTAGAAGTCTTAAAACAACTTCAGTATGCGCCAGTCAAGACAGAGCACCAAGTAGTAACTTTATATGCTCTCGTGAAGGGTTTTATGGATGATGTGTCGGTAGAGAAGATCAAAGAATTTGAACAAGGTTTGATTGATTACAGTGAGAATAACGCAAAAACTTTCTATAAGGAAATTCGTGATGCGAAAATGTGGACTGAAAAAAGTGAGGAGCAATTGAAAAAGATAATTATAGAGTTTAAAAGTAGCTTCGAATAACTAAAGTTCAGAATTAATATTTATGGCTGGAACAAAAGAAATCAAAAGAAGAATAAAGAGTGTCAAGAACACGAAAAAGATCACTAAAGCAATGGAGCTAGTGGCAGCTTCCAAGATGAAGCGTGCGGTGGCTTCTACACTGGCTTCGCGTTTGTATGCTGGATATTCTTGGGAGATTTTAACCTCTATTTCTAAGAGTTTAGATGAACATATACATCCGCTTTTTGAACAACGTAATGTAAAAAATATATTGATTATATTAATTAGCTCAAATCGTGGATTATGTGGGGCTTACAATGCCCAGGTTATTAAAAAAGTTCTTTTTGAATTAAAAATAGAAGCTAAGAATAGAAATATAGATTTTATCACTATAGGTAAAAAAGGGAATATGGCCATGAGTCGTTTAGATAGAAATATAATTGCTACCTTTAACGATCTCCCAGATAATATTTCACTCTCGGATATTTTACCCATATCAAAACTTGCAATAGATGAATACAGCAATTTACGATATGACAATGTTTTGGTGGCTTTTACAGATTTTGTTTCAGCACTTACTCAAAAACCAAATATCAAAAAAATACTTCCTATATCAAAAATAGAATTTAAGAATTTAATAGACAGTCATGCAGAAGAAATGAATCGAGATTTAGACAAAACCAATAAGAAAACTGATTACTTATTCGAAGGAGATTTTAGTACGTTAATAGGGTCGCTCGCAGAAAAGATTACTAGGATGCAGATATATCAAGCACTTTTAGAATCTAATGCTTCCGAACAATCTTCTCGCATGGTGGCTATGAAAAATGCTAGCGATGCTTCAGGAGAAATGATAGATGACTTAACCTTAGTATTCAATAAAGCCCGTCAGTCGAACATAACAAGAGAAATATCAGAAATTAGTGCCGGAATGGCATCAGTCAATTAAAAATTACGAATTACAAATTAAGAATTAAAAATTATGCAAACAGGTACAATTAAAAGAATTATAGGACCGGTCGTAGATGTAGATTTCGGTGAGAATCTGCCTGATATTTACAATGCATTAAAGGTGATGAATGGCAATAAAAAAGTTATTCTGGAAGTTGAACAACATCTAGGTGGTGGAGTTGTTCGTGCCGTAGCTATGGATACGACTGATGGACTGGCGCGTGGAATGGAAGTTGTGAATACCGGTACACCTATTTCTGTACCTGTGGGTAGTGCGACTTTGGGTAGAATTTTTAATGTGTTAGGAGAAGCCATAGACGATGGTAAGCCAGTAACGACTGATAAAAAATTACCAATACATCGAAATGCGCCAGAATACGTAAAACAAGCAACAAAAGTAGAAATTTTAGAGACTGGCATTAAAGTCATTGACCTGATCTGCCCTGTGTTGAAGGGTGGAAAGGTGGGTCTTTTCGGCGGTGCAGGTGTCGGCAAGACTGTGGTTATTCAAGAGCTTATTCACAATATAGCAAGCAACCACGGAGGCTATTCGGTCTTTGCTGGGGTAGGAGAGCGAACTCGTGAAGGTAATGACCTTTTTCATGAAATGAAAGAATCTGGCGTACTTCCAAAAGTTGCGATGGTCTTCGGACAAATGAATGAACCACCGGGCGCTCGTCTACGTGTAGCGCTTTCCGGACTCACGATGGCAGAGCATTTCCGTGATGCGGAAGGCAAGGACGTGCTTCTTTTTATTGATAATATTTTTCGATTTACTCAAGCGGGTTCCGAGGTGTCTGCGCTCCTAGGACGTATTCCTTCTGCGGTGGGTTATCAGCCAACTTTAGGAACAGAAATGGGAATTTTGCAAGAACGTATTACTTCTACCGACAAAGGTTCAGTGACTTCTGTGCAAGCAGTTTATGTACCAGCAGACGATCTTACTGACCCAGCTCCAGCGACGACATTTGCACACTTGGACTCCACTGTTGTGCTAAACCGTTCTCTTTCTGAAATAGGTATTTATCCGGCTGTTGACCCGCTTGATTCGTCCTCTACAATACTCGATCCAAATATTGTCGGACAGGAACACTATAATGTTTCTCGCGAGGTGCAGCGTGTGCTTCAGCGCTACAAAGATCTGCAAGATATCATAGCGATACTTGGAATGGAAGAACTTTCTGAAGCGGACAAAGAACTCGTGGCTCGCGCCCGCAAGGTACAGAAGTTTCTTTCTCAACCATTTTTCGTGGCAGAACAATTTACCGGAACAAAAGGCCAGTACGTACCGCTTGCTGAAACTATCCGTTCATTTAAGGAAATATTGGAAGGGAAGCATGATGATAAGCCGGAGAATGATTTTTATATGCGAGGCGCGATGTAGCGCCGAAGTCCTGATGAGCGTAGCGAAGAAGGAAAAGCACCTTGAAAATTTAAAATAGCTTCTCTTGAAAAGCACACATAATTTTCTACTGAAAATTTGCTCTGCTCGTCGCGGAAGTTAATAATAAATGGATTACCATTTTTATTTTCTAAGCTCCTCCGTAAGGCATTTCTCAAGAACTATTTTAAATTTTTAGAACAAAACACATGTCAAAACAACTAAAATTAAAAATAATCACACCAGAGCGTCTTGTCTTGGAAGAGATGGTAGATCGCGTGAGCTTGCCAACAACCCTGGGTGAGATCACGGTTTTACCAGATCATATTCCTTTAATTACAGGACTTTCTTCTGGAGATGTTGCTGCATCTATAGATGGCGAGTATGTGCCCTTTGCCGTGGTGGGAGGGTTTTTGGAAGTAAAAACGAACGAACAGGGCATGACTGAAGTCGCGGTGCTGGCGGATTTTGTCGAGCATGTGTCGGAGCTTACGGATAAAAAAATTGAACAAGCGAAGAATAAAGCAGAGGAATTAAAGAAACAAATGGAGAATAAAGAGCATGTCGACTTCGAACACTTTGAAGCAGAACTCGAGCGTTCACTGACTCGCGTAAAAATTGCAGACAAATGGCGAACTAAGAAGTATAGAAAATAATGAGTAAGCTATATATAGTTGCGACGCCTATAGGGAATATGGGGGACATCACGCTCCGGGCTATTGAGACGCTCAAAAGTGTGGATTTGATACTATGTGAAGACACCCGACAGACACGTAAGATTTTAGAGAAGTATAATATCAATAAACCCACGATGAGTTATCCATCTGACGATGTTGTCGGAAAAAACTATAGACCAAGCAAACTCGCAAAGATTTTTACATTATTAGAAGATGGTAAAAATCTTGCGCTAGTCTCTGATGCTGGTACACCAGGGATCTCTGATCCGGGTGCTTTGCTTGTTTCTGAAATAAAAGAAAAATTAAATGACATAGAAGTGATTCCAATCCCGGGAGCCTCAGCTGTTATCACTGCGCTATCTGCGTCGGGTTTACCAATGCACGATTTTACTTTTTTAGGTTTTTTACCGCATAAAAAGGGCAGGGAAACTTTATTTAAAGAAATTGCCGAAGCCAAACGCACAATGGTCTTTTACGAATCCCCTCATAGAATTTTAAAAACTTTAGAATCTTTGCGAAAATTTTGCCCAGAGAAAAAAGTCTGCATTGCCCGCGAACTAACAAAAATTTATGAAGAATTTAAAACTGGTTCAGCAGGAGAACTTTTGGAATATTTAAATAAAAATAAAGAAAAACAAAGAGGAGAGTTCACGGTAATTGTTGCTTAATAAAAAAGAAAACCCGTCCGGAAGCGAAAGGACGGTGTCTCCTTCCACCCGGACGGGGTGTGTCACTACTTCACTCGTCGCCATGCTCGTAAAAGCACGGTCCTTCCCGTAGGTCGTCGAGAGGGGAGACAACCTCCTCGAAAAGAACTCCCCCTTTGAAGGCAGGGTCGGAATTTTCGTCAACGATCCTTCTCGCCTCTTCTAGTGAGAGGGCCGTAACTCGCCTCACGAGTATTTGGGAAACTTCTTCCCTAACATGTTGTGTGGCCAGCAAAAAAAGCATCTTGTTTCACTCCTCCACTTGAGATAATAAGCTATCTCAAAAAAATTTGCAACAACTCATTTCAATTTGTGTTTCAAGCACGTAATAATGGACCAATCAAATTTTCCTTTTTCCGCTAAGTATTTCATTTTATCTAATGCCCAAATAGAGTCATCTAAAACTTCATCGCATGCTTGGTATAACATTTTTGCTTCCGCCGCCAATTTTCTATAACTATATCTTCCCGTGTAAAATTCTTTCGGCATTTTCTCCCAACCATTCATTTTATAGTAACAATTCACAATTTCATGAACCGAGTTTATAGCTTGTTTGTGTTTTTTTAAGTTTTCCAAATATCCTTCAAATGGATTTCGCATATCGTCTTTTTTGTCATTTTTCATTCTTTCATTTTAACACAAATATGGTATATTGGCGGAATGGGTATTTTTTCAAAAAAATTAGGTATAGATTTAGGAACAGCGAACACCCTGGTATTTTTGCCGGGTAAGGGAGTAATATTGAATGAGCCTTCAGTGGTAGCAGTTTCGGAGCAGGACAATAAGATTTTAGCTATTGGCTTTGAAGCTAAAGATATGATTGGAAAAACACCAGATTCTATCATTACCTACCTTCCAATGAAAGATGGAGTAATCGCAGATTATCGTGTGACAGAAGCAATGCTCCATTATTTTATCAATAAAGCATTGGGGCCGTTTAATTTTTTTAAACCAGATGTAATGATATCAGTGCCAGCGGGCGTTACTAGTACAGAAAGGCGAGCGGTCATCGAAGCAGCCATACGCGCGGGCGCCAAAAATGCTTATGTGGTTAAAGAGCCGATATTAGCGGCGATTGGCGCAGGCATTCCAATTTATGAATCCAAAGGTCACATGGTTGTAGATATAGGTGGAGGTACGACGGATGTTGCAGTCATATCACTTGGAGGAATAGTAGCTTCTACTTCAGTTAAATGTGCTGGAAATAAAATAGATCAAGCGATAGCTGATTATATTAAAAAAACTTTTAATTTGGCAATAGGCGATAGGACAGCAGAAGAAGTAAAAATAAAAATTGGCGCAGCTGTGCCACTTGAAGAAGAATTAAGTGTAACGATTAAAGGTAGAGATTTTATTCAAGGATTGCCTAGATCTGCTCGGGTTTCAACTAATGAAATAGTGCACGCCATAGACAGAGAGTTAAAACAAATAATAAAAGCAATCAAAGATGTTTTACAAGAAACTCCACCAGAATTAGCTTCAGACATTATTGATCAGGGCATTATCATGACTGGCGGTTCTTCATTGTTGCGAAATTTTACTGATTTGGTTTATAGAAAAACTGGTGTTAAAGCAACTCTAGCTGAAGATTCTCTTTTTTGTGTGGTGAAAGGTACGGGCATAGCACTTGAACATCTAGATGTGTACAAGAAGACAGTTTTAAGTAAAAAGTAATTATGATTTTAAAACACTTAGATAAAGATAACCTGCATCATGCGTATCTCATAGAAGGAAAACGAGAGGAAATCATACCGGAAATTTTAGTGTTTATGAAAAGTCTGGGGATAAATACTAGTGGTAATAATTCAGATTTCTGTCACATCGCAGTGGATTCTTTTAAGATTGAAGATGCGCGTTTCCTGAAATTTTTTGGGGTAGAAAAAGGATTCACCTCTCAAAAAAAAATATTTATAATATCTGCCAATAGTTTTCTATTGGAGGCACAAAATAGTTTACTAAAAATATTCGAAGAACCGATAGAAAACACTCATTTTTTTGTAATTGTGCCAGATATTAACTCTCTCCTTAAAACTCTTGTTTCCAGATTTTATCTAATTTCCACCAAGTCCGACCCCCAAAAAGGAACAAAAGACGCAGAAGAATTCATTGTTATGTCTCTCAAAAATCGGATTGATTTTATAAAAGAATTACTGAAGGAAAATGAAGAAAAAGATGAAAAAGAAAATGAGATTGTTGTACTAGACTCTGCTCGATCTAAAGCCCTAAAATTTTTAAATGAAGTTGAACTTGCATTGCATCAGCAAGTCATGTTAAAGGGAACTTTTGACACACATATTGATTTCTTCAGTCACATTTTAAAAGTTCGTGAATTTCTCCGTATGCCCGGAAGTTCTACTAAAAGTTTAATGGAATCTGTGGCGTTGATTATTCCAAATTTCCAAAATTAGTTTTCGAGTGCTATAATAAACTTATGCAGTACAATTTCTCAAATTTTAAAACTGAATTAAAAAAAGCAGAAGACTTTTTAGGTAAAGAATACAACCAATTAAACATTGGTCGGGCGTCACCCATGGTTTTAGATGCTGTAATGGTTGAGTCTTACGGTGCGCGTGTGTCACTCAAGAATGTGGCAAATATTTTTATTGAAGACCCTAAAACTTTACGTGTTGTGCCTTGGGATAAAAATCAGATTAAAGAAGTAGAAAAAGCTATAACCATTACCAACTTGGGACTTTCCGTGGCTATCGATGATGCAGGTATTAGGGTTATTTTCCCACAGTTGACCACAGAGTCCAGAGAAACTCTTGTGAAAGTTTTAAAAGAAAAATTAGAGGAAAGCAGAATAACGGTACGCCGAGAACGTGAACACATATGGAAAGACGTAGAGATGAGAGAAAAAGAGGGAAAACTTACAGAAGATGAAAAATTCCGCGCTAAAGAAGAGTTACAAAAAATAATTGATGAATCTAATAGAAATTTAGAAGCAAGTTTTGAGAAGAAGCAAAAGGAAGTAATGGGATAAATGTATGAATCCTGTTAGAAATATGAAAAAGAAAATTACAACAAAATATTATTTAATAATGAATTTCTAACAGGATGAATATTTTAATTTTTCTTATAATTCTTTTAGTTTTGGTATTGGTTCATGAATTTGGGCATTTTTTTACTGCCAAGAAATTTGGTATTAGGGTTGACGAATTCGGTTTTGGTTTTCCGCCCAAATTATTTGGTCGTAAATATGGAGAAACAGAATATAGTTTGAATCTTTTACCTATTGGCGGTTTTGTAAAAATTTTTGGTGAGAATCCTGATGAAGAGAATATGAATGGAGTGGATAGAAACAGGAGTTTCGTCAATAAAGCAAAATGGAAACAAGCCATAGTGCTTTTTGCTGGAGTATTCGCAAATTTTCTGCTAGCCTGGGTCATGCTTTCTATTGGTTTTATGTCTGGACTTCCGACTTCAGTTGGGAGTGAGATCGGGGGCTCTCGTCTTACGGATGTAAATTTAGTAGTAGTCTCTGTGACGACAGAATCTCCAGCCGAAAAAGCTGGATTAAAATCCGGTGATAAAATTGTAAATATCAATAGTGGCGAAGATAAAATTTCTGAGATCAACCCAGATACAGTAAAATCTTTTATACTTTCTCATGGAAATAAAGAAATTGAAATTGGATATTCTCGCGGAATTAACAAGAATATAAATTATGCAAAGTTAACTCCAGCTATTAGTGTCACGAATGATAAACCCGTAATAGGTATAGCCATGGATCAAATTGGCATAGCTCAACTACCTATTTTCACTGCATTTTGGGAAGGAATAAAATTAACTCTATTTATAACCCAAAACACTGCCGCAGGACTTTATACGCTTATTTTTGATGGATTACAGGGTAAAGGTAGTTTTTCCTCGGTGACCGGACCAGTGGGCATGGTGGGTATTGTCGGCGATGCTTATCAATTTGGTTTCGTTTATCTTTTATCTTTTGCCGCGCTCATTTCTATAAATTTGGCAATTATAAATTTACTTCCATTCCCAGCTCTTGATGGTGGGCGGCTTTTCTTTTTATTGATTGAAAAAATAAAAGGTTCACGGATTAATCCAAAGTTTGCAAACACTACCAATATGATTGGTTTTGGTATTTTGATACTTTTAATGCTTGTTGTCACCTATCATGATGTGGTTAAATTGTTTTAATTGTTTTAATTGTTTTAATTGTTTTTATGCAAAAAATAAAACACATTCGACAAGCTCAGTGCAGGCTAATTCACGAAGTCCGAGCGGTTAAAACAAAAAAAGAATTATCATGCATCATCAAAGCGCAGAGAATCAGCGAGCGGGTTTTGGGAGATGTTTTGAAAAAGTTAAAGACGGGCGTTACTGAGATTGAAATTTCTAATTTAATAAAAAAATCTTTTGTAAAGTATGGTGCCCCAATTTTATCTTTTTCTCCAATTGTTGCCTTCGGTACAAATACTGCAGATATTCATCATGAGCCCAATAAGGCTAAATTAAAAAAAGGCGATATTATCATGTTGGATTTTGGTTGTACAGTCAAACATTATTGTTCTGATATGACTCGCACTTTTTTTTGGGGAGAACCAAATACAAGGCAAAAGAAAATTTATGAAGATGTATTGCAGGCTATGAATTTAGCTATGAGTAAAATTGGAAAAGGGGAAAGAAGGGCAAAAATGATAGATAAAGTTGCTCGTGGATATTTAAATAAAAAATATGGAATAAAAAAGTTTCCTCATGGCTTAGGTCATGGAGTTGGCACAGTTATACACGAATGGCCAAATTTTAAAGCAAAAAGCGAAGACACTATTCCCATTGGATGTGTTATGACGATAGAGCCCGGATTATACTTTAAAGGTTATGGTGGTATAAGAATAGAAGACATGATTTTAATTACAAAAAATAGCTATAGAAACTTGACGAATGTGCAAAAAGATCTTAAAAATACAATTTTAAAGCTTCACTAGAATTCTGTAAAGAATTAAGAGTTATCCACAGTTTTTTTGACTTTAAATTTTTTATTCTTATACTATAAGAGTATTTTAAAAATAGATTTTTGCAAAAAATGCCCATAAAAAATAAAAAAAATAAAGTTAGTGTAGCAATCCTGTGTGGTGGACCATCACTTGAACGGGGAATATCGTTGAACTCTGCTCGAAGTGTGCTTGACCATTTGGGTAGTCAAGGCGTGGAGATCGTTCCTATATATTTCAATGAACGAAAAACCCCCTACAAGATATCTATTGCTCAGCTTTACTCAAATACTCCAAGTGATTTTGATTTTAAATTAAATAAATCACAGCTTTCAGAATCTTCGCTTATTCGGATTTTGAAAAAAGTTACTATTGTTTTTCCATGTATCCATGGAAGTTTTGGTGAAGACGGAGAAATTCAAAATTTTCTGGAAAAACACAATATTCCTTTCATTGGTTCTTCTTCTCGAGCTTGTAAAATGGCCTTTGATAAACATAAAGCAAATGAATATATTCGCTCACTTGGGTTTTATGCTCCTAATTCCATCGTTATAAAAATTACAGACAAAAATAAGGAAATTGCGCAGAAAGTAACTAAGTTTTGGAAAGATGAAAAAATAACTCGTGCCATAGTAAAACCAGCCTCAGGGGGCTCAAGTATCGGTGTATTCTCCATGGAAAGTTCCAAAGATGCAATAGAGGCAATAGAGAATTTATTCAGTAAACGCATGGATACCCGTGTAGTTGTCGAGCCTTTCGCCTTTGGTCAGGAATTTACTATAATCATACTTCAGAATAGATTTAATATGCCTGTTGCTTTAATACCTTCAGAAATAGAAACGGACTACAACGAAAATCAATTTTTTGATTTTCGGAAAAAATATCTTCCAACACGTCAAGTAACGTATCATTGTCCTCCGAGGTTTAGTAATGAAATAATTGAAAAAATACAGATAGAAGCGGAACAACTTTTCTCTGTTTTCGGCATGCAGGATTTTGCTCGTTTCGACGGTTTTCTATTTCCTGATGGGAATATCTGGTTTTGTGATTTTAACCCAATCTCTGGCATGGAACAGAATAGTTTTCTTTTTCAACAGGCGTCCCGTATCGGCTTTTCTCATCAAGATTTATTTCGCTTTATTGTAAATAATTCGTGTCTCCGTCGAGATATTTCAGTATTAATTGAAAATAAATTTACTACTAAAAAACGTAAATCAGTTGCTGTGCTTTTCGGTGGAGAGACAGCAGAAAAGCAAGTTTCGCTAATGAGTGGAACCAATGTCTGGCTAAAACTACGAGGTTCTAAAATATATAAACCTCATCCTTATTTATTAGCTAAAAAAGAAGAAGTCTGGGAACTTCCTTATTCTTATATTCTCAATCATACGGTAGAAGAAATAATAACAAATGCAGAAAATGCCCCGAAGGACATAGAAAGACTTTTTTTTCTTATTGAAAAAGTAAAAATTAAATTGTTTCTTCATCCATCCGACATTTCCGAAGATTTCTTTATGCCTAAAAAATATCGATTGAATCAAGTTCTCAAAAAGCACCCTTTTATTTTCTTAGCTCTACATGGTGGAGTTGGCGAAGATGGAACTTTACAAAAAGTTTTAGAAAATAAAAAAAATACATTTAATGGGTCAGGAAGTATGGCGTCAAAATTATGTATGGATAAGTGGGAAACTAATGAAATCATCAAAGATGCAAGTATAAAAGGTGTCAGCGTGGCCAAACATGTTTTATTTAAAATAAAAGATATCCCAGAGAACATTGATGATAGTCTGACAGAAGTACATTGGGTTATGCTTTTAGAGCGACTTAGCTCAAAAACAATTATTGCCAAGCCCAGGGGCGATGGTTGTTCTATGGGTGTGGTTAGGCTTTTTACTAAAAAAGACTTAGCTTTGTATATTTCTCTCATAAAAAATAAGATTCCTATTGCCACACCGTATACTTTTACAAATCAAATAAATAGCATTGATATGCCCGAAGGAGAAGTACAAGATATAATCTTCGAATCATTTATAGAAACTGATAAATTAAAGGTTCACGGAAGTAAAATTACCCATACTCCCAAAAATGGATACATCGAAATGACGGTAGGAGTAGTGGAAGATAATGGACGCATTAAAGCTCTTTCTCCCTCTATCACCGTAGCAGAGATGGCGATACTTTCCGTTGAAGAAAAATTCCAAGGTGGTACGGGTGTAAATATTACACCCGTACCTATTGAAATTGTTTCCAGAAAAAATCTTAATAAGATAAAAAATTTAGTTGAAAAAGTTGCTGACCGTGTCGGTATTCGTGGTTATGCGCGCATAGACATATTTGCTCATATCAAAACAGGGAATATCATTGTAATAGAAATCAACACCTTGCCCGGGCTTACTCCCTCAACAGTACTCTATCATCAAGCATTAGCAGAGAATCCGCCAATTTTTCCACTACAATTTTTAGAGAAAATTATTAAAAATACCGGATACTGATACTGCAATATATCAGTACAAATATGATGGCATGATAAAAAATATTTCCCCACTTTCTTTTGTTGAACTATCTCGAAAAAATTTAATCAACAATATAAAACAATTTAAGAGTTTGACCAAGATAGGCACGAAGTTTATTGTGGTCATCAAAGGCAATGCTTATGGTCATGGGCAAAATTTTATGGTACAAATTCTCGAACCATATACGGACTACTTTCAAATAGACAGCGTGGAGGAACTTAGAATTTTACGGAAGGTGAGTAATAAAGAGGCCTTTCTTTTTGGTTTTGTGCAAAAAATAGACTTATTGAACGCTCTCAGTCTCGGATGTATTCTGACTGTTTTTTCAATCGAACAATTAACAGAAATAAACAAGGTGGCGGAAAAACTAAAAATAAGACAAGAAATTCATGTGTCGGTAGATGCGTATTTAGGACGTGAGGGTTTTTTATTAAGCGAACTGCCAAAATTATTTCAAGAAATAAGGAAGTGTAAAAATATAAAATTTTCTGGAATCTATGCGCATTTCGCAAACATTGAAGATACTCGTCTCTCCGAACAGTCATTTGAGAGGACTACTAATCTTACACATGCGCACAAACAAATTAACGAATATAAACGAGCATTGGAATTAGCAGAAAAGTTTGGGTTTAAAAATTTACAAACGCACATCTCCTCAACTTCTGGAATTTTGGCTTATGAAAAAACAAAGGGAATTCATGGATTGGTACGTCTTGGCATCGGTACATATGGTTTGTGGCCTTCGAAATATCTGAAATTAACATACAAAAATTCTGATCTTGACTTAAAACCTGTTTTGTCGTGGAAAACCAAAGTCGCGCAAGTAAAAACTTTGCCCAAAGGAAATACTATTGGTTACGGACTGACTTATAAAACTAAAAAAGAAACAAGAATCGCTATAATTCCGCAAGGATATGCTGATGGTGTGGATAGAGGTTTGTCAAACAAAGGAGAAGTTTTAATTAGGGGTACTAAATGTAGAATTCTTGGGAGAGTATCAATGAACATGTTTGTAGTTGATGTAAGTCATTTACCTAAAATCAAAGTAGAAGATGAAGTTGTGATTTTAGGTAGCCAAGGTGAAAAGAAAATTACTGCAGAAGGAATAGCAGCAAAAATTGGTACAATAAATTATGAGATAACTACGCGTATCAGCGCCCTTCTGCCGAGAGTAGTTGTATAAAAATTCCCTTCGATTTTTTTCTTGTTAAGGAGGAGAGGAAATAGGTTGCTTTTAATATTTTTTTATACTAATATCTAAGTATGTCACAAGATAGACTTATAAAACTTGCCTGTTCTACTTGCAAGCGTATAAATTACTGGTCCAGCAAAAACAAAAAACTCGTTACAAAAAAAATCGAGCTCAAAAAATTCTGCAAATGGTGCCGTAAACAGACTAAACATAAAGAAATTAAGAAATAGATTTCTCCGTTTTTTCTGCTATACTTAGCCTATATTCTTTGAATCTGGGCGATTAGTTAAGTGGTATAACTTCGGTCTCCAAAACCGATGTCGGGGGTTCGATTCCCTCATCGCCCGCAGTATGTAGACATTAAAAAACATTATGACCCAACTATTTGACGTTTCATCTATCATCACAACTTATGGATATTTAGGGATTTTTATAATTGTTTTTCTAGAATCTGGCATATTTTTTGCTCTTCCAGGGGATAGTCTGCTTTTTACCGCAGGTCTTTTTGCATCAACTTTTGGTTTGAATATTTATTTTTTAATACCGATTATATTTTTTAGCACTTTTCTGGGAGGCATAATTGGTTATGAAATAGGTGTTAATTTAGAAAAACTTAGAAATTTTACCTTTTTTAGAAAAATACTTAAAAAAGAACACATAGAAAAAGCCAATAAATTTTTTAATGAACATGGGAAATTCGCGATTACCTTTTCTCGTTTTATTCCAATTGTACGTACCTTTGTTCCAATTGTGGCCGGAGTGGCGCACATGAAATATAGTTTATTTATGAAATACAGTATAATAGGTTCTTTGTTGTGGTCAACTACTGTAACACTTTTAGGTTATTTCCTGGGTCAAGTTTTTCCTCATCTTAAAAATTATCTTTCCTGGATCCTCATATTGATTGTTTTCATATCTATCATACCTGTAGTCTTCGAAATAACAGAAGAGCGAAAAAAATTTTAAAGTTTCTTTTGAATATAGTTTTCTATTTCTTTAAACTGAAGAGGGGAGAACCATTTGATATTTTTATCTTTTTTAAACCACGTCATTTGTCGTTTGGAATAGTTTATGGTTTCTTGGACCACTTTTCCATACGTTGGTTTAAAGTATTCAAAACCAAGTTCCCGTAATCTCTTATTAGATATTCCAGCTTTTTTTAATTTTTTTATTTCATTTATTAAACCATTTTTAAACATTTGTTTTACTCTTTTTTCTATTTTATTTTTTAAAATATCAAGTGGTAAATATAAACCAATTTTTATGAATTTATACTGAGGCAAGGCCGCAGTAATTTTAGGCACCTTACTAAGAACTTTTACTATTTCAATCGCTCTTACTAATCTAACTTTATTTTTTATATCTATGTTTTTAGCACGCAGAGAGTCCAACTTTTCTAATATTTTTAAAAGTTCTAATACTGACTTTTTTTCTAAATTCTTTCTCAACTTTAAATTTGGAGGAACTTCGGGGAAAATTAAGCCCTTTGTTACTGCATCAATATAAAATCCTGTTCCTCCACAAATGATCGGAATTTTATTCCGCTCCATTATTTCTTTGATTTTTTCTTCAGCTAATTTTTTATATTGCACAACAGTGAACTGATTTTTAGGATTCATCACATCAAGTAAATAATGTGGAATTCCCCTCATTTCTTTTTTGGAAATTTTACCAGTACCAATATCAAGTCCTTTATAAATTTGTCGAGAATCTGCAGAAATTATTTCACCGCCATTTTTTTTAGCCGAAGGTCCTGAGCATAGTCGAAGGGCAATTTTTACAGCTAGACCACTTTTACCTGTGGCAGTTTGACCTAAAATTACAATTACTTTTCTCATTGAATAACTTTTATATTTGCGCCAATAGAATTTAATCGTTCTGCGATTTCTTCATAACCGCGATTTATCATATAAACATTTCGGAGGATTGACGTACCTTTTGCTGCAAGCATGGATATGAGTATTACCATAGAAGGTCGCAGGGCCGGTGGACAAACGATTTGGGCTGCTTTAAGCGGAGTTCCACCCGTAATAAACAAGCGATGTGGGTCGGCAAGAGTTATGTTTGCGCCAAGACGATTTAATTCTGTCATATATATCATCCGTATCTCGTAGACCCAGTCATGGATCATTGTCTCACCTTTAGCTTTTATTGCAATTGGTACGAAAAATGGTAGATTATCAATATTTATGCCTGGATAAGGGTTGGAATGAAGTTTGTCAGATAATGCTTTTAGTTTGCTTGGAAATATTTCTATATCAGCGAGCTTGGTACGACCATTGTAAGAATAGTATACTTTTGAAATTTTATATTTTAAATTCATTCGTCTTAATTTCTCCATTTCAAGAGACAAAAAATCTATCGGGGAGCGAGTTATGGTGAGTCTAGAATTAGTAATAATTCCTGCTGAGATGAACATCATGGATTCTATCGGGTCTTCGCTATTCCAATACTCAACATCTTTATTTATTTCTTTGGCGCCATGTACTACCAGGGTGGAAGTACCGATGCCTTCAATCTCTACTCCCAGCGCCTCAAGGAAGAAACATATTTCTTGCACCATATAGTTTGCGCTGGCAAAATTTATGGTTGTAACACTAGAGATTAAGGAGGAAGCAGTCAGTACATTTTCACAAGCTGTGTCTCCAGATTCATACATTACAATATTTGCAGGTTTTAATTTTTTAACTGTGATTTTATAATTTGTCTCTGTTGTTTTTATTTTTACACCGAGTTCTTCTAAGGCGTAAGTATGAGCCGCAATAGTGCGTTTGCCTAAATTACATCCATGTGGGTGAGGAATAGAGAAAGAAGGTAATTTGTGTATGAGAGGTCCCATAAGCATAATGATTGAACGTGTTTTCACAGCTGATTCAATGTTTATATCTGCCATTTTAAATTTTTTAGGAGGTGTGATTTTGACTGTATTATTGTCCAACCATTTGACCAATACCCCGATGCTTTCTAGAATTTCAATTACTCTATATACTTCTTCAATGCGCGCAATGCCGTGCAAAGTTGTTATTCCACTATTCAAAAGAGAAGCGCACAAAAGACCCACAGAACCATTTTTAGAAAAATTTGTTTTTATAGTGCCGCTCAATTTTTTCCCCCCATTAACCTGAAAATCAATAGAGTGACTTAATGATATTTTTCTTTTCTTCATTTTTTTACTCATGTGCCGGAGGAGAGAATCGAACTCTCACCCCTTGCGAGACACGATTTTGAGTCGTGCGCGTCTACCAATTCCGCCACTCCGGCAACTAGAAAAACATACTTCACATACTTCGGTAATTTTTCCACATTTATACTTTACTAAAATTTTATGCTAAAATCAATCCATGTCTAATTTATATTCAAATTCAATTTTTTGGATTGACACAGATAAAATAAAACCAAACCCATATCAACCACGACGGGACTTTGACGAAGTGCGTTTGCAGGATTTAGCTTTATCTATTAAACAATACGGAGTACTTCAACCACTTACGGTTTCTCGCGTGGAAGTAGAAAAAGAAGGTGGGGGACTCATGACTGAATATGAACTTATCGCTGGCGAGCGTAGATTACGCGCAGCTATAATAGCCGGGGTTTCTCAAGTACCAGCTATAATTCGTGCAGGGGATACTTCTCTTATGAAACTTGAACTCGCGATTATTGAAAATTTACAGCGTGAAGATTTAAATGCAGTTGATCGCGCCCGCGCCTTTTTCCGTTTGGCGAATGAATTTAAATTCACTCATAACGAAATTGCTAAGAAAATGGGTAGAAGTAGAGAATATGTTTCTAATTCTTTACGTATTTTGTCCCTACCAGAAGAAATTATCAATGGATTGTCAGAGGCTAAAATTACCGAGGGTCACACTCGACCCTTATTGATGCTTGCCGATCATCCACAAGAACAATTAGTATTGTTTAAAGAAATTTTATATAAAAAAATCACTGTGCGTGAAGCTGAAAGATTGGCGAGGCGTATTGCTTATGATCGAGTTCGCAAAAAAGAATTCATGCCGGATCCAGAAATAGTTCAATTAGAAGAAGAGTTTCAAGAAAAATTGGGCACTCGGGTGCATATAGATAGGAAAGAATTAGGCGGACAAATTAAAATAGATTATTTCTCCACTGAAGATTTACGGGAGATTTTAGAATTAATAAATAAAACAAGTGCTGAAAAAAAACCAACAGAAATGCTCTTGAAACATATTGCTCAATTACCTACAGAGATCGAGAATAATATTAAAGAAACACCTCTTGACGATAGAACAAAAGATGAAATTAAGTCAGACGATACAGATCTCTATAATATTTCAAACTTTAGCGTTTAAGAACGACCCAAATTAGGATCTACCGAAGGATTTTAATCTAGAAAGTAAACTGTTTTTTTCTAAATACGACTTTATATGCTTTTTTGCTATGGTTGTTTTCACGTATTCAAGCCATTTGCTGGAAGGGTGAGCATCCTTCTTTTTTGTTATTTCCACAATATCTCCATTTTTTAGCTTTGAAAAAATGTACGACATTTTACTATTTATTTTAACTCCAGAAATATGGTCTCCAATGTCTGAATGTATTGAATAAGCGAAATCTATCGGACTTGAATCTTCTGGCAGGTCCACAACATCTCCCTTTGGAGTGAAAATGAAAATACGATCATTAAAAAAGTCCATCTTTAAGTGTTTAATAAAGTTTTTTGGTTCACCTTCATAGTGATGTAAATTTTTTAATTCTTCAATCCACTTAAATTTTAATTTATTATTTTCCATTTCCTCATTTCCATTTTCTTTATAGGCAAAATGCGCAGCAATACCATAAGCTGCTTCCGCGTGCATTTCTTTGGTTCTTATTTGAATTTCTGCTATTCCACCTGAACCAGTAAAAATAGTTGTATGAATAGATCGATAATTGTTGGGTTTCGGCACTGCGATGTAGTCTTTAATTCTGCCGGGTAAAGGGCGCCAAATAGAGTGAATTATACCTAAAACTCGGTAACACTCTTCTATGTTTTCTACAACAACGCGCAGAGCGACTATGTCATATATTTTTTCAATATCCATTTGGCGTTTTACCAGCTTTTTCCACAAACTGTATTTATGTTTCATCCTGGAGTTAATTTCAACAACTCTGATGTTATTTTTTTCTAATTCCTTTTTTAGTTCTTTCTGTATATCAGATAAATTTTTCTGATATAAATCTTTTTTTTCTTTTATTATTTCCTCTACTTGAGCTGATTCTTTGGGGTAGGCATAAGGGAAAGCGGCATCTTCGAGCTCGCCCTTTAATTTTCCCATTCCGAGGCGGTTGGCGAGTGGCGCGTAAACTTCTATAGACTCTATCGCGATTCTTTTCCTTTTATCTTCTCGTACATATTGCAGTGTTTGTAAATTATGTAGTCTGTCGGCAAACTTAATAATAACGACGCGTAAATCATTGGCCATAGCCACGAAAAATTTCCGTAGACTTTCCACATGTCTTTCATGTCCACGGTATTTTAACGTTCCCAATTTCGTTACACCCTTTATAAGGAAAAGAATATTTTGACCAAACTTATTTTCTATTTCCTCCTCTTTAATTTTTGTATCTTCTAATACATCGTGCAAAAGCCCTGCAGCAATGGTTTGCGCATCCATTCCAAGCTGAGCTAAAATCTTTGCAGTTCCAAAAGCGTGGATAAAATACGGTTCCCCGCTCATTCTTTTTTGTCCGGTATGCGCAGATTCCCCGAACTTGTATGCTTTCACTATAAGTTCTTCTTCTTTTTTATTTACTCCGCCCGTGAGGTTTATTATTTCTTTAACACTTGGCATAATTATGCATTATACCCCTTGACCTCTAGATAGTGAAGCATTCTTATATAAGAACATGATCTTGACAAATTCTATTTTTAGTACTATTTTTTAAAAAAGCACATTAGGAAACAGTGTTCCAAAAAGAAACAAGAACGATCAGAAAGGTTATAATGTCGACAATAGTGTTAGCAGATCGTCATAGAATGTTCACACAGTCGTTGAGAGTTGTGTTTGAGCAAAGATTGCAGGAGTTTCGGGTGGTTGAGTTACATAGTGGAGTTGAAGTGGTGGAGTTCTGTCGCACAAATCATCCTGAGGTTTTGATCGTAGGGATGTCCATGTCAGATCTCAACGGTCTTGAAGTGACGGCAGAAGTTATGCGTCACTCCTCAATGACGAAAGTGATCATGCTATTAGGTTTGGGACAAACCGCTGAGGTGATGAATGTGATTAAGGGCGGTGCTCAGGGCTACTTGCTAAAAAGTGAGTCTCTTGAGTGTCTGTTGAAATCCGTTCTGGTGGTCACTTCCGGCGACTCCTACTTCAGCCCACAGATTGCATGCGACGTTGCCAAGTTTCTCCAGAAAAGGAAGAGCAACCCAAGCTTCAATTCTCTTCTAGAAAGTCTCTCTCCCAGAGAGATGCAGGTGCTCAGGCTAGTGATCGAAGGGAAGACCAGTAAGGAGATAGCACACCTGCTTGATTTGAACTCTGAGACGGTGCGCACATATCGCAAGACTATGATGCGCAAGATGGGCATCAAAAATGTGGTTATTCTAACTAGGGTGGCCATGCAGGCAGGTTTTCTTGCGTCTTTTGATATGGGGGAATGAGGATCAGGGGCCCTGGGTCTTCCGAGTACGGAAAGGACTGGAGGCCCTTTTCGTTTTCTATCTGTAATTTTCCCTATTCTGTTTTATTTAATTTGTCAGGTCGGCAATTTGGGTATTTGTTATCACTACAGCGTTCTGGTATTGTCTTCGGTCACAAAAATTTTTCTCGCCGTCGCTCGAAAAATTTTGCAACCCTGACTTGGTATTTTTTCTACTGAAAAAATATAGCTTCATCTCACAAAAACTTACTGACATCGAGATTTACTCAATACTTAGACCTTTCTTTAGTATTTTATGTGGATTGTGGTTTACACATGTTTTGTTACTACACCTTTCGGGTATCGTTTTTGTACCTTCCATCATTAGGCTTCCACATTCTTTGCAAATATTTCCCGTCGGTTTTGCTTTGATTGCAAATTTACAATCCGGATAATTTGAACAGGAGTAAAAAATTCCAAACCTCCCGCGTCGTTCGCTGATGTCACCTTTTTTACAAGTAGGACACATTATTCCGGTGCGTTTCTTGGCTTCTTCGGCTTCGTCGTTTTTTATAAATTTGCATTTTGGATATCTAGAACAAGATATAAATGTGCCAGTGCCGTCACGCCTTTCTCTGATGACTAGTTTTCCTCCCCCTCCTTTCCTTTCTTTCCTACCTTCTTTTTTGCCGCATTCCGGACATATCTCGCCGGTTTCTTTAGGACCCTTCAATTCGGTGCCGTCGAGCATCAGTGCCCCATCACAATCTGGATATTTAGAACAAGAATAAAATTTACCTCCGCGAGAAAGTTTTATAATCATCCTACTAGCGCATTTCGGACATTTTATATTTTCTGGTGCATCACCTAAGTTTGTAGCTTTTTCTAATTTTTCTTTTGATTTCACATCTTTTGAAAATGGTCCATAGAAATCTTTTAGTGTCTTCTCGTATTCACGTTCACCTCGAGAAATTTCATCTAATTTGTTTTCCATCTCAGCTGTGAAAGTATCAGAAATATAATTTGCAAAATGTTTTTCTAAAAAATCTGATACGACTTCGCCTGTATCGGTGGGAAAGAGAGTTTTGCCTTCTTTGTTTACATAACCTCGATCTTCTATTGTTCTCATTATGGATGCATAGGTGGATGGTCGGCCTATATCACGACTCTCGAGCTCTTTAATGAGGCCTGCTTCACTATATCTGCTTGGTGGTTCAGTGAATTTCTCTTCATTTATTAGATCCAATAATTTTAATTTTTCTCCCTCTTTGCAAAGTGGTAATTCAACATCTTCACCTCGGGCTCCGTAGTCTACCCTTAGCCATCCAGGGAAAAGTAGGCGAGAGCCAGTGGCGGTGAAGTCGGGGATTGAGCCTGAAGTAAGGTTTGATGCGTTAGGTCTTGTCTCGGACAATTCAATATTCGCGCTAATTTTTGTTTTTAATAATTTTGCATCAGACATTTGAGACGAAACTGCACGCTCCCAGATTAGTCTATACAATCTATCTTGCTCATCATTGCCTGCATGAAGCTTGTCAATATGAGTAGGACGAATTGCCTCGTGCGCTTCTTGGGCATTCTTTGATTTAGTTTTATAAACTCTTCCCTGCATATACTCATCACCGTATTCTTTTTTTACAAAAGACAAAATTTGCCCTTGAGCAGCTACACCTAAATTCGTGCTATCTGTTCTCATATATGTGATGTGCCCCATTTCATAAAGTTTCTGTGCTATTTGCATCGTGCGTGAAGGAGAGTATCCGAGTCGCGAGCTTGCGGTCTGTTGTAATGTAGAGGTAGTAAAGGGCGCACGGGGGACTCTTTTTTGTTCTGATTCTCTAACATTTTTTATAATCCACGTGCCACTTTTTCCAGCTTCCATTATTTTATGGACCAATTTTTCATCTCGCGGTTCTTCATTGCATTCCAAGGTGAGCTTCTCTTTTTTAATTGTCTCAAACAGACCAAAAATTCTCCAGAATTTTTCTGGAACAAAGGCGCGAATTTCCCGTTCACGTTCCATTATTATGCGTAAAGCCGGAGACTGAACACGTCCGGCCGAAAGTCCGTAACGAACTTTTTTCCAAATAAGACCCGATAGATCATAACCCACGAGACGGTCTAGCACTCTGCGTGCTTCTTGCGCTTTACGTAGAGCTGTATCAATTTTCCGTGGATGTTTCAGCGCTTCCTCTACTGCTTCTTTAGTAATTTCGTAAAAAGTTACTCGTTCTATTGGCGCTTTTACTTTCTTGTCTTCATTCAAAAGTGTTTCTATATGCCAGGCGATGGCTTCTCCTTCACGATCGGGGTCAGTTGCCAAGATTATCTCTTTTGCTTTTTCCGCAAGTCCTTGAAGTTCATACACAACTTTTTCTTTTCCTTTAGAAATTTCATAATGCGGTATAAAACCACTTTTGATATCTATTGCTGTTTTATTTGATTTTGGCAAATCGCGAATATGTCCGACCGATGCGCGCACGGTGAATTCTCCTTCGAGATACTTCTCGATAGTTTTTGCTTTTGATGGTGACTCAACAATTAGTAATTTCATCTCGTTAGAAATCTAAAAATTTAATTTATAATATTATTTTCCCATTAGTAGAATTTTTAACGGGATTCATTGTTCGCTAAGTATTACACTAAATAGTTTTCTTTTGCAAACTATGCCAATCTAATTTCGCCCATTTCTTCTTTTATTAACTCTTTTATTTCCATAACAGAAAGTACAGCATTGGCTGTGGGGATTGGAAGCAACATTCCCCTTATTAAATCGTCTCTCGCCATTGGTTCGTGGAGTAACTTCACAACTATTTTTTCTTCAGGCAATAAGTCTAAGAATAATTTTATTTGCTTTTCTTCATCTTTTTCTTTTTCAAAACCAAGAGCTTCCAATACATCTGAGGCGCTTGTTATAGGTGTTGCACCTTGACGCAGCAATCTGTTCGTGCCCTTTGAATTGGAAGAGAAAATTGATCCAGGCACAACTAATAAATCTCGATTATATTCTGTGGTGAGTCTGGCAGTAATAAGTGTGCCGGATCTTTCCTCTGCTTCTATTATTAGTGTTGCTTTAGAAATACCTGCCATAAGTCTATTTCTCATCGGAAAACTCCACTGTGTTGCTTTAAAATCCGGTTCAAATTCTGAAATTAAACATCCACCATTTTCAACAACTTCATTCATCAATCGTATATTTGTTTTTGGATACATTGCTTCGCTGGAAAGTCCAGAACCCGGAAATACTATGGTCTTGAGTCCTACCTGCATTGCTTTTTTGTGCGCTATAGTGTCTATACCCATAGCAAAACCAGAAACTATCACTATCGGGTAATTCCTTAACCCAGCAATTATTTTTTCACAAGCTTCGCGTCCATATGAAGTAAATTTTCGTGAGCCAACCACACAAAGATGTATCAAATTCTCTCTAGGCAATTCACCCATTATCCATAGATCCTCTGGGGGTTGGGGGATTTCTAGAAGTGCTTTAGGAAATTTATTTTTTGGTAATTTTTTGATTTGCATGCTGCGCGAAAAATATCTTTTTAAAACTGCACATAATTTTCTGCTGAAAATTTGTTATGCTCGGCTCGCTAGCCTGCGTAATGCTCTTAAAAAGTTATTTCTCGCTTCACATTATAACAGGTTTGATATACAATAGACACATGCTAGATATAAAATTTATCCGTGAAAACAAAGAAATAGTGCAAGCAGGCGCTAAGAAAAAACGTTTAGATATTGATATTGAGAAACTCCTTGTGCTTGATGATGAACGTCTTAAACAGCTTAAAGAAGTGGAGGAACTTCGAAGTGAGGTGAACAGAGTCTCAAATGATATATCTCGTAATCAAGATTCAGCGTCGAAGACTCAGCTTATTGAAGAAATGCGTATTGTTAAAGATGAAATTAAAATAAAAGAAGAAAAATTAAAAGCGATAATAAAAAATTGGCAGACTCTCATGCTCCAGATACCAAATGTGCCTTCTCCTGATACGCCAGAAGGACCAGATGAATCTGGTAACATGGTTATAAGAAATTGGGGAGAAAAACCTAAATTTGATTTTACTCCAAAAGAACATTATGAACTAGGTCAAAAATTAGGAGTTTTAGACAACGAGTCAGCAGCAGAAGTTTCAGGATCAAGATTCACTTACATAAAGGGTGATTTAGTTTTATTGCAATTCGCGCTTATAAATTTTTTACTTGAAATTTTTACCAATACGAAAACTTTAGAAAAAATCGCAAAAGAAAAAAACATAAATGTAAACACAAAAGCTTTCATTCCCGTCATACCTCCTTTCATGGTCAAATCAAATACTTATTTAAAAATGGCTAGACTAGATCCCAAAGAAGATAAATATCATATAGAAGTTGATGATATGTATTTAATAGGTAGCGCTGAACACACGCTCGGACCTATACATATGAATCAAATTTTAGACGAAAAAGTTATGCCAATGCGTTATATTGGATATTCTCCAGCATTCAGACGTGAAGCCGGAAGTCACGGCAAGGATGTGAAAGGAATATTAAGAATGCACCAATTTGAAAAACTTGAAATGGAAAGTTTTTGTTTGCCAGAGACCTCCATTCAAGAACAAGAATTTCTTATTGCTATTCAGGAATATTTTTTACAGACGTTGAATCTTCCTTATCAAGTTGTTTTAATTTGCACTGGAGATATGGGGAAACCTGACTATAGACAGATAGACATAGAAACATGGATGCCGGGTCAAAACACTTATAGAGAAACTCACACAGCGGACCTTATGACAAGTTTTCAGTCACGAAGATTAAACACCAGAGTTAGGCGTACAGATGAAAGTATTGAATTTGTCCACATGAATGACGCCACAGCTTGCGCCATAGGAAGAACATTGATCGCTATTATTGAAAATTACCAACAAGCTAACGGCAGTGTTAAGATTCCAGAAGTTTTGCGAAAATATATGGGAGGCAGAGATTTTATAACCCAGTAAATAATTCTGCTGAATCAAATAAAATGCAAAAAAGAAACGTTTTAAGTTCCCCGCGTCTTTTAGAATTCAAAAGAACTAGACGCAGGGTTTTTCAAAATAAAATCTTGTTTTACACACTTACACTATTAATAATTTTGGCCTTGTTGGCTTATTTTCTTCGCACTTCTATTTTTAATATTACTTCGGTAGAAATAGTAGGAAACAAAATTATCGATACTGAGATTATCAAGACGGTGGCTGAAAAAGAAATCGCAGGATATTATTTTTGGTTTTTTCCAAAAACAAATATATTTTTTTATCCTAAAAATAATATAAAAAAAGAGTTAGCGAATCAATTTAAGAGACTCAAAGATATAACTTTATTTGTGGAAAAAAACAAAGTATTAAAAATATCTTTAAACGAGAGAATAGGATTGTATACATGGTGTGGCATTAGTCCAGGAACCGAACTCATAGGTGAAAATTCCAAGGAGCAATGCTATTTCATAGATAAGGACGGTTATGTCTTTGACGAAGCGCCGTATTTCTCTGGGGAAGTTTATTTTAAATTTTATGGTCCCATTCTCGAATCTTATTTTTCGCCTGATATTTTCTCAAAATTGATTTCATTTAAAGACACGCTTTTTAGCATGGGACTGGAACCTGTAATATTATATATGCAAGAAAATAAAAATATAAAAATATTTCTCTCCGATAGAACGTCATCGTCAAAGCCAGAAATAATTTTAAAATCTGATTCCGATTTTGAAAAAATAGCGGACAATTTAGAAGCTGCGCTCACCACCGAACCTTTGCAAAAGAATTTAAAGAGTAAATACTCTTCTCTCAAATACATCGACCTTCGCTTTGGAAACAAGGTATATTACAAATTCGATTAAAGAAGTGCCGTGCAAAGAATTTTAAAAACGTGTAGGTTCCCTGTCCTTGTGACTCCAAGGGCGCAGTTTTAAGGAATTCTTTACACGGCACTTTCTAATTATGAAAAATTTTTGGAAAAAACTTAAAAAACCAATTTTATGTCTGGCCCCAATGGCTGATGTTACTGACTGCGTTTTTAGGCAAATCATCGCTAAATATGGTAAGCCTGATATCTTTTTTACAGAATTTGTATCAGCAGATGGTTTAGCACATCCTATTGCTCGAGAAAAACTTTTGATTGATTTAAAATATTCTGAAAATGAACGACCAATGGTAGCACAAATATTCGGGTCAAAACCGGATAATATAAGGAAAGCATCTGCGCTTTGCAAAGAGTTGGGTTTTGACGGTATAGATATAAATATGGGTTGTCCAGATAAATCTATCGAAAAGCAATATGCGGGTGCGGCAATGATTAAAAACCCAAAACTTATTCGAGAGATAATCAGAGCTGCGAAAGAAGGTAGCGAAGGGTTACCTATTTCTGTCAAAACTCGCATTGGTTACAATAAAAACGAAATTGAAACTTGGATTCCAGTGCTCTTGAAAGAAGACTTGGCTGCACTTACAATACACTTACGCACTCGTAAAGAAATGTCCAGTGTATCCGCGCATTGGGAATTAATGAAAAGAGTGGTAGAGATTCGTGATGAGATGAGAGTAGAAACTTTGATTTTAGGTAATGGTGATGTTTTAAATTTAGAAGATGCAAAACAAAAAGTAAAAGAAACGGGTTGTGATGGGGTAATGCTAGGCAGGGCGATTTTTGGAAACCCCTGGTTGTTTGCTTCGAAAGAATATATTCCTTCTACGCCAGAGAAGCTAAAAGTTTTGGTAGAGCACACGAAACTTTTTGAAGAAATGTTGGGGCAGCACAAAAATTTCGCAATTATGAAAAAGCATTACAAAGCATATGTGAATGGTTTTGATGGCGCAAAAGAGCTTCGTATAAAACTTATGGAAACTGAAAATGTTTTGCAGGTTGAGAAGATAATTAATGATTTTCTTAAACTAGGGAAATAAAAAGATTAAAAGCGTCGTGGGTTCCCTGTCTTTCTGACTCCGAGGGCGAAGACGCCAAAATCTTTTGTATTTTCCTAGTTTAGAGATATAATCATTGCATGCACGATTTAGCGTTATATCGTAAATACAGACCAAAAAACTTTGCTGAAGTCCTAGGGCAAGACCACATTGTAAAGGTTTTAGAAAGTTCAATCGAGACGAATAAAGTCTCACACGCGTATCTCTTCGTCGGTACACGTGGTACGGGTAAGACTTCCGTGGCTAGAATCTTTGCTACTGAAATTGGCGTGTCCCCTAATGATCTTTATGAAATAGATGCCGCTTCAAACAGAGGTATCGATGACATCAGGGAACTGCGCGATGGTGTGCGAGTTTTACCTTTTGATTCAAAATATAAAGTTTATATAATTGATGAAGTGCATATGCTTTCCAAAGACGCTTGGGGTGCGTTATTAAAAACCCTAGAAGAACCACCCAAGCACGCTATTTTTATTTTAGCTACAACCGAGTTTCATAAAGTACCAGACACGATCATATCTCGTTGTCAGGTTTTTACTTTTAAAAAAGCTGGAGACATAATATGTAAAAAAATGCTAATTGATGTAGCTTTAAACG
>MFUJ01000008.1 GCA_001785675.1 Candidatus Nomurabacteria bacterium RIFCSPHIGHO2_12_FULL_37_29 | reverse complement strand
CCTAAAAATAATCTCCGAAAAGAAAGGTCCGGCAGAGACAAAAGGAATCGGAATGAAAAATGATATTAAGGAGGGAACCTATAGTGTTCTCGGTGATTCTTTTTGGCTCAAAGAGGCAATCAATAATTTACTAGAAAATTCTATTAGATATACAAAAAGTGGCACAATCACATTGGGACTTGAAAAGAATAACGATAAAATTTTACTTTCTGTTAAAGATACTGGAATTGGTATGACTCCCGAAGATAGAAATATTCTATTTACTCAGGGTGGACGAGGCAAAGATTCAGTCAAAACAAATGTAGACAGTACGGGCTATGGTCTTTATTCGGTAAAATTAATCATAGATGCACATAAAGGCCGTGTATATGCAGAGTCCCCGGGCGTGGATAAAGGATCTACATTTTTCATAGAGTTTCCTGTTGTTTAAAATTTTAATTCTCCACTTCTTGCCAGGACAGTATTTCGTATGAAGCGGAAGTGAGTGGGAAGGAAGGTGGGGGGGCATATAATAAATTTGCATCATAAGTTATTTGTCGTGTCGTATATCCTGTACCATTTGTAAATGCAAATCCGTATCTTGCATAAGAGGCAATCATGCCATAAAGAGAAATGATACTGCGATTTTTTAAAGGGCAAGTTCCTCCATATGAAAATCTTCCCACTTTACCATTTTGAGCAATGAGTGCCGCGTCTATTTTTAAGTCGTCTTCGCTTACTAGTCCCACCATGATTCCGTTCTGCCCAATTAACCCCAGAGAATCTGTGCCATCATAATTCGTGTAAGACAAGTCGTTGTTTATCAGAATATTTTTATAACCGGATGAAGAAGAAGGTACAGGTAAGTCCGCGGCTGTTATGGTAAGACGTGCTCCGTCTATTTGTCCATCAACCACTACATGGTCTTCTATGAATATTATTCCATTAGTGGGAAAAACATAATTACCTTGCAGGGTTTGAGTACCGATACTCCAGCTGGAAGATGTGCCTGAACAACTTCCCACACTTGCCCATGAATTTATTTTATATAAGTCAAAAGTGTCATTTGTTTTTAAAACAATATGATACCCGACAAATCCGCTTCCAGCCACATCTCTATAAAATCCATTTGCTGATTGCGCGTCTATTTTTAGTAAAGCAAGATCGGTCGTAAAACCTGAAAAGTCAATTGTCGGCTGGCTTATAAGGCGTCCAGTTTCAAAGACGTCTGGTCGTGGTGGTAATGGCGTGGGAGATGTTGGATCCGAGGGAGACAAGCAAGTATGAACGGCATAAGAATTGCTAGTGGTGCAAGCGTCGCTATCGGCATCTGTGTAAGTTGTACTTCCACTAGTGACAAGGTTGTGTGCAAGACCATCAAAACGAATTCCGCCATTTACATGTATGGGTCCGAAAATCTCTGTGCCCGCACCAAAACGGAACGCATTATTTCCGGCAACAGAGTATTTGGCAATGGAAGGTTTGGCTACTTGGCTTTCTATCTTTCTTAAATATGATGAATCAAAAGATGAAGAGCCAGTGGATTTAATTTTTACTATTGTTGAGCCTATTGGTGGCGCGATAATGTCCAAAGAAAATTGCCCAATAGTGTTACCGTCTTTATCTTTTACAGAATGAATATATGGTCCCACTACTCCTGTGCCATCTTGATAGTCTGTCGGCGCATGTGCCAAATGCCAACGATAATAATCTATACCAGCTTCAGCAGATTCAAAAGCTTGCTCACGATTGAAAGCTATTCGACCTGCCCGGATGGTTGTGGCTGCCCAAGCCGAAAGGGCGCTGATAATTATTATCACAATTGCGGAAAAAACCATTGTTTGTATAATAATCATCCCTCTTTTTTTACTTAATTTATTTTTATTCATTTTTAAAATTATCAGAGAATTGTTTTTTATAAGGTCCTCGGTTCTCCGGGTCCCTCCCCCGGCCAGACCATTCTAAAAAACAATTCTCTGATAATTTTATCATATATTATCTTTTAAATTTCTTATTGAGACTTGAGTAGAAAATGTAGTAGCAGCAGGTGCGCGATTCGGATCACTATCTACATTGATAGTTATTTTTACCAGACGGACAGATGATATAGTTACTGGAGAAGAAAGCGCAGCAGTTGTTCCGTCATAGTTTTCATCATAGTAGTCAAAAATAGAAGTGTTGGTCACATTCGACATTAGGGTAATGATGGTTTCATTAAGAGCGTTATAGGAGAGCGGACTGCCGGTCGGCTTGATGACTCCTTTTTGCAGTTGCGAACCATTTAGAAAATATCTTACTTTTTCTTTTAACGCATCATTGTCTATATTAGAATAAAAAATGAAAGACGATACCCCTGCTTGACTTATGGTATAAGCTCCCGTGTCAGCGGTAGACGCAGTGCGAATTTCAGAGACCATTGTTTTCATGGTTTGTCTGCCAGCGTCAATATTGGCAAGCCCGACAGATACGAAAGAGTTATAAACCCAAATATTTCTGGAAAAAAGAGTTAGTGCAAAAAAAATAAGAATAAAAATTGAAACTCCAAAAAGTATTTCGACTAAGGTGAACCCCGATGATAATTTATTTTTTAATTTATTTTCCATATTTTTTTTTTATTTAAGGCACCAGAGTTATGATTTGGTTTTGCCAAGAGGGAGACATGTCTACCGAGCTGATAGATGTTTGATATCCTGTTTTAGAAATAGTCAGAGTATATGTGCCACTTGCCAGCCCATTCCAGAAAGCTTGGCCCGGAGTTGCGCAAGCGTCGGAGTTCGTTGTCTTAGTTTCATCGAAACCGCTTTTTTGCAAACGAACCGTAGCTCCATCTATAGTCACATTAGCCGAATCTTTAACTGAAACCAAAAGAGCTTTATCCACATGAGGGACAGCAACCAACTGTAATGTTTTATTCTCATTTGGGTTTATTATGAAACTAGGCAGAGGAGTCGTGCCGGAGAGATCATATGAGGCAGAGGTGAGCAAGGTATAATAAGTATCCCATTCCAAATTTGAAATTGCATAAGTACCTTCCGCATCGGTGGTAAAGTTTTGCGTAGGATATTTAAGGATTGCGGGCGCTCCGATTAATTTGGTTCCAGTTAAAGAAAAACCAATATTAGGCAATACCGCACAAGAGGAGTCCACTGTTCCTATTGTCAAAGAACTCACTTCGTCTATGGAAAGACTAGTCTGTGTAACTTGTTGTAATACAACTGTGGGGTCGGGTTTATTTGGATTTGGTCCAGCCACTCCATTAAGAGGATAAGTTTGATCTTGAGTAAATCCGGATTTTGTGGCAATGATATTGTAAGCATTTGTTCCGGGGGGCGCGTCGACTATTTTTACCCATCCAGTGTTGTCTGTTGTTTCATCTATAATAGTGTCTGGGTTTGTTTGAGTATTCACTATATGAAGCGATGCATTTGGAATAGGTATACCACCTGCATCGAAGACCTGGATAAAAAGCGCGCCGTTATTCATGCCAGTTTCAAGCGCATGTGGAGCGACCAGGGTAGTGAATTTTAGTGGATTAAAAATTTTGCAATTTGTGCAAGTAATGTCCTGATCTGTCAGCTTATAATCAGCCGGTGAAGTGTCAGAAGGACTGCCTTCGATGGTGCCGTCAAAAGGATCATCCACGCTTCTAATAGTAGTTGTAACATTAAAAGAATAATTATCTCTAAGGACAGTTCTGGTTCTTGGTATTTTACCTACTGGTAGTCCTCCTAATATACCTACATCAGCGTATGGTAAATTGCGGATAATCTCAAATCCTTCATTGGCCACTGTCGTAGCTGCTATTTTTGCCTGAGACTGTAGGACGGCATCCATCAATATGGCGAAAGCCTTGTAAGCAGATAATGCCACCAACAAAAACACTGCGCTACCGATTAATGTTTCGATTAAAGTAAAACCTTTTTGGTTCACATTTATATTTTAACGCATTATGATATAATTTGCCATATGACAAAAAAGAATATAATCATTGGTAATTGGAAAATGAACCCGCTTACCTTAGAAGAAGCGGAACAATTGTTCTCTAGTGTGGCAAAGAACATGTCCTCAATAAAAAAAACAGAAGTTGTAATTTGTCCGCCATTTTTGTATTTAGAAAAATTAAAGAAAATGTCTACTAGGATTTTTAGAAAAACCTCTCTTGTTTCTCTTGGTGCGCAGAATGCCTTCTGTGGAGATACGGGTGCTTATACTGGGGAAATTTCTCCCGAAATGCTTTACGAGATAGGTGTAAAATATGTGATACTAGGACATTCAGAAAGGAGGAATCCGCCATCTATTCTTTCTGGTGGAGGCGGAGGGGAGAGTAATAGTTATATAAATAAAAAAATAAAGTCTGCGCTCTCGGCATCTCTTGTGCCCATACTTTGCGTAGGAGAAATACATAGGGATGAGAATCATGAATATTTTAATCTTGTCAAAAATCAAACACTAGAATGCCTGAATGGAATTTCTAAAAATTTAATTTCAAAAATTATTATTGCCTACGAGCCAGTCTGGGCGCTTTCTAGCACCGCTCTTCGTCGAGATGCTACGCCTGCTGATTCCTTGGAAATGGCTATTTTTATTCGCAAAATACTTTCTGATAAGTTTGGTAAAGTAGCATTGAGGACTAGGATTATTTACGGTGGTTCTGCGAGTGAGCGCGATGCATTGGAATTTTTAAAAAATGGAGGTGTCAATGGACTATTGCCCGGTCGGGCATCTCTTGATGCGAAGAAATTTGTGAAGATTATTAATATTGCAGAAAATCTGGCAAAGTAAGTTTTTTTCAGGTCCTCGATTCTCTGGGTCCTTCCCCCGGCCAGACCATTCAAAAAACTTGCCTTGCCAGATTTTCTATAAATATATGAAACTAAAAATCCTACAAAGTGTAAATTTAAAAGAAAAAACTATTCTTTATCGCGCGCCGTATGATATTGACGTGGAAGAAGTAAATGGCGTTCTTGAGCTCGCAGATGATACGCGCATAAAAGCAACTTTGCCAACCCTGCAATATCTTTTAAAAGAAAATTGTAGAATTATTATTCTCAGCTATGTAGGACGTCCTGACGGAGTTGTCGTGGAACGTCTTCGTACAAATCCTCATGCGAAAAGGCTGGCTGAGCTTTTAAATCATCCAGTTGCAAAAATAGATGAATGCATTGGTTCATTAGTGGATGAAAAAATTAATAATATGCATGCCGGAGATATCCTTATGCTTGAAAATGTACGATTTCATGCCGAAGAGATGATCGATGATGATGAATTTGCAAAAAAACTCTGCATAGGCAAAGACCTAGTCGTTTTTGATGGTTTTCCTCAGGCGCACAGAATACACGCTTCTACAACAGGTATCGAAAGGCACTTACCTTCTGTGGCAGGGTTTTATTTACAGCATGAAGTAGAAATACTGACGAATTTAATAGAGAATCCAGCTCGGCCTTTTACTGTATTAATCGGTGGAGCAAAAATTTCTGATAAAGTGGATGCGGTGAATAATTTATTAAAAATGGCAGACAAAGTATTAATCGGTGGAGCAGTGGCAAATGTTTTTTTGAAGGCGCAGGGGAGAGATCTTGGAAGTTCTTTTATCGAAGATGTTTTTGTGGATGAAAAAAAACGGGAGAAAAAAGATTGGATTGTATATGCAAAAGAAATATTGCAGAAATACAAAGATAAAGTTATCTGCCCAGAAGATGTTGTAATTTCTGACGGAGTTACAGTAAGAAATATTGATATTTCCATAGAAAGAGTACCCAAGGGATGGACAGCGCTTGATATTGGTCCTAAAACTCAAAAATTATTTACTGAAATGATTCTTAAGTCCAAAACAGTTTTTTGGGCTGGTCCAATGGGTAAATTTGAAGATGAAAAGTTTATTCTTGGGTCACAAGCCATACTTAATGCTATGAAGAATGTCAGTAAAAATCTTTCAGGAGAGACAATTATTGCTGGTGGAGACACTATTGATGTTGCTCGCAAGTATGGAAGTCTAGAAGATTATTCGCACGTTAGCCTTGCCGGAGGCGCCACCCTAGAATTTCTAGCTGGCAAAGAGCTTCCAGCACTTGAATCACTAATATTAGAATAATTTATTTTACTTTTATTTTTTGAGCTATTTTTTTTAACTTATCATCATTCTCTCTTTTGTAATCATGGGATGAAATATAGCCTTCATACTTTTTAAAGTATTTTTTTATACCAGAATTTATTGGTTTCCATTTTTTATCTTTAGTGCCATGCATGGGAAAAAGTTTTGCATGTACATGATCTACTCCAAAACCCTCAAAGATCATTCCTGTTCTTCCGACATCTTCAAGTTTTGCATCTAAAATCTTAGCCACTTTTTTGGAGGCAATAATTAATTTTTTTAAAATGTCATCTGGCAAATCAAAAGCATAGCTAGAATAATGTTTCTTAGTTATTACAACACTAAATCCCTCAGTATTTGGGAATATAGACAAAAAAGCTAGATGATCCTTATCTTCCCATATTTTATGACATGGAGATTCTCCTTTTACAATTTTACAAAAAATGCAATTTCTCATGAGTATATTATAGCAAATTATGTTAAAATTTCACTCATGCAAAAGTATGGAGATTTATTAAGGACGCTTTTAGAAAAAAGAGGTATTACGGATGTTGTTCAAGCTGAGATTTTTTTAAATCCAGATTACAAGAGAGATCTGCATGATCCTTTTTTGATGCATGATATGGAGAAGGCATGCGTACGAATATTTGAAGCCATGGAAGCAAAAGAAAAGATAGTTATTTATGCCGATTATGATTGTGATGGAATTCCCGGAGCGGTGATAATGCAGGATTTGTTTAAAGAAATAAATTATAAGAACTACGAAGTTTATATTCCACAAAGAAATTCTGAAGGGTATGGTTTAAATATGGAAGCCATCAAAGGATTTGCATTATCTAATGTGAAACTTTTAATAACCATTGATCTTGGCATTACGGCTGTGGCGGAAGTGGCACAGGCATCCGTTGCTGGTATTGATGTGATTATTACTGACCATCATTTACCTCGCCAAAATTTAAGCGACGACGAATTTGCTTTCGATTTACCTCGTGCTTATGCAATTTTGAATCCAAAGGTGGACAATTATCCGGAGAAAATGCTTTGTGGCGCAGGCGTTATTTTTAAATTTGCGCAAGGATTTATCAAAAAATATAATGAATATTTTAAAATCAAAGATGGCGCGGAAAAATGGATGTTAGATATGGCAGGACTCGCAACACTTTCTGACATGGTTCCTTTGACAGGAGAGAACAGGACCATCGCATATTTCGGAATGAAAGTATTCAAGAGGTCTCCACGTCCGGGTTTGCAAAAACTTCTAGCAAAAATGAATATTGATCAGAAATATTTATCGGAAGACGATATTGGTTTTATGGTAACGCCCAGATTAAATGCTGCTTCACGCATGGATGATCCAATGAGAGCATTTGAGCTTCTCTCTACAGAGGATGAGAGTCACGCAGGTGTACTTGCCGACCATTTGTCAAAAATAAATGACGAAAGGAAAGTTGTTGTCAAAGGAATTATGCGTGAAGTAAATAAAAAGTTAGAGAAACGCTCTCATGAAGAAATGAAAGAGGTGATAGTAATAGGAAATCCAGAGTGGCGTGTGGGAATTCTGGGTCTTGTTGCAGGAAAAATTTGCGATGAATACAAGAAGCCTGTTTTTGTCTGGGGAAAAGATGAAAATGATTGCATTAAAGGTTCTTGTAGAAGTGACGGGTCAGCATCAATAGTAGAACTCATGACCGCAACCAGTGAATCTTTTATAGATTTTGGTGGACATGAGTTGGCTGGAGGATTTGCGGTTCATAATGAGAAGATTCATTTTCTGGAAGAAGCATTATCTGCAACTTTTAATAAAGTAAAACGAGAAAATATAAAAAGTGCGGTAATCTATGACGTGAAATCTGACTTGAGTGTCGTAAGTATGCAAAATTGGAAAGAAATAGAGAAAATGTCACCCTTTGGTTTAGCAAATTTGAAACCCGTTTTCTTGTTTGAAGGTGTAAAAATAGAAAAAATTAAAAAATTTGGCAAAAATGGCTCAGGCGAACATCTGGAAATTATTTTTTCTGACGCCCAAGGAGGCAAGCAAAATAAAGCTAAAGCCATTTCTTTTTTTTCCAATCACGATTCTTTCAAAACATCTTTAACTGAAGGTGAGAATGTAAATCTACTTGCAACTTTTGATTTATCTAGATTTCGTGGCAGAGAGGAGCTTCGATTAAGGATTGTTGATATAATATAAAAATGAAAATAGAAAACAAAAAAATAATTATTTATACCGATGGGGCAGCCAAGGGGAATCCAGGACGGGCTGGCTGGGGCGTAGTTTTTATTTTTGGAAAAGAGATTTTTGAAATCGGGGGGAGATCAGAGCATGCAACGAATAATCAAATGGAATTAACTGCGCCTATAGAGGCCTTAAAATATATCAAAAAACACAAGATAGACGCCTCTGTAGAATTTTTCTCTG
>MFUJ01000007.1 GCA_001785675.1 Candidatus Nomurabacteria bacterium RIFCSPHIGHO2_12_FULL_37_29 | reverse complement strand
CGCTCTCGACCTCGAAGCGCGAGAACGAGGAACTTCAGTGTATTTAGTCGACAGAACCATACCAATGCTCCCAGAGACTTTGTCGAACGATTTATGTAGTCTGGTCCCCCACAAAGATCGGCTCACCATGAGCGCAGTTTTTGTTGTAGATAAAAATGCCAAAGTAAAAAATGAATGGTATGGGAAGACCGTGATACATTCAAAGAAAAAATTTACCTATGAAGAAGCCGAGGAGGTAATAAAAAAAGCTTCTGCCCCACTCCACAGAGAGTTATCTATTTTAAATAATCTAGCAAAAAAATTGACCAAAGAAAGATTTGCATTGGGCGCAATATCTCTAGACCAAGAAGAAGTGAAATTCGTGCTAGACAAAAATGGAGTTCCTCTAAAAGTGATAAAAAAAGAACGTGGCGACTCAAATAGATTGATTGAAGAATTCATGCTGTTGGCAAATAAAAAGGTGGCGGAATTAATTTCTGATAAAAATAAAAAGGAAAGAGACACAATATCTATCTATCGTGTGCATGACCTACCAAATAAGGAAAAAATGGCGGACTTGGCATTTTTCTTGCGGAGCTTGGGACATAAAGTATCTTTACAAAACGGAATCATCCCAACATATGAAATAAATAAATTGTTGGAAAATCTCACGGGCAAGGGTGAAGCGGACACAGTGCATAGAGCAGTCATAAGATCTATGGCGAAAGCAGTTTATTCTACAAAAAATATTGGGCATTATGGACTAGCTTTTTCATATTACACTCATTTCACTTCCCCAATTAGAAGATATCCAGACATCATGGTGCACAGAATACTTAGCAACTATCTTTTAAAGAAAAAAATTGGAAGAGAAAAATTAGTGGAATATGAAAAAATGGCGAGAATTGCATCCGAACAAGAAAAACGCGCCTCTGACGCCGAACGTACTTCTGTAAAATACAAACAAGTTGAATATATGGAGAGACATCAGGGAAAAAAATTTGAAGGTGTCATAAGTGGGATAACAGAATGGGGTGTATATGTGGAAGAAAATGAAACAAAGTGCGAAGGTCTAGTAAAAGTGAGAGACATGAGTGACGATTTTTATATTTTTAATGAAAAAAAATTGGAATTGGTCGGACAGAAAAACAAAAAAAGGTACCGCCTGGGCGATCGTGTTAGAATAAAAGTAAAAGGAGTAGATAAAGAGCGAAAAACAATAGATTATATTTTGATATGATATTTAATCAAAAAATTAAATTAGGGAGTTGGGTTATATTTACTGGAATTGTGGGAATTTTTTTTATATATTTTCTCATGTCTTTTTTGCCTGTTGATTTAAACAATACCAACACTAATACTAAATCAGCAACAGCATTAAGTGCTACGATAAAAGAAGAGGTTCCATCTAAATACTTTTATTTAAATAAAGATTTAAACGAACAAATCAAAGTCTCTGCTTTGGCCTATCTGGTGGGTGACCTAAACACAGGTGAAGTAATACTGGCAAAAAACCAAGATCAGAAATTCCCCATTGCTTCAATCTCTAAACTCACGACAGCCCTAATTACTAAAGAGATAATGGAACCGAATGACGCTCTGTTAATAAGTAAAAGAGCGCTAGACACTGAAGGGAAAAACGGCGGACTAAAAATAGGGGAAGAAATAGAAACTTCTGACCTCTTATACCCACTTCTTCTGGAATCAAGTAATGATGCAGCAGAAATTTTGGCAGAGCATTTCGGACGAGATATTTTTATAAAAAAAATGAATGAAGTCGCGGAAAATTTAAAAATGTCTGGAACATCATATGAAGACCCGAGTGGACTTTCCCCCGGTAATCAATCCACCACCTCCGACCTGTTTAAACTTGCCGGATATTTAAATCAAACAAAACCAGACTTGCTAAAAATCACAACGGAGCGGTCTTTCTCCAACAAAAAACACTCTTGGTCAAATACGAACCAACTTCTCTCTAAAGAGGGCTACCTGGGCGGAAAGAGCGGATACACAGATGAAGCAAAGCAGACTATAGTCTCGCTCTTCTCTCTCCCTCTTGGAGAAAAAACAAATCGCCCTATCGCTATCACACTTCTTGGAAGCAAAGACCGTTATAAAGATGTGGAAAACATTTTAAAATACTTGAAGCAAAATATATATTATGGGGGAGAAGCTGATGCAAATACTAACTGGGTTGCCGAAAAAGTGAGAGTGCCATACGTCAGAGAGCCAGATTTTGTCACAATGACTTTTGCGGGCGACATTATGCTTGACCGCGGAGTAAAAAATTCAGTCATGAAAAATTTCAACAACGACTATTCGGCACTTTTTGAAAAGTTAAAAATTATAAAAGAATCTGACATCGTTTTTGCCAACCTAGAAGGCACAGTATCAGACAAAGGTGAAGATTTACGAAATTTATATTCTTTTAGAATGGATCCAGCTGTCATTCCAGCTCTTTCTGGGGCGGGCATAAGTATTTTATCGGTTGCCAATAATCATGTCGGGGACTGGGGACGTATTGCATATATTGATACACTCTCTCGCTTGAAAGAAAATGAAATACTCTACACCGGGGGAGGAAATAATAGCGAAGAAGCCGAAACACCAACTATAATTGAAAATTATGGAATGAAAATTGGCTTTCTTGGTTTCTCTGATGTTGGACCAAACTGGATGGAAGCTGGCACGGATAAGGCTGGATTGCTCCTTGCTAACAACCCACGTTTTGATGAAATAATAAAAAATGCCAGTTCGCAAGTTGATTATTTGGTGGTTGCATTTCATTTTGGCGAGGAATATCAGACAAAACATAATGTGCGACAAGAATATCTAGCGCATAGAGCTGTGGACAACGGTGCAAAAATTGTTATTGGCTCACATCCACATGTCATAGAAGATACAGAAATTTATAAAAATAGTTTTATCGCTTATTCGCTCGGTAATTTTATTTTTGATCAAGCATTTAGTGATAAAACAATGCAAGGTATGCTCCTTAATATAAAATTAAGTAATGATGGAAAAATGACTGTCAGAAAAGATACAGTAAAATTAAATGAAGTTTTCCAACCGGATAAAATAATCAAAGGGAAAGAAGAGGAAGTGAAGTTTGTGGAAATAAAAGCTAATTAATATCCAGCTTGCGTAAGTAACCTTTTCAATAAATGAAGTGGCATACCAACAATGCTTTCTTCGTCACCTTTAATTTTTTTAACATAGGGTCTTAAGACGGGATGTTGAACACCAAAGCCACCAGCTCGACTTAGTGGATCTCCGTTTTTTATAAAATCTTCAATCACAGACTCTGGAAATGGATTATAGAAAACTTGTGCCCTGTCAACACCCTCATAATATTCTCCTGTTACGGTGTTAAAGATAACAATAGCGGTCACTCCTTCCGGAGCAACTCCTTGGCTATATTCTCTTAAAAATTCTCTCGCCTCGTCTATAGACTCAGGTTTCTCGCGTAGTTCTCCATTGCACACCGCAATAACATCAGAAGTAATAAGCAAGGCTGGCTCGTTAACTTTCGATATAAGCGCATCGGTTTTTGCCCGAGCCACAATAAGAGGTCTCTCATATGGATCATTTATTTGAATCAGCTTCTCATTTACGTCGGGACTCAAAACATCAAAAACATATCCTGCTTTTTCTAAAATTTCTTTTCGGTATTTTGATGAAGATCCAAGAATTAGTTTCATAAATTTATTTCGCGATAGCAGTAGCTTCTTCGAATTTTACGGACAGAAGCTTAGAGGCGCTGTCGGAACCTATGGTTACGCCATAGAGCATACCAGCGCGAGACATTGTCTCACGATTGTGAGTAACAACGATAAGCTGTGAATGTTTGGAGAGTTTCTCAAGCATATCTCCGTATTTGCGAGAATTTGATTCATCGAGGGCAGCATCGGTCTCATCAAGCACAAGAAAAGGTGGCGGATTGACTTGTGACATAGCAAAAAGAAGAGCAATGGAAGTGAGCGACCTCTCTCCACCTGATAATGCATGAAGTTCTTTGACCTTTTTATGAGGAAGAGATACATTTATTTCTATTCCTGTTTCGAAAGCGATTTCTTCTTCTGTATCCATTTCTTCATCCAACTCTTTATATTTTTTCCTCTTATTTTCAACTACAACAGAAAGAGATCCATGACCTCCGCCAAACATTAGCGAGAAGAATTCTTGAAATTCTACGTTTATCTTTTTAACACCTTCTTTGAATTCCAAATCTATTTTTTCTTTCAAGTCTGTAATGAGTTTAACGAGAGAATCAATGCTCTTGGTTAAATCTTCCATTTCCTTTACCAGAAATCCATCCCTCTCCGACACCTCTTTGAATTCTTTCGTTACTTCTATCCCATTCCCGAGCCCCGCATCTTCTAATTTTATTTTCAGACGTTCAATCTTTTTTCTTTGTTCTTCTTGTAGATGAGTATCTATGTGACCTTCTATGTAGTAATTTTTATAAGACAAAGTATCTTCTCCGATAAGTGCGATACCTTCCCTTATTTCATTTTCAAAAGTTTCATTTCGGCCTTTTAAGTTGACCTCTTTTATCACAACAAGCTCCAATGCAGAAAATAATTCTTGATGCCTAACCTTATGAGTAAACTTTTCTCGCTCAAGATCACGCAGGGTTTCCATTTCTGTATTAATTTCTTTTTTTAAGTTTTCAGATAATCGAATGCCCTCTTTTTCTTCTATTTCGACTTTTTGTATTTCAGCAAGAATACCGGCTTGTGTATTTTTTAATTCCGTTAATTCTTTTTCATCATTTTGCTTTTTTTCTATGTGCTCTCTCCCCATCTCTTTAATTTCATTTCCACATAGTGGACACTTGCCCGATAATCTAACTTTAGTTTCTTTTGATTCTAATATCCCTTCAATTCTACCTAATTTACGCTCTATTTCACTTTTTAATCCACGAATTTCATTTAGTTTTTGCTCAACTATTTTTAATTCTTCTATCTTTTTGTTTCCTTTAAGAGATTCGCTATCTCCGTCACCAGAAATTTTACTAGCAATTTTTTCAAGCTCATTTGAAATTTTATTTCTTTCAAATGACAGACTCTTTTTTTCTTTTTCTAAATAGATACTTTCTTTTTTTAAGTATTCTCTATAAAGAGTTGCCAATTCTGTTTGCATTTCCTTTACTTGCTCAAATTTCTCCACCTGTTTCTTTAAAAAATTAAGATGCGGAGCATTTTCTCTCCGCAACATAATCACTTCTTTCATGTTTTCATTTGTGCGTTCGAGTTTTCTTTCACTTTCTTTTATCTTGTATTGATAGATTTTAAGCCCTAATGCATCTTCCACCATCTCACGTCTCTCTTTGCCATTCGCATTTAAAATCCTATCAGCTTCACCCTGCGAAATGATATGATGTCCGGAAGAGCCGATGTTCACCGATGCTAAAAGATTGTGAATATCTTTTAATCTAACTTCTGTGCCATTTAAAATATACTTATTCAAACCATCGGGATATACCTGTCGAGTTATACTAATCGTGTCATAATTTAAATCTATAGTTTCTCCTTCATTATTTGAAAGTTTGAAAACTTTATCAGAATTATCAAAATATATTGCAACAGTCGCTCGAGATCCTTTTGGTAAATTTTTTGATCCCTTAAAAATCAGATCAGAGCCCGTCTTTCCGCGCATAGATTTCATGGATTGCTCGCCCAAAACGTAGCGGATGGCCTCCACCACATTTGACTTGCCAGAGCCATTCGGACCCACTACACAAACGATACTATTGTCAAATTCCAAGGTCGTTTTTTTGGAAAAAGATTTAAAGCCGTTTAGTTCGAGAATTTTAAGTCGCATGTTGGGTTAATCCAGCCAATTCTTTGTTTTTAATGCAGCTTCGGCCGCTTTTTGTTCTGCCTCCTGTTTTGATTTACCTTTGCCTTCCGCTATTTGACTCAACCCGAAAAAAATACCAACTGTAAAATGTTTATCATGATCAGGACCTGACTCATGTAAAACTTTGTAGGCCGGTGTAAAATTTACAAATTCCTGAGCTTTTTCTTGTACTAAGGATTTTGCATCGCGCCAAAGTTTTTTATTTACTATTTCATCCGTTTTAAGTAAAAGAGTTTTATTCACAAAATGATCTGCGGACTTTATTCCTTGATCTAAGTACATAGCGCCAATGTATGCTTCATAAGTATTGGCCAAGATATATTGTCGTGCTTTGCCATTGTCTTTGGCTTCGCCTTTGGACAGTAAAAGATAATCATTCATGCCGATATGAGCTGCAACTTCTGAAATAATAACCGCATTAACTAAAGCCGAGCGAAGGGCAGTTAGTTCTCCCTCTGTATAATTAGGATATTTTTTATAAAGAAAATCTGTGACGATAAGCTCAAGCACAGCATCACCCAAGAACTCCAATCGTTCGTTGTGCGAAAGCCCGGCCGATGGATTTTCATTTATATAAGAACGATGAATGAAGGCCTGTTGCAACAAGCTCTTGTTCTTAAAAATTATTTCGGTCTTTTCCTCAAAATTCGAAAAATTTATCATTTTATTTTTATATTACTTTTCCGCTAAAGGCGTATTAGCTTATGGCTGAATAAACTTATTAATTTATTTTCTATTTTCTACTATTTAATATTTCAACTGTTTTGCTAATAAGCGGAACAATGTCATTATAAATGCGTAACCCGGGTATTTCATTCATCCCAAACCACCTAGCACCATCGAGCCCGCCAGATTCTTCTAGTGTTAATTCTTTGTATTCACTATAAGCCAGAAAATACACGACTCTCTTTAAACTTTTACCTTTAGATGGGTGTGTTGCAACATATTCATTCTCGCCGAGTTTCTCTTCTATTGTAATATCAAGCCCAATTTCTTCTTTTATCTTTCTTTTAGTGCCTTCTTTTATATTTTCATCAATTTCAACTTTACCCTTTGACAGGGTCCAGTAACCAAAGACATCATGCACCAATGCAAACAAAGTATCTTCACCCCCACCTACGCTGGTAGGCTTTTTTGTATAGACTAATGCCCCACCCAGGTTCTCAATCGGCAACAGGTTAATGTCAAGTGGTTCTTTGGAATCAGCCTTAGTTTTCTTGTTGCTTGCGTGACCTTTGTCTGGTTCACCTATTTCTTTATAAACAGCTCCAAGTACGCCATTTACAAATTTACCAGAATTCTCTCCGCCAAAAGTCTTCGCCAATTCTATGGCTTCATTGATTGCAACTTTTGGAGGCACTTGCATTCTGTCGCTAAATAAAAGTTCCGTCAACCCGATTCTTAAAATATTTCTATCAACGATAGAGATTTTATCTATCGGCCAATCCGGCGCAGCTTTTTCAATAATTTCATCAATTTCTTTGCGCTTTTTTAATACTTCGTCTAAGAGCGTTGATACAAAATGGTCGTCTTCCAGTCCGGGAGCAAATTCTTTTAAATTTCTATTTAATATTTCTTTAATCTGATTATTGCTGGAATCGTCATTCTTTTTTCCTAGAAACAAGAAATCCCACTCGAAAAGCGTCTGGAGCACTATTGATCTTGAAAGGTGCCTATTTGCCATAAATTAATGAACTAGATGAATATAATTTATGAGCATCCCGAACGCACTTCGTGTGTGAGGGGCGCCATAACTATTTACCTGCTTCCGCCTTCTTCGCTTTTTCTTTTTTCTGCTTTTTCTCCGTCTTTTTAACTAAATCTAAAACTTTTTTCCCACGATAAAAACCACAAGATGCGCATACTGTGTGACGTCTTTTCAAAGCCTTGCAGTTTTCACACTTACTAAAACTCGTCGCTTCCAGAGCGTGGTGCGAGCGCCTGTTTTTCGTATGCGATTTTGTATGCCTCATTCGTACTACCATAATGGATATACTCTAGCATATTATGGATGAAAAGCAATTTTGAAAAAATAAGAAATATGTTATCATACAAACTATGGAAAAAGATAGTGAAATGGATAAAAATGACCATCGGATTATAGGCAAAGAACTTGACCTATTTACATTCTCTCCGCTTGTCGGACCAGGGTTACCACTTTGGACACCCAAGGGTACTGTTTTACGAGAAGAATTAGATAAATTTGTTTGGCAACTTAGAGCAAAGCATGGATATGAAGGAGTAGTAATACCACATATAACAAAGAAAGAGTTGTACGAAACATCTGGACATTGGGATAAGTTCTCTCTAGAACTTTTTCGTATCACATCTCGTGAAAACAAAGAGTATGCATTAAAACCTATGAACTGCCCGCATCATACACAGATCTTTGCTCGCAAGCCACATTCATACAGAGAAATGCCCCAGAGATACGCAGAGACAACCATGGTTTACCGAGATGAACAGTCTGGTGAGCTTGGAGGATTAACTCGCGTACTTTCTATTACACAGGATGATTCCCATGTTTTTTGTCGTACAAATCAAATAAAAGAAGAATTTCTAAAAATTTGGGACATTGTTGACATATTTTACAAAACATTTGGGTTTACACTTCGTGTTCGCTTGTCATTCCGAGATCCAAAAGAACCAATAAAATATCTCGGTACGAAAGAAATTTGGGACATGGCAGAGAGTGAGCTCCGAAAAATTGCAGAAGAGCGTGGAGAGAATTATTTTGAGGGTCCAGGTGAAGCAGCACTTTATGGGCCAAAGCTAGATTTCATGGCAAAAAATTCTGCTGGTCGTGAATGGCAAGTCGCAACCATACAGCTAGACATGAATCTACCAGAAAGATTTGACCTTACTTGTGTTAATGAAAAGGGAGAAAAGGAAAGAATTGTTATGATTCACTCGGCTATTACTGGGTCACTAGAGAGGTG
>MFUJ01000006.1 GCA_001785675.1 Candidatus Nomurabacteria bacterium RIFCSPHIGHO2_12_FULL_37_29 | reverse complement strand
AGTTGATACATCGAGGCCTTCACCTTTTTCACCTTTATCAGAAAAAACTCCACCGACACCAAAAGAGACTTTACATAAAGTAAAACCTGTGCCCGCAGAAACACCCGATGTAAAAACAATAACACCAGAGCCATCGATTGAAACAAAAATGCCCGCACCAACTTTATCTACTGAAGAAATAAAACCACAAGAAGAAAAAGATGGACCTCCTATACTAAAGCGTACACCGGACAGAAAAGCAGAAGTTCTACCCACAACTAAAGAAGAAACATTAAGAAGAATAATAGAGAAACAAATGGAGGAAGCAGATGCTCGTAGAACACCAGCAAGAAAAGGTGGAGAAGTCCCTGGACGTGTTACTGGATATAATCCGCCACAATATGATGAATATGGCAGACGTGTTGGAGGTGGCCCAAAATAAATGGATTTAAAGTAAGCGTTGAGGTATATTTCAAGTGTGATTACAGACGCGCAACATCTAAGAGGATTAAATAAAGAACAAAGGGAGGCAGCGCTTCATATGAATGGCCCACTTCTTATTGTGGCTGGCGCTGGCGCTGGAAAAACTAAGACAATAACACATAGAATTGTAAATCTCATTAAAAAAGGAGTGTCTCCTGAAAAAATTCTAGCTGTTACTTTTACCAACAAAGCGGCAAAAGAAATGCGCGAAAGAATAATAGGGGAAATTAAAAAAAATGAGCTTGGAGTAAAAGAACAGGACACCATCCCATTTGTCAGCACTTTTCATTCTTTGGGAGTTTTTATTCTAAAAGAAAATGCGAGAATACTGGGACTAACTAGGCATTTCACAATTTTGGATGAATCTGATTCTACAGCATTAATCAAAGAATCGTTGAAGGATGTCGGCCTAGACCCCAAACAATATGACCCGAAAAAAATAAAAAACATCATCAGTCGAGAAAAAGGAAAATTCACACATTTGGCAGATTACGGGGGAAGGGCCATAGACCACATGAGTAAAATCGTAATGCAAGTTTGGTCTGTATATGAAAAGAAAAAAGAAAAAGAAAATTCACTGGATTTCGACGATTTGCTTTTAAAAGCGACAAAATTGTTAAAAGAAAATATAGAGATTAGAAAAATCTATCAAGAAAAATGGGAATACGTGCACATTGATGAATACCAAGATACAAATGAAGTGCAATATTTAATGTCGAAATTACTTTCGGAAAATAATAAAAATATCTGTGTAGTGGGAGATGCGGATCAGAACATTTATTCATGGCGTGGAGCAAATTTGAAAAATATTTTGAGCTTTGAAAAAGATTATCCAAATGCAAAAATAATTCTGCTGGAAGAAAATTACCGATCAACAAAAAATATTCTGGAAGCAGCCAATATTGTAATCAAGAAAAACAAATACAGGCCAGATAAAAATTTATTTACGAAAAATGGCCTAGGTGAGAAAATCGGCCTGTATGAAGCTCTGAATGAAAATGATGAAGCGGATTTTGTGGCAACAAAAATTTTAGAAATCGTGGACAGTAGCAATCCAGGAAAGGATGTTGTTTTGAAAAGCATTGCGCAGGCTGACGAGCCGAGCATAGCAAATTTTCAGCAGAAAATTATGTGCGGTTTTCAAAATAATATCCTTTCTGGAATTGCCATCCTTTACCGCGCAAATTTTCAATCTCGCGCATTAGAAGAAGCAATGCTAAGATACAATATTCCATATCAAGTTTTGGGAGTTAAATTCTTTGAAAGAAAAGAAATAAAAGACACTCTGGCGTATTTACGCGCCGCACTGAACCATGGTAGTCTAGGGGATATAAAAAGAATCATAAATTTCCCAGCACGGGGCATTGGCAAGGTTACTTTAGCTAAGATTTTTGCTTCATCTCGTTATGGCGGGGCAGGTGATATGGAAAACCTGCCAGTAAAAATAAAAATAAAAGTTGAAAACTTTTACCTGATACTAGAAAAAATAAAAGAAAAAATAGAAAATAATAAAGCATCCGAAGTGATAAAATTCGTAGTGGAAAAATCTGGTATTAAAGAGGAACTTTCATCTGGCAATGAAGAAGACATGGAAAGACTTGAAAACATAAAAGAGCTCGCAACACTCGCGCTCAAATATGACAACTTAGAGAATGGGAGAGGTGTAGAAAAGCTTTTAGAAGATGCGTCACTCGCAAGCGATCAAGATTCTATAATGCTTAATGAAGAAAAAAAGAAAGATGTAAATGCGATTAAGTTGATGACTGTACATGCCTCAAAAGGACTTGAATTTAAGTATGTTTTTATTACCGGCTTGGAAGATGGGCTTTTCCCGCATGAAGGTCATTATGAAAAAAGAGAAGACGGCGAGGAAGAACGTAGGCTGTTTTATGTGGCAGTTACTCGAGCCAAAGAAAGACTTTTCTTGTCCTTTGCAAATTTCCGTACCATCTTCGGAGCACGCATTATAAATGCTCCATCGGAATTCATCTCTGACATTCCAGGTGATCTGCTGGAACGAGAAGGGGAGAAAAATAAAATAAAAACCATTTACATTTAATATATGTATTACAAAACTCTTTCTTGGTATAAGTTTTTGATAGACACACATAAAAATCTGATAATTTTTTATTATGCTCGGCTCGTCAGCCTGCGCAATGTCTATCAAAAACTACACCTGCGACGAGTTTTATAATACATATAAATAAATATGATACACAAGGCTAAAAAATCACTTGGACAGAATTTTCTAAAGTCGGAATTGGCGTTACGAAAAATCGTTGAGACAGGAGAGATAAAAAGAGATGATGTAATTTTAGAAATAGGACCGGGCAAGGGAGCTCTGACAGAGAAACTCTTAGAGAACGCTGGTTTCATAGTCGCAGTTGAAAAAGATCGCGAACTCTTTGAATTTTTAAAAATTAAATTTGAAGAGAAAATAAAAGAAGGTTCTCTTGTGCTAGTACATGAAGATATATTGAAATATAGCATAAATAAAACAATCGAAAAAGTTGGACAAAGCATTCTCGAGCGAACCCTTGGTAGGAGCGACGGCGACGGACAGGGAAAATTTTTAGCAAAAAATTTTAGTGATGAGTCCGAGAATGCTTTGTCCAACTTTAAAATCATTGCTAATATTCCCTATAATATTACTGGCGCAATTTTAAAAAAATTTTTAACAGAAAAACCACAGCCTGCGAGCATGGTTTTGATGGTTCAGCATGAAGTGGCTAGAAGAATAGTCGCGACAGATGGAAAAGAGAGCCTTCTTTCAATTTCAGTCAAGGCTTACGGGCAACCAAAAATAATAATGAAAGTACCAGCGCGATATTTTTCACCCCGACCAAAAGTTGATTCAGCATTAATCGTGATAAAAAATATTTCTCGTCAAATTTTTTCCACCAAAGACGAATCCGCCCCTGGTGGAAAAAATGGAGTAAATGAGGAAAAATTTTGGGAAATAGTAAAAGCGGGCTTTGCGCATAAGAGAAAAAAGCTGTCCAGCAACTTGAAATCCATAAAAAATGGAAATAAGACCGCCGTTTTAAATCTGGGGAACAAAAGAGCGGAGGATTTATCTCTTGTGGACTGGATATCATTGACAAAAAGGTGATTTTTGGCTAGTTTACATTTAAATAAAATGCTACAATTAAAGCATAATTAAATTAATTTGGTCAAAACATAAAAAAAGGATATTTTTAGTCGTTTTTGCGATTCTTTTTGTCCTCACAATTTTTCTCCTAAAGAAAACATCGGTGTTTAATTTTACCGACCGAGAGAAAACAAATGAAGCAATACAAACGGAACAAAAAGGATTGACTTACAACACTGAAACACTGGAAAATTTAATAAATAAAGATACTGATCAAGATGGAGTGCTGGACTGGGAAGAGAGATTGTGGGGAACAGATGGAACCAAGAAAGATACAGACAATGATGGAATACCTGATAATCTTGCAATAGAAAAATTAAAAACTGAGCAAGGGGAGTCCTCGCTCAGCAATGAAGAGAATCAAAATACGGAAAACTTAACGGAAACAGATAAATTTTCCAGAGAGCTTTTTTCTACTATTGCTACACTAAGCCAAAATGGAGAAATAGACCAAGCAACCATAGATAAATTGAGTAGTTCGTTGGCTGAGCAGATAAAAAATCCCACTATTCAAAAGATATTTTTACTTTCTGATCTAAAAATAATAAAAGACGATCCAAAGACCATGGAGCAAGCTGTAAAAAACTACGATGATGGTTTAAATAATATTTACAAAAAACACCCGACGAACCGTACCGTTATGGAAGTATTGCAAGATTTTATAATTGATGAAAATAATGTCAATATTGCCGCACTGGAAGAGCTTGATCCGATAAATATGCAAGTAAAAGGAATCATGGATGATCTGGTAAAAATGAGTGTTCCGCAATCTATTGCGTCATTACACCTAGATGTCATAAATGGGCTAGAGAGGTTATATGAAAATATAAATAATATAAAACTTTTTGAGACTGATGTCGTTGTCGCGCTTGGCGCTATCAGTCAATATCAGACAAATACTGACCTCTTGGAGAAAGTTGCGACAAATCTTACAAATACCATCAAGCAAAAATTGAGTAATTAAAGGAAAAATCGTATAATATTAAAGAAAATGATAACAAAAAGTAAGATAATAAAATTCATTTCTTTTTTTCTAATTATTGCAGTAATAGCACCTACTATTTTATTATCGAGACCTAAGCCAATACAAGCCTTTTGGGGCGCTACCTGGTTAACGGATATATTTACTGGTGTAACTGTAGGTACAACTGGCACAACGGCAGGGGCAACAGTGACAACTGCATCTCTTGGAATTAAAGATGTTGCCAAAGAGATTTTAAAACAAATAGTTATGAGCATTCAGAGAAGACTCTTGGCAACAATGACTAAAAGCATGGTAAATTGGATTAATTCCGGCTTCCATGGAGCGCCACTTTTCTTGGAAAATCCACAATCTTTCTTTAAAGATATAGCCAAATATGAAATAAAAACTTTAATAAATTCAACCGGCTATGACTCAAAGAGATTCCCATTTGGTCAAAAATTAGCACTAGACACGATAGCATCTTACAAAAGACAATTTGAAAATAATGCGGAATATAGCTTGAGTAATGTTATAAATGATCCAGCATTGCTTGACCGTTATAGGAATGATTTTAATGTGGGCGGATGGAATGGATTTTTAATAAATACACAGTATCCACAAAATAATTATCTAGGATATAAAATGCTCTATACCGAAGAACTCGCCAGAAGACTTGAGGGCACGATTACTAACAAAGCAAATAAGGTAAAAGACGTCATCCAGCAAGGCATGGGCTTCTTGTCTCCACAGACTTGTCCATCAAATCCTCTATATAATAATGCAAAAAATGAATTCCAACAGCCAAGTTTTAATAATAGTGAATATACCAGGTTGCATCCTTTTGATCTGCCTGATCCAATTTTTTATTCAAATAGTGAGACTGGTGGTACGACCACTGACCCTAATGACATTTATCGTGGTATTGAAACTCCAGAATCCATAGACGCAAGAGAAGAAGCTACTCAACGTTGGCAAGTAGCGCAGATAGCAGCCAAGGCTGCTTGGGCGAAGACAAATACTTGTCCAGGTGGTTTAGTAAATACTACTCCCGGCTATGTCGTAGCAAATCAAATAACAAATGCTATGGGGTCAAATTTCAGACAAACAGAACTTGGCGCGGCACTAGGGAATAGTATGTCCGCTATTTTTGATGCTTTATTAAATAAATTTTTAGGAGACGGCTTGAATGCATTGGCAAGTAAAGTAAATCCAAAACCTACGGTAGATGACTGGACTTACGAAGGTCAGACTCTTGGTAGTCCAACGGATGGCACTAATGTACCTTGGGACGCGGGACCGGATGAAGAGATTATTTTGGATACTTTCAAAAAACAAATAAGCGGCAAAACTATTATTGATTTCACTGGGACTGATTTAAGTGGAGCTGATCTAAATAACACTGGAATAAATATCACGGAAGAGGTCGGTGACACTGGTAATGGAACATATATTCTGGGCGACATAGCGAATACACAAAAAGAACTCACATTAATGTATAATGTAGATACAACTAATCCTGGTATTATACAAATACTCGGAGAAATTTGGCCAAAATCACGAGAGTTAGATATATGTCAACCGGGTCCAGATATAGGTTGGAAAGATAGATTATTAACAGAAGTAAACAGAAATAGTAAAAAACTTCAAGAAAAGACCAATGATAACGATGGAGAAAAGGC
>MFUJ01000005.1 GCA_001785675.1 Candidatus Nomurabacteria bacterium RIFCSPHIGHO2_12_FULL_37_29 | reverse complement strand
GTCGCACTCCTGACGCTTTTGTCGTAAAGCGTCCGGGAGGATAAGGAAGCCTTGTCATAGAGTTTCCTGCCCAAGTGGCGGCCGTCGTGTCGCCACTTTTATTTTGTGTCCTAAACCCTGCCATAACGGGGTAGGCTGAACTATTGAGTCCTTATTAAAATCAGCTAGAACCTATTTTAGTGAAATCAAACTATACAATCGAGGATTTGGTCGAAAAAATAAAAGAACGACTTGCCAGTAAATTTTAGATAGTATAATATTAAAAATATATGACAAATGAAAAAAAGTTTGAGTGGATTTTGAGAATTGGAGTGGCTGGAGAGTTCTTGGGACATGGCGTATTTGCTGTTTTAGGAAAAGCTGATTGGATAAAGTGGACCGAGCAGTTGACTGGACTTGATACAGCAACAGCTACAACATTTATGTTGGTAGTAGGAGTAGTAGATATTCTATTAGCAATTTTAGTATTAACTAAGCCAATGAAACCTGTTTTACTATGGATGACATTCTGGGGCTTCTGGACTGCTCTTGTTCGCCCACTTGTAGGTTTGCCAATATGGGATTTCATAGAGAGGTTCGCTAATTGGGCAGCACCACTTGCGCTATATTATTTCTATCGGGCAAATAGAGATAAAGAATCTAAGTAATATCAATAAAAAATGTCTTTCTCTTTTTGATATAATATATTTTTTATGCCCACCAAAACTTCACCAAAAATGCCTTTGAGTTTGATTCTGGAGCCGGCAGAGGGATTCGAACCCGCGACCTTCGCTTTACAAAAGCGTTGCTCTACCAACTGAGCTATGCCGGCGATTTATTTACTTTTAAAAACTAATTTACCATATTTATTGCATATCTACCAAAACAGCTATGCCGGCGATTTATTTACTTTTAAAAACTAATTTACCATATTTATTGCATATCTACCAAAACAGCTATGCCAGCCTACAAAAACATTAACACATTTACGAACTATTTTCTTCTTCGTGTATTTTTTGCTTAATTGCCCTGATTTTGTGTTTATACTCGGAAATCATTTTTAGGAATTTGGAAACTTCAACTTTCTCCGCTCCGTTTCCATTTGAATCTTTTCTGGTATTAAAGTTTTTTATTTTGATTTTTGTTTCTTCATACTTATTTTTTAAAAGGTTCATTGATCGTACATAAAATCGCAATGTTGTGACTAGACTCATATGTCCGTATTTCTTCATGTTTTTTACTGTAAGATGTTTAATCTTTTCAAGATGTGGAATTTTGAATGAAATTTCTTTTCTCTCCAAGGTCTGCCCGTTTTGTAGTAATACTAATTTCCTCCCAATCATAATAATGATGCCAAAGAATGATGTAAAGAATAAAATTAAAAGGATAGACATTTGATTTAGTAAAATATATATTTTAGTAAAATTATACTGTGCTCCGTATTTATATTGAATAACGTTTCACTTCTTTTATTTTTACATTAGACTTTTCTAAAAGCTTACCCACTGTTTCATCTGTATTTTTTATAAATGGTTGGTCAGTAAGAGTCTTCTCCTTAAAATAAGTGCTAATTTTCCCTTCCAACATTCTCTTCTTTATTTCTGCTGGTTTATCCATGCTGTCGATTTCTTTTTGAAAAATTTCAGTAATAGTTTTTTTGCTATCATCACTAATTTCATTCTGTGAAATGTATTCTGGTTTCATTGCAGTAATGTGCATCGCAATGTCTTTCGCAAGTTCTGTATTGCCACCTTCTAGACTTACTATGACCGCTATTTTATTGTTATGTACATAACCTCCGAGAACATCCGCCTTTATTTCATATGCCTCACCCAAAACTATATTTTCTCCAGTTTTCTGAATTATAACATCGATCATATCTTTCGCTCCCTCTTTTGTTTTTTCGATACCCTCGGAAAAAGTTTTATCTAGGAGATTTTGTAGTAAATTTACAAAATCCTTATTTCTAGACACAAAGTCAGTCTCACAGTGCAGGGAAACCAAAACACCTCTTTGCCCCTCTATTTTAATCATTACTGCGCCGTCCTTGACTTCGCGATTGACTTTTTTAAGCGCAATATCAGAGCTTGTCTTTTTTAAAATAGCAAGGGCTTTTTTAATATCACCCTCGGCCTCCACGAGCGCATTTCGACATTGCATCACAGAGATGCCAGTAGCATCTCTAAGTTCCTTCACTAACTCAGTTGTTATTGGGGAAGACATATTTATTATTTAACAAGTACAGAATTCTGTCCCATTTTGTAAGCGTTAGAAATTGTTGTAGCAAAAAATTTAATAGATGGTATGCCCGAATCATTACCGACTATGGGATAATTGATGCCTTTAATATTTGAATCAGAATTCATGAGAGCAATAACAGGCACGTCGGATTTCTTGGCTTCTGTGGCAGCAATGTGTTCCGCTCTTGCATCTATGATGAATAATGCATCGGGAGTCTTTTTTAAACCAATCAGTCCAGAATAATATCTTGAAAGTTTCTCCATTTTCTTTGCCATAACCACCCTTTCTTTTTTGGTATATTTATCAAGTCCGCCCTCAAGACTCTCTTTACGATAATTTTCAAGTTCAGCAATTCTTTTTTTTATTTCTGTAAAATTAGAAAGTGTGCCCCCAATCCAACGTTCATTTACATAAGGCATACTTAGAGATTCTGCCATATCCTTTACCACAATTTTTGCTTCAGGTTTCGTGCCGACAAAAAGAACGACCCCATTCTTAGCTCCTAAGTTTTTTAAAAACTCTAAAGCATTTTCGAGCATAGTGGCTGTTTTTTCAAGGTCTATTATATCCCCCTTGTTTTTTGTAGCATATATATATGAAGAGAGACTTGGGTGTCTCCTTGATTTTGAATAACCGTAATGCGCTCCAACTTTGAACATTTTTTCTACTATTGTGTCAGCACCATCTTTCTTCATATCTGTTTTTTGCATAAGAATAATATAGCAGAAAGCTGCACCTTTTGCAAATTTTATTTTGACTAACGAGGGGCATATATAAATTTATTTATATAATGTCCAAGAGACGTCAAAATATTATACCCAGTTATATTTATATCTTTTAGAAGTATTTTTCAAGTTTCCCGCCTTTGACCAAAAGACTTTTTTCGGGTAAGATGCCAGTATGACTAATAGTATGAGACAATCTAAACTTTTTACTAAAACGAGAAAAGAGGCGCCGGCGGACGAGGTGTCTAAAAATGCCGAGCTTTTAATTCGTGGGGGTTTTATTCATAAGGAAATGGCGGGAGTTTATAGTTATTTACCTCTAGGGTTTCGTGTGCTTAAAAAAATTGAAAATATAATTCGCGAAGAAATGAATTCTATTGGCGGACAGGAAATTCTTATGTCCTCTTTTCAACCAAAAGAAAATTGGGAAAAAACTGGTAGGTGGGAAACAATGGACGATTTATATAAAGTAAGTGATTCCTCAGGTAGGGAAGTTGCCTTAGGCCCTACTCATGAAGAAATTGTCGTTCCAATTTTAAAAAATTATATAACGTCTTATAAAGATTTTCTCTTAAGTTCACCCTTGGCTATTTATCAAATTCAAAATAAGTTTCGAATGGAGATTCGCGCGAAGTCGGGAATGCTTCGAGGTAGAGAATTTATTATGAAAGATATGTACTCTTTTCATGCATCGAAGGAAGATTTTGAGAACTTTTATAATAAAATGAAAGATGTTTACAAAACTATTTTCAAGAAAGCTGGCATTGGTCACTTAACTTACATGACTTTTGCTTCGGGTGGAACTTTCTCAAAATATTCTCACGAATTTCAGACTATCACGCCTGTCGGTGAAGACACAATTTATATTGATGAGGCAAGTGGTGTCGCAATTAATCAAGAAGTTTTTAATGACGAAGTTTTAGGTCAACTCAATTTAAAAAAAGAAAAATTGGTTGAACAAAAAGCTATTGAAGTTGGTAATATTTTTGATTTAAAGACAAAATATTCGGAGCCCTTTGATTTAACATATACTGATCCCAAAGGAGAAAAGCACACTATTTTGATGGGTTGTTATGGTATTGGACTTGGGCGTCTTTTGGGTACAGTAGTGGAAGTTCTCTCCGACGACAAAGGTATAATTTGGCCGGAATCCATTGCACCATTTGCCGTTCATTTACTTAGTTTGGGAGAAGACGAAGCTGTATTGAAAGAAGCTGAAAAAGTTTATGAAAATTTACAAAAAAATAATATTGAAGTTTTATTTGATGATAGAAGAGAAATATCTGCTGGAGAGAAATTTGCTGATGCGGATCTTTTGGGTATACCCTATCGTGTTGTTGTTTCCGAGAGAAGTATAAAAGAAAATGGTATGGAAATAAAAAAAAGAAACGAGGAAAAAGGAAAAATTATTTCATTGAATGAGTTATTGAAAATATTAAAAAATAATGTTTGAAAAACTTTATAAATTAATTTCAAATGACATAGGCATAGATTTGGGTACATCTAACACCCTAGTCTATTTAAAGGGTCACGGGATTGTCATCAATGAGCCTTCAGTCGTGGCAATCAATATCAAGACCAATCAAATCCTGGCTGTTGGCGTAAAGGCCAAAGAAATGCTCGGTCGTACCCCAGGACACATTAAAGCCATTCGTCCGCTTGTGGATGGTGTCATTTCGGATTTTGAAGTTACTGAAGAAATGCTTTCATATTTGATAAACAAAGCAGACAAAATTTCTAAAAAGTTAGCACGACCAAGAGTTTTGATTGGTGTGCCAACAGGAACCACCAATGTTGAGACGCGTGCGGTATATGATGCAGCGCGTTCCGCAGGTGCTAGAGAAGTTTTGTTGGTAGAAGAGCCCATGGCGGCCGCTATCGGGGTGCGACTTCCTATCAAAGATCCTGTCGGTTCAATGGTTATAGACATAGGAGGAGGGACGACTGATATCGCAGTGATTTCTTTGGGTGGAATTGTAAAATCTAAAAATTTAAAAATAGCTGGTGATAAATTAAATAATGATATTGTCACTTACATGCGCGATGAGTTTAAAATACTTATTGGTGAGAGAACAGCAGAGATGGTAAAGATTGCTATCGGTTCTGTTGTTCCGGGAGAATATATGGAGACAGAAGTCCATGGACGAGATCTTTTAACAGGATTGCCTCGTGCCGTGACGGTAACCGATGCCGATATACGCGAAGCTCTCTCATTGTCTATTAGAGGATTGGTGGAAGGTGTTAAAGATATGTTGGAAACAATACCGCCTGAAATTCTTTCAGACATAATGCATAGGGGTATTACTCTTTCGGGTGGCGGGGCGCTAATACCGAGGCTTGGAGAGCTTTTGGGGCGTGTGCTTAAAATTCCAGTTTATGTGGTAGAAGATCCGCTTTCGGCAGTGGCTAGGGGTACGGGGGTGATTTTGGATAACATTCCTTTTTATCAAGAAGTTTTGATCGGGAATCAAAATGAATTACCTCCTAGATAAAAAAATCCCATTAGAAATTCAACTAGCAAAAAATATATGATTAAAATTATTTATGATAATTTCTAACGGGATAAAAAGGAAAAAGTTTCTCTCTACTTTATTTTTTATCATTATTTTTTCTATTCTATTTTATTTTAAATTAAGTATTTTTAACGGCCTGGCTTTTATAAGTCATAAAATTTTTTACCCCGTTTTAATTCTAGGGAATAGTATAGGTGAAAAATTCAGAAATATTAATTCACTTGTTACTTCCAAAAATTCTCTCTATTTAGAAAATAAAAATCTGAAAATACAATCGAGCATAGACAAAACGATGATGTCAAATTACAATTCTGTCTTGACTGAAAATATTAGTCTGAAGGAAATTTTAGGTAGGAAAAGTGAAAAAAGTTCCATGATTTTGGCTGCAATATTGTCTAAACCAAATCAAAGTCTCTATGATACGCTCGTTATTGATGTTGGAACAAACAAGGGAATACATGTAGGAGAAATGGTTTTTGCACTTGGTAATGTGCCTATGGGGCGTGTGGCTGAAACTTATCCAAATTCTTCAAAAGTGATTTTGTTTTCAAGCAAAGGAGAAAAAACTCAAGGTGTGGTGTCAGAGAAAAATATTTTTATGGAAGTAGTTGGACGAGGTGGGGGAAATTTTGAAATGATTTTACCCAGGGATCTTGCCTTATTAAAAAGAGATCAAGTGGTTTTGCCCGGTATTATTCCCCATGTTTTAGGTGTTGTGGCAACAATAATTTCCGATCCACGAGATCCATTCCAAAAGGCGTTGCTCGTGAGTCCTGTGAATATACAGGAGTTAAAGTTTGTGGAAGTAGAAGTTTCAGCAAAGTAGAGTTTTTAGAGCACGGATATTTTTTTACTAAAAAATTCCTCATGTTAGCTTACGTCGCGTTCCCAGGTCTCTGAAAAACCCCACTTTGTTCTCACTATGTTATGGAATTCAAAATAGAAAAAAAATTATCCGCCAAGGGCGGATCCGCCTCGGGCGGGAAAAATAGCTTAGGACGAGCGGGGGTTCTCATAACTGCACACGGAATTATAAATACTCCAGCCTTTGTGCCCGTGGGCACAAAGGCCTCCGTTAAAGCTCTCACCTCGGAGCAAGTGATAGACACAGGCGCAGAAGTGATTCTTGCCAACACCTATCATTTATATTTACAACCAGGTGATGAATTAATAGCGAGCGTCGGAGGAATTCATAAATTTATGAATTGGGATGGTCCCATGATGACGGACTCCGGTGGATTCCAGGTATTTTCTTTGGGAGCTGCTTACGGTAAAGAGATTTCAAAAATAACAAAAATTACCGAGATCACTGATCCATCTCTTATGATTCCAGAGCGTTTTGACGACTCTAATGCTCCTCGTCTGGCTAAAATTGGTCAAGATGGAGTTTCTTTTAAATCACACTTAGATGGTTCTATACATTACATTACTCCCGAGAAATCAATTCAGATTCAACATAACTTGGGCGCAGATATAATTTTTGCTTTTGATGAATGCACAAGTCCGACAGAAGATATTAAGTATCAAGAAGAGGCATTAGAACGAACGCATCGATGGGCAGAGAGAAGTTTGATAGAACATAATAAATTAAATAAAGAAAATAAAATTTATTTATTTGGGATAATACAGGGTGGTCGTGATAAGAATTTAAGAAAAAAATCGGCCCAGGCTATCAGTTCTATGAATTTTGATGGTTTCGGTATTGGCGGTTCTTTTGCAAAAAAGGACATGTCGACTGCGGTAAAATGGGTCAATGAAATTCTGCCTGAGAATAAGCCTCGGCACTTGCTCGGTATTGGTGAGCCAGAAGATTTATTTATGGGTATTGAGAACGGCGTAGATCTTTTTGATTGTGTGGCGCCCACCCGCAATGCCAGAAATGGTACACTCTATATTAAAAATGGGAAAATAAATATAATGAATGCAAAATATAAAGATGATTTTAACGCAGTTGATCAGGATTGCGGGTGTTATGTATGTTCACCCCGCCATGGCGGGGTAAGTTACACCCGCGCTTACCTTTCACACCTTTTTCATGGTAAAGAAATGCTCGCTGCCACTCTTGCCTCAATACACAATCTATATTTTATTGTAAATTTGGTGAAAAAAATCAGGCAATCAATTTTAGATGACAACTTTTTTGAGTTTAAAAAGGAATTTCTGAGTAAATATTTGAAATAGATTTGCGTTTTTTTCTAGGATTGTTATACTGACTTTACTTTAATCCGCAATTGAAATGGTCCAGACGAAATTGAAAAAATCAAAAAAACCAAAGAAGCAAGGTAAAAATTGGAAAAAATTTTGGAAGCTCGGGGTAGATGAGTTTAATACTCAATACTTTGGTATCACTAAAGATGGAGAGTTGACAGTGCGAGAAGGAAACTATATTTACAACTTAAGTGATATTGTGAAAAAGTACGGTTCTCCCGTTGAGGTAGTTTTTCCGTTTATTTTAGAAGAGCGCTTGGAAGATTTACACGACTACTTTCAAGCTTACATGAAAATTCAAGGATATAGAGGTAAATTCTTTTACCACTATCCGATGAAAGTAAATCAAAACAAAGAATTTATCATGCCCCTTATTTCAGAAGGTGCTCACATGGAAGTTGGTTCTGTGAATGAGTTGTGGCTTGTCAAAAAACTTTGGGAAGAAGAAAAGTTTCATTCAAAACTTCGCGTTCTTTGTAACGGGCCCAAGACAGAAGCATATATTGAATTGATTGAAGAGTTGCGCTTAAAGAATTTATCTATTATGCCAATTATCGAAGATGAACATGAGTTAAGAAGATTAGTTAAATATAAAGGTGAACTTGGGATAAGAGTCAATCTAGATACAAAAGCCGACACGCATTGGGATAAAAAAGTAGATCGCTTCGGTTTTTCCTCTAAAGAAATTTTAGAATTACCGAGGATGAAAAATTTGAAATTACTACATTACCATATCGGTTCGCAGATTACTACGGCATCAAGTGTTATAAAACCAATCGAGGAAGCGATGAATTTATATATTAAACTTGTCAAAAATCAGCCGAGCGTGGATACGCTGGACGTCGGTGGCGGTTTCGGAGTTCCGTATGAGAAGAAACCATTCTATGGTGCAAAAAAAATGTCAGAAAAGATTGTTAGACTTTTGAAAAAAAAGAGTGACGGAGCGGGTATTAGACACCCAAATCTTGTAGTAGAATGGGGTAGATACATTGTAGCGCCAGCCCAGATAACTATTTATAATGTAATCGCAGAAAAGCCGATACCCAAAGCCAATGCAAAAAGCTGGTATGTAATTGACGGAAGCTTTATGAATGATTTGTTAGACACTTGGGCTATTCATCAGAAATGGCACGTGGTTCCGGTTAATAATGCCAATACCAATGCGCTCAAGAGCGTCTGGCTGGCAGGCTCGTCTTGCGATTCTGACGACAAATACACGGCTGGGGGGAATTATATTCTTTTACCGAAGCTCAAAGACGGGGGGCAGCAGTATTTCGCTGTACTGGACTCGGGTGCTTATCAAGACGCTTTAGCATCGCACCACTGTTTACTATCTTCGCCAGCAAAATTAATTGCCCAAGATGGGACTATTAAAATAGCACGCAAGCGAGAAAGTGCGGAATCCATCGGTAAACTCTTCGGCTGGAACGGAAATCATAAATAGTTTATGAAGAAAAATATTCCTAGTTTTGTCTTAGCCGTTGTTTTTTTTATTTTGCTTTTTGTAATCCCGAAGGATCACCGAAATATTAAAGCAATACAGATAATGGGGCAGAACATTCGGGTTAATTTGGCCACGACGGATGCGGCACGAGAGCAAGGTCTCTCTGGCCGAGAAAATTTAAAAGAAGACGAAGGTATGCTTTTTGTTTTCGATTATCCAGATAAATATTCTTTTTGGATGAAAGATATGAATTTTCCCATAGACATGATTTGGATCGGCGAGAATAAAGAAATAATTTATATAAAAAAGAATGCTCGACCGGAATCATTCCCAGAGAGTTACGGTCCGACGGCGGATTCGAAGTATGTTCTAGAAATTGTCTCTGGACTCTCGTCAAAAAATAATTTAAAAGAAGGGGATAAAGTAGAGTTTAAATATTAATTCTTCTAAAGAAAATCCCCCACTTTTGGCGGGGGACTCTCATTTTTTTTGCAGGTGTCTATAAGCCGAATTCTGTCCCAATTTTGTCCACCATAGGTGGACAAAATTGGGAGATAGCAATTTGTCTAGGTTCAGCATTACTGCAGAACTCAAGCGATTCTTCCTGATTCGCAAAAAACGAAGAAGGACACGATCTTGCACTAAGGTAAGGATTTAGCCGTTTCATTCTTCGACTTCGCTCAGAACTTTTGGCCCCAAGTTTATATGAAGACTTACCCATCTCTGGGTATCCTGAATCTTTCGAATCAAGACGTCTCTGCTCGCACCTATACATCACTGCATACGGGTGTTACCCGCTACCATTCTCTCTAGCCGAAGCTAGAGTAGTGTTCGGACTTTCCTCTCTCCAAAAGGAGAGTAGCTATCCAACACCTGCCTCGGATAGTATAGCATACTTGCGTTCTTTTCCAAAGTATGCTATACTACCCCTGTGAGTGTGAGGTAATTCTGACGTTATCTTGCATTAATCGTGAACAACATAAGTGCCGCAAAACCCCGCTCTCGATTTATCTTGGGCGGGGTTTTGTTTTGTAAAATTAGTAGTTTTATTGTTTTATTTATATAATTAAAAATGAAAGGAGGCGAACACTCATGACAAAGGGTAAGTTTCGCCCAGTTCTTTTTTCTGTTCTAGTTTTAATGCATGTCATGATGGTGTACGCCCTCTGGTA
>MFUJ01000004.1 GCA_001785675.1 Candidatus Nomurabacteria bacterium RIFCSPHIGHO2_12_FULL_37_29 | reverse complement strand
TGGTATTTTTGAAGGACCGTGGGAAACGGATTCTGAATTAGAAGAAATTTTGGCAAAATCACACCGTCCTTATGCAAAAATTACCGCAGGAGGTGATCCTAAAAAACTCGTAGAAGATGTCATCGCTATGGTAAAAAAAGATAAGGTGGGCGAGTATAAGGTTTAGTAAAACCTTATTTCGACGAGCGAGGAACGCGTGGAAGTGTACTCACTCACACGGCGTCCGAGTCGAAGTCGAAACAAGGGATTTAATATCCTTTATTTTACCGCTTCCAAAACTTTAGCAAAAGTAGTGGGATGGTGCTCGGCTAAATCCGCGAGAATTTTGCGGTCGAGCGATACATTTTTCTTTTTTAGAGCGTTAATAAATCTAGAGTAAGATATTCCAAGCTCACGGCTACCGGCATTTATTTTGATATTCCACAGTTTTCTATTGTGTGATTTTTTGTCTTTCCTGTGTGCGAAAGAATAATTCCCAGCATGCAAAAGCGCCTCTTTGGCTTGACGCTCTTTGGTACTTCGGCCATGGCGGAAACCTTTTGTCTGTTTTAAGATACTCCTTCTTCTCTTTAATGCATGTACCCCCTTTTTTACTCGAGTCATATAATTAGTTGAAAATTCTTAAAGTTTATAAAGTTAGCTAAAAGGCAGTAAATGACTTCTTGGTTTATTCTTAATAACAAAATTCTGACCCTTGCGTCCGGCCAGCTGTGTGGTGCGTGATTGCTTCGCGTTGAAGTGATTAAAGCCTGGTTTGCGAGAAATTATTTTTCCATTTTTTGTAATCTTTAATCTTTTTGAATATGACTTATTTGTTTTCATTGATTTTATTTCTTTTCTATTATTATCATTAAGCCCTTCGGACCCTTTTTATATCCATCTCCGATCTTATAATCTTCGGTAATCAAGTGGAGTACTCTATCCAAACGTTCTTTCAGAAATTTTTCGTCCATATATTTCGCGCGTCCGGCCAAGAAAAGCTCAACTTTGATTCTGTGTCCTTCCTTCAACCATTTTGAAGCATTTTTTGCCTTTAATTCCAAATCATGATCCCCGGTACCTATTTTTATTTGAATTGATTTTGTTTCTGTGTGTTTGGCACCACCTTTCACCTTCTTTAATTTTTTATTTATCTCGTATTTATATTTTCCAAAGTCCATTATTTTCGCGAGCGGAGGAGTTGCATTCGGACCTATTTCAATTAAGTCCATCCCCTTATTTTGCGCCAATTCCAATGCGTCTTTAATGCTTAAAAGGCCGAGATTTTTATTTTCACTGTCTAAAACCCGAAGTTCTGCCGCTCTTATTTGGTTGTTTATTCTTTCTCGCAAGATATATAAATATGCTTTGACTACAAGATAATAGCCTATTGAGGGCTTGAAGTCAATATTTTGTGGAGATGGGGGGAAATGAGCCCCCGTGCAGAAGGTGATTGTAAAGAAGTCTACATACATAGCGTGCTTTTTTGTTTAAATTAAAAAATTCTTAAGCAAGCCAAATATTTTTTAATCGAGCCCCTTTGTTTTGGAGAAAAGTTGGAACATTCTTTTTCCTATCCCGATAATATTATGCCTGCCCTTATATATCGGAAGTCTATAAGAGAGACATCAGTTACGCGTAAGCGGGAACTGAAGCAAAAGCAAAGTCATTCATACCGAAGTACGGAGACAAAGCTCTCACCTTGGAAGCTAATTTTGCAATTAACATTTGAACGAAGTTTTACGAGATTACGTTCATTCTCGGCATGCATCAATAACAAAAAGCCTACTGTCTATGCCTTGCATCCCCATGTTTTGTTTTCAATGTCCTTTGTACTCACGTCTAACTTCTCTTTCGGTGTCGCGTTTTTTTATAGTTTCGCGTTTGTCAAACTTTTTCTTGCCTTTAACTAAAGCAATTTCTACTTTGATTTTTCTATTTTTATTATACACTGAGATTGGCACAATTGTCAAATTAATTTTTTCGCTTCCCGCCAGTTCCGTAATTTCTTTTTTAGTGAGCAAAAGTTTTCTATTACGTAGTGGATCATAATCTTTTGGCGTATTTTTTATTTGGTATGGAGGAATATTAGAATTGATTAAATACGCTTCGCTTCCACGCACAATAACAAAAGCACCTTCAAGAGACATTTGTCCCACTCGCACAGACTTTACTTCCGTACCCAAAAACTCAATACCCGCCTCGTATTTTTCTAGGATTTCATAATTAAATCTCGCCTTTCTATTTTCCGCATAATGAGGCATGTTTAATCTTACCATAAATTTTTCAACCTTTTCTTTGTTTCTTTTTCATGCTAATCTCTATTTATGGATTTTAATTTTCTTAATAAAAAAACAGAGCAGAATAAAGGCCAAAAGTTAAAGGAAGGTGGGAACTTTTCAGGAAGTATTTTCGGGGCGGTACTTATTTTTATGCTTATCACGGCAGCTTATCTGGCAATCTCCGGAGATGCGAAATCTACTCCAGAGATTCCGATTTCTGATCTGGCGAAAAATGTCAGATTGGGAGAAGTAAAAAAGATTATAGTCTCAGGTGACAAGCTCACTATCACTTATACGAACGATGAAATTAAAAAAGCTAAAAAAGAAGTAGGGTCAACACTCTCACAAACGCTCTTCAACTATGGTGTTAGTAGTGAGGCGCTCGGGAAGACAGAGATAGAAATAAAAGACGAAAGCGGATTTATATTTTTACTTTTAAATATTCTTCCATTTTTATTGCCCATAGTTTTTATTTTACTGTTCTTCTGGTATTTATCGCGACAAGTTCGAGGCGCTGGTATGCAAGCGCTCTCTTTTGGTCAGTCCAAGGCGCGTATTACAGACCCGAATGATAAGAACAATAGAGTTACTTTTAAAGATGTCGCTGGTTGCAAGGAAGCAAAAGAAGAATTAAAGGAAATTGTGGATTTTTTAAAAAGCCCGAAGAAATTTTTAGATATTGGAGCGAGAATTCCAAAAGGCGTAATCCTAACTGGTGCGCCGGGCACTGGCAAAACGCTCTTGGCGCGAGCCGTAGCGGGGGAAGCCAGCGTGCCATTCTTTCACTTGTCTGGGTCTGAATTTGTGGAAATGTTTGTGGGCGTGGGAGCTTCTAGAGTACGCGATTTATTTAAAATGGCTAAAAAGGCAGCGCCTGCTATAATATTCGTCGATGAAATAGATGCGATAGGGCGTACCCGCGGAGGTGGTTTTGGCGGAGGCAATGATGAACGTGAACAGACATTGAATCAAATACTGGTGGAAATGGACGGTTTTGAGCCGAATGATAAAGTAATAGTCATGGCGGCAACCAATCGACCAGACGTTCTTGATCCAGCGCTCATTCGTCCCGGTCGTTTTGATAGGAAAGTGCTTTTGGATTTACCCGATCGCGCTGACCGCGAAGCAATATTGCAAATTCACGCAGTTAAAAAACCTCTAGCTGAAGATATAAATTTGAAATTGATTGCTGAACGTACTCCGGGATTCTCCGGCGCAGATTTATACTCGCTCATGAATGAAGGCGCGATACTTGCTGCCCGGGAGAATCGCAAAAAAGTTTTCCAATTTGACTTAATTCGCGCGATTGAAAAAGTTATGCTCGGGCCTGAACGTAAAAGTCACTTGCTTTCAAAAAAAGAAAAAGAAATTACCGCATACCATGAAGCAGGTCACGCGCTTGTTGCCTCCGTCTTGCCGAACGCCGATCCAGTTCATAAAGTTTCTATCATTGCGCGTGGGAATGCTGGAGGCTATACTTTGAAATTGCCACTGGAAGAAAAACGTCTTCAGTCCAAAAAAGAATTTATAGACGATATCGCAATGTCTCTCGGTGGTTATGTGGCAGAGCAAATGATCTTTGGTGACATTACGACTGGACCGTCAAGTGATCTGCAAATGGCGACAAATTTGGCTCGAGCAATGGTAACACGCTTTGGCATGTCAGATGTCATTGGTCCCATTGCTCTGGTGGGTTCTGGGGGAAGACTGCAGTATGGAGAGAGTGTAGAAAAAGAATACTCTGAAGCTGTTTCTACGAAGGTGGATGCTGAAGTTTCAAAGATAATAAGTAATGGATTGAAATCGGCAGAGAAAGTTTTAACTGAACACAAGAAGGCCTTTGTTGCCATTGCTACCAAACTCATTGAAGTTGAAACTTTAGAACAAGAAAAATACGAGAAGATACTGACGGCTCATGGAATAGTTCTAAAGAAAAAAGACGAGCCAGCCAAGCTAGATATGGTGCAATAATTTTCTTTGCGGAAACTCAATTAATTTTGTAGTATTAAAAAATATCCGCCCTTAGCTCAGTTGGTAGAGCAGACGACTTATACTCGTCTTGTCCTTGGTTCGAGTCCAAGAGGGCGGACAACGGAAGTATAAATTATATGAGAGAAAATTTTCCTATAACAGAAAGACAAAGTAAAATAAAAGTCAGAGCTCATTCCGACGCTTTTGATTATGTTCAACTAATGAGAAGAAAATCACCTAAAAGTCTAGAACCCGGAGAAGATGGTAGACTAATCATAAATGCAGTTGAGGGTGAGTCCATACTTGAAAAAGCTAGAGCCGATCTGAATTTAAATGTGGTAGAGATAATGCTGTATTTAGAAAATTTAGCTACAGCAGTAGAAAATTTGACTAAAAACTAAAATAATACCCATAAAAACTGCCGAGTTTGAAAGTTTAGAATTGAGCACATATTATAAAAAATAATCTACGCAAAGATTTTATATTTTTGCACAAAGGATGTGTTATACCAAGTGTTCCCAAAACCGAAATATTTACCCGCATTTCCTAATATAAGTATTCCCATAACTAATATATAGATAATATGATTGTCTATAAAAGGATGATTCTCTGGGGGTAACCCCAAAGCCCCATACATTAATAACAACATTATTATTCCTGTTAGCCCACCCAATCGTACAAAAATTCCCAAGGTCAGAGAAATACCAACAAAGAGTAAACCAAGCATAAAGAGCCAATCCACTGCAGGAATGCCAGCCAGACTATGATAAAAGTTTGCAAAGGGTCCATGTACACCGAATTGTAAAAATCCTGAAGTAGGAGAGCCACCAGAAAGCCATGCTTTTTCAGGAGTTGTCGCGAAACTCAAGCCTAACAATTTATCAAAAAATGCCCACAAAAAAATAAAACCCATTCCCAACCTCAATAATCCCAAAACTGCTTTTAATTTATTTGACTCCATAATTTTTTTGTTTCTTATTACTAATATTTTAAGTTATCCACTTTACACAAAAGGACCAGTCTCGTGTATAATAGTTTAGTGGTTGCGAAACTTAGCAACCAAGGTCTCACAGGTTAATTATAACATTTTTAAAAGCATGTTCAAATCAATCGTAAAACGTACAGGGTCCACAGTCCCTTTTCATAAAGAAAAGATAGTCAATGCCATAGCCAAAGCAGGTGTGGCTACGGGTGAATTTGGAAATGCTGAAGCGAGCAAACTTGCGACTCGGGCGGTGAAGCTTGCTTTAAAGCAGATAGTCGGACAGGACCCACTCGTTGAAGAGATTCAAGATTTAGTGGAGCAAGTTCTGATGCGTTCGAAGTTTAAAAAGTCTGCCAAAGCTTATATGATATATCGGCAACAGCATGCCGAGATGCGTGCCTTTGCTACGAGCGCCTCCTTGGGGCTCATTGACAGCTATCTAGAACGAACGGATTGGCAAGTGAAAGAAAACAGTAATATGGGTTATTCCTTACAAGGACTCAATAATTATATTTTTTCAGAAATTAGTAAAACATACTGGCTGAATAAAATTTATCCTAAAAGAATCCGAGAAGCTTACGAGGACGCGAATCTGCATCTGCATGATATGGGCACCTTGGCGGTGTACTGTGTGGGTTGGGATTTATTGGATCTTTTGACTGAAGGATTTAGAGGAGTTTCAGGAAAAATAGAATCAGCAGCGCCAAAACATTTACGCACAGCACTCGGACAAATCGTGAATTTTATGTACACCTTGCAAGGTGAAGCAGCTGGGGCGATTGCCTTTTCAAATTTTGATACTCTGCTCGCGCCGTTTATTCGCTATGACAAACTTTCACCGAAAGAAGTCAAACAATGCTTGCAGGAATTTGTTTTCAATATGAATGTGCCGACACGAGTGGGTTTCCAGACACCGTTTTCAAACATTACAATTGATCTGACACCGTCAGTAAATTTTAAAGATAGTCAAGTTATCATTGGCGGCAAAATGCAAAAAGAAACCTATGCTGAATTTCAGGAGGAAATGGATACACTAAACAACGCTTTTTTTGCAGTAATGCATGAAGGCGATGCGGCTGGCCGGGTTTTCACTTTTCCTATCCCGACTGTGAATATCACCAAAGATTTTAATTGGAATCATCCAAATCTAGAGGGTCTATGGAAGATAACTGCTAAATACGGCATACCCTATTTCAGTAACTTTATAAGTTCTGAAATGAAGCCGGAAGATACGCGTTCCATGTGTTGTCGACTCCGACTGAATCTAGATGAGCTTGATCGTCGAGGTGGAGGGCTTTTCGGAGCAAACGCTTTAACTGGCTCAATCGGCGTGGTGACGATAAATATGCCCCGACTCGCTTACCGCGCACGACAAAAGACAGATGACATCAATAAAGCAAAAAAGTTTTTCTTTGAATTTCTCACAGAACAAATGGATATTGCCAAAGAAAGCTTGGAAATAAAACGAAAAGTCTTAGAGAGATTAATTAATGCAAATCTATATCCCTATTCGAAGTTTTATTTGAGAAAAATCAAAGAAGTTTTCGGCACATACTGGCAAAACCATTTTTCTACTATTGGTTTGGTTGGAATGAATGAAGTAGTTTTAAATTTACTCGGGGAAAATATCGGCTCGGAAAATGGAAAAGCTTTTGCGCTCCAAACTCTGGACTTTATGCGTCATAGGTTGGTTGATTACCAAAAAGAAACTGGTAATCTTTATAATCTTGAGGCAACGCCGGCAGAAGGAACTGCATACCGTTTGGCACTTCGGGATAAAAAACTTTTTCCGGATATTATCGTGGCAAATGAAGAAGAATATCGCCGGGGAGCTGAGCCTTTTTATACCAACTCTTCTCACCTGCCAGTGAATTATACCGACGACATTATTGAGGCACTTAGTATTCAAGATGATTTACAAGTGAAGTATACTGGTGGAACTGTGGTGCATCTTTTTCTGGGAGAAAGAATCGCTGATCCATCCGCTGTGCCTGCTTTGGTGAAAAAAATCTGCCAGAATTTCAAACTGCCTTATTTTACCCTGACGCCGACCTTCAGTGTTTGCGGATCTCATGGGTACATATCCGGTGAACACCCTTCTTGTTCCATTTGTCATAAAGAGTGCGAAGTATATTCTAGAATCGTTGGATACTTGCGACCTGTCTCAGCTTGGAATTCTGGAAAGCAAGCCGAATTTAAAATTAGAGAAATGTACAAACCACAATTCGGTGAAGAAGTCCCATCTTCCAATTCTGTTCTTGCAGTAGTCAGAGAATAACAATCTGTATTTGTATGATCTTCGGCGGATTTGAAAAATTTACCCTAATTGACTACCCAGGGAAGGTAGCTTGTATGGTCTACACCATTGGTTGTAATTTTAGGTGTCCATATTGTCATAATCCAGAATTGGTGGATGAAACGGTAGAGAAAATATGGACTGAAAAAGAAATTTTAATTTTTTTAAAAAAGCGCAGAAATTTACTTGACGGTCTTGTTATCACTGGTGGAGAACCGACAATACATAAAGATCTACCGGCATTCATAAAGAAAGTAAAAAAACTCGGTTTTGTCGTAAAGCTTGATTCGAATGGCACTAATCCCAAAATGCTAAGGCAATTAATCAAAAATCACTTGGTTGATTATATAGCCATGGACATCAAATCTCCTCTTTCTAAGTATAGTCAGACTGTTGCTCGACCGGTCGAAATACGAGCCATACGAACAAGTATGAATCTTCTTATAACTGGCATGGTTCCTTATGAGTTTCGGACGACTTTAATCAAAGTTCTTGTCACTTCGGAAGATCTGGAGGAAATCGGCAGAGAAATTAAAGGAGCCGAGCGTTATTATCTGCAGAAATTTATTCCTACGAAGATTTTAAACCCCCAGTTTTTAAGAAAAACAACTTATTCCGATGAAGAATTAAAAATTTTACAAAAAAAATTAAGCAAGTATGTACAATATTGTGGAATCAGATAAAACAAAAGAGATCTATTTAGACTATGCAGCATTAGCGCCCATTGATAAAGGGGTACTTAGAAAAATGTTGCCTTACTTTGATTCAAAATACGGCAATCCATCGTCTTTGCATAAAAATGGGCGCAGGGCTCGTCAGGCTCTAGAAAAGGCGCGCGGGAAAATTGCCCAGATGATTAACGCTCTGCCAGAGGAAATTATTTTTACTTCTTCTGGAACCGAAGCGGACAATTTGGCCCTAATAGGTGTTGCTCGAGCGAACCGAGGGAGAGGAAATCACATACTTATTTCCGCCATCGAACATAAGGCAGTGCTGGAGGCGGCTAAATTTTTAGAAAAAGAAGGTTTTGAAATTGGTATTATTCCAGTCGATCAGTATGGAATGATTGATGTAAAAAAATTCTTGACCCTTGTGAAAAAAGAAACTATTTTAATTTCCGTGATGTATGTCAATAACGAAATAGGAACAATTGAACCGGTGCAGATATTGGCATCTATTTTAAAGAAAATAAATCCTAATCACCGTCCGCTATTTCATGTCGACGCCTGTCAGGCGACCAATCTTATGCCACTTGATGTGAATGAATTGGGGGTTGACCTAATGACCATTAACAGTTCCAAAATATACGGTCCAATAGGTGTGGCAGTTCTTTATAAAAAAATAGGTATTTTGCTCGAACCGCTTATGGTTGGGGGAGAACAGGAAAAAAATGTTCGCGCTGGAACGGAAAACCTTCCCTTGGTGATTGGTTTTGCTGAAGCTCTTAAAAAAACTGTAAAAATCAGGAAAATTGAATACCAAAGATTTAAAAAACTAGAAACATACTTTACTAAAAAACTGAAAGAAAAAATTCCAAATGTTTTATTTAACGGTCATCCGCAAAATAAAATTCCAAGCACGGTGCATGTTTCTATTTCCTCAATTGAGGGGGAGTCGGCTATTTTAATGTTGGACAACTATGGCATAAGAGCTTCAACTGGTTCTGCTTGCTCCACTTTTGATCTGCGTCCATCGCATGTGCTACTTGCTATCGGCCAAGACCCTGATTTAGTTCATGGCAGTATTCGTTTTTCTATGGGCAGATCCACCACCAAAAAAGATTTAAATATTGTTTTGCGGGTTTTACCTAAAATTGTAGATAAGTTAAGAGGAATCTCAGCACTTACTATAAAAAAAGATGAAAATCAGAAAAATAAAAAAGAATAAACAAACATGTGATGTCGGAGACTGGCTTTATAGCGACACAGTCAAAGATCATTTTTTTAAACCCCAAAATCTCTTGCTTGACGAAGCAGGCTATGAGGCAGATGGGCTGGGCATCGTCGGGAGTCCAGCCTGTGGAGACATGATGGCAGTGTGGATCAAAATTGGTGAAGGCAACAGAATTTCCGAATGCAAGTGGCGTACATTTGGTTGCGCTTCGGCAATTGCTTCTACCTCCATGATGTCTGTTATAGCCACGGAGAAAGGGGGAATGCTGCTTGAGCGTGCCAAGAGGCTGACTCCTGAATACATTATTGAACGGCTCGGAGGACTGCCGGACAGAAAATATCATTGTTCTGTCTTGGGGCACATGGCACTTAGGGAAGCTATTAAGGACTTTGAAACAAACCATGGACGCAATAAAAAAAATAAAATATAAAGTAGTCGGCAAAAAGATTGAAGCGCCAAATGTAGCGACCTTACTACTGTCATCTTCGTCTGGATTGCCACCATATTGTCCAGGACAATTTATAGATGTTTATTTTCCAGAGTTCGGTTTGTTCCAGGGCAAATCCTACAGCATTTCGAGCGCGCCTTCGGAGAAAAAATTTTCTATTACTGTTAAGGCTATTGGAGAATTTTCTAACCGCTTGTTTAAGCTCAAAGAAGATGATGCTATTACAGGCTCCGAGCCGTATGGATTCTTCTTTAGTGATTTAGAAAATACACACTTAATTATGCTGGCCGGAGGTATCGGTATTGCTCCCTTTCGGGCGACCATCATGGAACATTTAATGCAAAATTCCAAGAGAAAAATATCCCTTTTTTATAGCAGTCGGAGCGAAGACGACATTATTTTTAAAAATGAATTGAATCTTTGGCGAACAGGACATCCAAATTTGAAAATAAAACATTTCATCACGAGGCAAACAAAAATTACTCCAGACAAAATACAGGGTAGAATCACAGCTAAATGTATTTTAAAAGAAATTTTCTCGCTTAAAAATTCTCTTAAAAATGTTGAATTTTTAATTTGCGGATCAATCGCCTTCGTTCGCGACATGCGAAAGGGTCTTCGCGCACTAGGTGTATCAGAAGAAGTGGTATATACCGAAGCCTTTTTCTCGCATTGATAGTTGCGTTTTTTCGAAACTTAATACATACTTTGTGAATGAAAATAAAAAGACCACTTCCGCGGACGGCTTATGAGAAGAATGCTGTAACGTATAAAATATTAGCTAATTCAAAAAGACTCGAAATCCTAAACCTTTTACGTGAGCAAGAAATGCCAGTGGAAATATTGGTCAAAGAACTTGGCATTAGTAAAGCCAATGTGTCGCAACATTTAGCGCTTTTACGTCATGCGCATCTCGTGACCGTGCATCGCAAAGGACTAAATGCTTTTTACAATATTATTGATCCACGGATAGTAGAGCCTTGTCGAATTTTGCATCAACTAGCGCAGGGGAAATAAATTAAGTCATGTTATCAAAATTAACGCCCGAACAAAAGTGATAATTTCTATTCAAAATGAAACTCACCAGCTTTTTGGTGAACTTTCTGTTTCAAGAGGGGATATTTTGATAATTCTGGATCTTCTGCGATCAGACGAGTAGCTTCAAGCCGAGCAGCTTCCACCATTCTGATATTTTTAATTGCCTCCATCCCCAGGTCGGTAATGCCCCATTGTTTCGTACCTCCTAGTTCACCTGCTCCACGTAGCGTTAGGTCTAACTCAGCGAGTTCAAAGCCATTTTTTGCGGTTTTTAATGCTTTCAGTCGCGCTATAGTTTTTTCGCTTTTAGCTTCTGCAAATATATAGCAATACGCTTGATGTGAACTTCTAATCACACGTCCACGAAGTTGGTGGAGTTGGGCCAAACCAAAACGCTCTGCGCCCTCTATTATTACAACCGTAGCGTTCGGCACATTTACTCCTACCTCTACCACAGATGTGGCGCAAAGAATAGTTAATTTACCTGAAACGAATTCTTGCATAACTTCTTCTTTTTTAATTTTACTCATCTTGCTGTGTAGCACACCAATCTCATATTCTTGGAAAATTTCTTTTTTGAGGCGTCTAGCTTCTTCTACTGCAGATTTTACGTTGAGTGCTAATTCTTTTTCAGGGTCAGGTTCAAAAATTCTTGGGCAAATCACATAAAGTTGTCGGCCATTTATCAACTCTCGTCTTATTTGTTCATAAGTTTCTTCTCGCTTATTTGGCGTTATAATTTCTGTAATTATTTGTTTTCTCCCCGCGGGCATTTCATCAAGAAGTGAGAGATCTAAGTCACCATAGATTGTGAGTGCGAGTGTACGGGGGATAGGGGTTGCAGTCATTGAGAGTAAATGTGGAGCAATGTTGTCTTTTCTTACCAATTTTTTTCTTTGGGATGTGCCGAAACGATGTTGTTCGTCTATCACGACTAATGCTAGATTTTTGAATTTCACGGATTTTTGGATAAGCGCATGCGTGCCTATTAAAATTGGTATTTCCCCATTCTCTACCCATTTTAAAAGTTGCGGGCGAGAGATGGTCGTCCAGTTTACCCCACCTCCTCGGCCGATTGTTTTTGCTGGAAATTTTCGGCAACCAGACCCGGTAATCAATCCGATATTAATTGGTAAATGCTGAAAATATTCTATGAAAGATTCAAAATGTTGAGTCGCTAAAATTTCAGTTGGTGCCATATAAGCCGTTTGCAGACTACCAAAAGTCTGCAAACGGCCCTGAATATGGTCGAAGGGCTTATTGTTTACAACAACATATGCCGCCGTGGCTGCCACAGCGGTTTTTCCACTTCCTACATCACCTTCTAGAAGCCGAGACATTGGGAAATTTTTCGCCATATCTTCCAATATAACTTCGATGGATTTTTTTTGAGAATTTGTGGCATCAAAGGGAAATCTTTGCAGAAATTCTTCTACGTCTTTTTTATCTGAGCTGACTTGGAAAGATTTATTTTTTCTATATTCAAATTTATCGTGCTGACGCTCGAGCTGAATACAAAAAACTTCTTCAAAGGCGAATCTTTTTCGCGCAGACTCCGCATCTTTTTTATTTTTTGGTTTATGAATCCAAATGAGCGCAGTCTTTAGTGTAGGTAGGTGATATTTTTTTAAGATATCACCTGGGATATAGTCATCTAAAGTATCTAAAAGACGAACTTCTTTTCCGCCAGAGGCGGATCTGCCTTTGGTGGAAAATATTTTTTCAATTGCGTGATAAAACCATTTGGAAGTGATACCGCGAGTTTCGGCATAAATAGGGTAGGAAAAACCCGTGTTGATTACTCCCTCCTTTGTGAAAAGTGTGTCATGGGAATCTATTGGCATATTTAGCATTTTTTCAAATTCTGGATTGGCTAAATAAATTCCATTTTTACTGGCTGTTACTTTACCGGTCAATTTCACATTTTCTCCGTCGCGGAGCATTTTGGCCAAGTAGGCTTGATTGAACCAAATTATTTTTATTTTTCCGGACAAATCTTCTATTTCTCCCTCAGCCATAGGAATTCTCGATCTGAAAGACTTTTTGGTTTTTAATTTTGAAACTTTACCATAAACCGTCGCCATGTCGCCTGAAATTAAGTCTGCGACCCTTTTTACTTCACTGATGTCGCTATGGCGAACAGGGAAGTGAAAAAGTAAATCCGACACAGAAAAAAGTTTCAATCGACGCAAAGCCCTTTTTTGATTCACATCTAAGCGGAATTTTATTTCAAGTTTGTCATGCAGTTCCATTATATTTTTGTATTATAACATTTAAAAAATAATTGAAAAATAGTGAAAATATGATAGAGTAATTAAGTTCAAAAGAAGCCGTGTCTATGAAATATAAAACCTTTATATTTCATCTGTTTCGCCAAAGGCGAATAGGCGCTGCGCTATAAGCGCAAGCCTAAGGGAGAGCCCGAGAGGGCGCGAAGACATGGCGACTGAACGAAGTGAAGGAGCCGTGTCTGAGCGGTCTAAGGTGCCTCTTTGCTAAAGAGGTGAGGGCTTTAAACCCCTCCGCTGGTTCGAATCCAGCCGGCTCCGCAAGGTCTGTAAATCGCAGTTTTTGTGTTATCATATTTTATGACTTTTTTCGATAAAATTAAACAGAAAATTTGGCAGTTTGTCTATAAATTTTTTCCAATTCTGCAGAAAACTCTTTTGAGGTGGCATCTTATTTGGCATCAGAAGGGTAGACAGAGATATCATGTCGGTTGGCTCGCTTCAGGCAAGACCCTAGAAGAATTGAAAAAGCATCTTCACGAGAAATGGAACTTCGGCAATCATTTTATAGCTTGGGTTGATGACGGTCAGGTTTTGAGTTGGAGAAAATTAGCGAATTTTAATGACCAGTATCACTTACGTGTTTTTTCGGATGGTGAGATAAGAGGACATTTTGAATTTACTCCGGAGGCACACCCGATTGAACACTTAGAAGAAAAAGGAGAGCGTGAAGCTAAAGAAGATTTCCTTAAATTTTTAGATGACTTTGCTACGGAAGAAAAATATATTTCGAATCTTAAAATGGATCCGGATGCCTACAGTCCTGAATCCGAAGTTTTGATGGAAGAAAAATAATAATTTTAGAAGGACTTATAGTCTAGAAATTTTCTCTATCCATTCGACAACTTTATCCCAAACTATTTTATCGCGCAAGATTTTATGATGCCCAGCAACTTCAACATTGATGTTTTGCATGGCTCCTTCTAAATAACTTCCCTTGGGATGCCAAACATGATTATCATATGAAGGAATTATTGAAACAATTTTCTTGTTTACTTCAGGGTGATTTGCCAGATGATGAATGATATTACTATTAATAGCAAGTTCTTGAATAAAAGAATATGGTATGAATTTAGAAATCGATGAACCATGAAAAGGAGTTGCTATTGCAATCACTCCTTTAATTCTTTTGTCAGGATCTTCATGTAATAATAAATATTTACTTATTAAACCACCTTTACTGTGAGCTACGATAATAACATTTTTTAAATTATTTTCCTCAATTACTTGCCGAACCCTCTCTGCTGACATTGGTATGTTTTCACTATTGTTACCGAGTTTCGGAATAATATAAATGGGATGACCCAACAAAGAAATATGATCCGCAATGGGCTTTAAAAATGCCCAACGCATCAATACTCCGGGTAAAATAATAACGGGTATCTTGCCATGCACTATATGTTCCAAGTAGTGCTTTGGCGGTGTTCGTTTAGAATATGCTATTATTAGGCCAGAAAATAAATGAGCGTAATCTTTTATCCAAGTAATTAACTTATTCATAATTTTCAAAAAATTTATTATATCTTGGACTCTGGTAATACCAGGTCCCAAAGCTTACCGGCTACATTGTTTGGCTTTCCAAATAATGGATAGTGATGCAAATCTATAAAAGGTAAACTATTGCATTCGATTATTCCAGAGTGTTGTTCTTCGCGCCAAGATTTTGTAATGTCTTCGATTATAAAATCTACGCCGATTAACGGATCATTTAAAAAACTCGCGACATGTTCCAGCATGTCTAAATTATCTCTATGTACAATATTTGTGACTTCTGTAGTAGTGCCACCACAGCTACGGCTGGTCTTTTGAGAAAAGGTGACTATTTTGCCTTTCTTTGGTATATCATCCATTGTAATATTTTCTCTTTTTAATTCTATTTCTCCCTCTTTGTCCACGACTATTTTATGGAAAATTGGTCCCGCT
>MFUJ01000003.1 GCA_001785675.1 Candidatus Nomurabacteria bacterium RIFCSPHIGHO2_12_FULL_37_29 | reverse complement strand
TTCTATAAGCTCATCCGAGATACGAGCTAAATTTTCTGCCTTTTTTTCAGTGTAAGATAACTTGGGAGCTTTTTTGACAATTTTCCTCTTTGTAACTTTTTTTCTTATCAGTTTCTTTTTCCCTGACGCTTTTGATCGGGATCCCTTTACCTTTCTCCGTCGGGGCTTATTTTGTTTTTTGTTTTTCTTTTTCATATTTGATCTCTTGTATCTTACTATTAATCTCGCTAATTTCTTTTAAAATTGATTTTGATTTTATAGTGTCTTTGACCTGCTCGACTTCATTTAATTCTCTCATCTTCGTCCCTAATTCTTCTTTCAAGTATTCTTCTTTTAAATTAAAAAGCAACTCTTCGGCATCCTTTTTCACATCTGTATCTTCGCCATAAAACACTTCCGCTTCAAAAATCAGATCCCTTTTTTCTTCTTTTGCCTGTCCTAATACTTGGTCTTCAGCGATATTCAAAATCATCGCAATCTCTTTCGATATTTTTTCAACATCCATGGATTGCTCTTTCAGGGTCTTTTGCCACAAGATGATTCCCAGTAATTTTCGTAAAATATAATCTTTCCTATGAACTTGGGTCAGGGATTCCTCTGCTTCTGCGATTTCTTTCTTTTCGTATCTAAGCTCTTGCTCAATTTTCTTCAAATCATCTTGTAGGGCATTTTGTGGGATATGTGACAGATCGCTGATTTTCTTTATAAAATGCATTTTTTCTATCGAACTCTCCAATACATTTACATAAGGCAATATGTTTTCCTTGATGAGTCTGCCGACTTTACGAGTATCGCTACCCGAATCACTCAAAACTTTATCCAAAAGAAATTCTATTATGTGCTTGGAATCTCTAATAGCGTCCTTCCAGGCATCGGGTCCTTCTTTTGAAATCAAATCTGCTGGATCAATACCTGGAGGTAATTTCGTCACTTTAACATCCATACCAAAGGATAAAGCAATTTTGCCAGCTCTATTGGAAGCGTTGAACCCTGCCTTATCAGAATCAAATGCTAACACAATATTGGGAGACAAGCGACGCACCAGCCCCAAATTGGAAACGACATTTTCTTTTGAAACTGTAGAGTCAGACAAGGCAGTGCCAGAGGTAGCAATAGTATTTCTGTATCCCGCTTGGTGAGATAAAACTAAGTCCATCTGTCCCTCAACTAAAATAGAAAAATTATTCTTGCGAATCGAATCTTTAGCTTTATCAAGTCCATAGAGCACCGCGGATTTGTTGAAAATAGGGGTTTCCGGACTATTTAAATATTTCGCGGATTTTTCATCATCAATAAATATTCTTCCCGAGAAAGCGATTATGCGTCCAGAGGAGTCCGCTATCGGAAACATGATCCGCCCACGAAATCTGTCATACATTGCCTTACTTTGCTTGCCTGGTTCTTGATCTGGCTTTTTAGTAAGACCAGCATGCTCTATGACACTATCAGTAAAATTCTTCGATTTTAAGTAATCATAAAGTTTACGCCAATCCAAAATCGCAAAACCAATTCTGAAATCTTCTATGCTCTTTTGTGTCAATCCGCGAAACTGAAGATAATCTAATACTTCTTTGTTGCCTACTAAATTATTTTCAAAGAACTTAGTAGATTCTTCCATCGCCTCATACAACCTCTCTTTTTCGCTCTTATTTTTTTGGTCTTCTTTATTATATACCCCCAATTGAACTCCGGCTTTATCAGCAAGTAGTTTCAATGCACCCTTAAAATCAAGCCCTTCAAATTCTTCTACGAAAGTAAAGATGTCACCCGAGGCTCCGCAACCGAAACAATAATAACTCCCACGATCAGGCGAGACAAAAAAGGAGGGCGTCTTTTCGTTATGAAAAGGACACCTGGCCTTCAAATTCGCACCTGCCCTTTCAAGCTTTATGTAAGAAGAGACTACATCTTCGATTGATATTTTCTCCTTAATTTTATCAACGGGAGAATTCATAAATATTTTTTAATAAATCCTGATGCCCTTGGATCATTAACAAATAACGCCTAGGGTGTTACTTGTTGAGCTTTATTTTTGAATCCCGTTCCAGCTGGGATTAATCGTCCAATTATAACATTCTCTTTTAGTCCTCGCAGAGAATCCACTCCACCTTTAATCGCATTTTCAATTAGAACACGGTTGGTGTTCTGGAACGATGCTGCAGAAAGCCAGCTTTTGGTGCGGAGCGACACTTCAGTAATACCGAGTACCACTGTTTCGGCTTTTGCTTCTTTTCCATCTGACTGTCCGACTCTGATATTCTCTTCTATGAGTGAAGTATTTTCAACAATATCACCAATAGAAAAATTTGTATCGCCTGCATCTTTTATTTTTCTGCGCGAAAACATCTGACGTATAATTATTTCAGTATGTTTTCTGGAAATTGAAGCACTTTGAAGTTCATAAACTTTATTTATTTCACGAATTATATATTCTTCAACCAATTCTTTGCCACCAAATTTAAAGATCATGGATATGTCAGCAGACCCATCAGTTAAGAGTTCGCCCTTTTTAACCCTGTCACCCACTCTAGCCGTAGTTACTCTGCGAAACGCTACTATATATTCCATTTCATTTACTTTACCATCTTCTTTGGTGTCGGAAAGCACTTTAATTATTTTTTCCTTGCCATCTTTTTCCACGATGGAAATAACCTCTCCATCCGTCTCTGAAATAATTGCTGGATTTTTGGGAATTCTTCTCTCAAATATCTCTTCAACACGTGGAAGACCCGTAGTGATGTCCGTACCCGCAACACCTCCGGCGTGGAAAGTGCGAAGCGTCAGCTGAGTACCTGGCTCTCCTATAGCTTGAGCTGCAATAATACCGACAGCCTCGCCTGGCTCCACCAAATGATTTCGCCCCAAGTCGAGTCCATAGCAGTTAACACAAAGACCATGAACAGTGCGACAAGTTAAAGGAGAGCGCACAAAAACGTGACTAAAACCAGCTCCCTCAATGTTGTACGCTTCTTCTTTTGTAACCAGGAATCCCCTTTTATAAACCACCTTGCCATTTTTATCTTTAAGGTCTCCTGCCAATACTCTACCGCGAATATTTTTTGAAAGTGGAATTTCAATACCAGAAATATTTTCACGCGTAACGATTTTCCCTTCTTTAGTGCCGCAATCTTCTTCTGTGATAACGACATCCTGCGCAACGTCAACCAATCTTCGGGTCAAATATCCGGCCTTAGCAGTGTTTAAGGCAGTATCTGAAGCACCCTTGCGAGCGCCATGAGTAATAGTAAAATATTCAATCGGTGAAAGCCCTTCTAAGTAACAAGGAATAATTGGAAATTCCAAAGTCTTGCCTTGATTGTTTTGAATGAGCCCAATCATTCCAGTCATTTGAGTCAAAGAGCTCATAGTGCCTCTCGCACCGGACGTAAACAGATCATAAGTGGAACCATTCTTATCCAATGTATTTGGTAAAACTTTTTCTAAATTTTTCTTTACATGCGTCCAAATCTCAATAATTTTCTGGTATTTTTCTTCTTCAGAAAGAAGACCTTCGCTCCACTGCATTATTATATCCTCTTCAAGCTTTTTACCTTGTGCTATAATTTCCGGTTTATCTATAGAAACCTTTACATTATCTAATCCCCAAGTAGTTCCAGAAATTGTTGAATATTTAAAACCAAATGCTTTAATTTTATCTAAGATTATTGGAGTATTGTCCACCCCCGAGTGTACGATAAGCTCGTCTAACAACATTGATAATCTCTTTTGAGTCATTTCATCACTAATGTAAAAGAAATCATTTGGTAAAATACTATTGAAAAGAAGTTTTCCAACAGAAGTTTCAAAAATCTCTTTATCAAATTTTCTATATTTATGAGAGTCCGTTGCTAGAACTTTTATTTTAGCGCGAAGAGATATAATTCCATATTCATAAGCCAGAATAGCAGTATTGGGACTTGAAAAATATTTACCTTCACCCTTATCGCCATCAACCAATTTTGTCATCCAATACGACCCAAGCACTATATCCATACTGGGATGCACTATGGGGTCACCGTTTTGGGGTTTTAATAGATTCTTGTTTGACGCCATTAATTCTTTCGCTTCCCTCTGCGCTTCTTCTAAAAGGGGAACATAGACGGCCATTTGGTCTCCATCAAAGTCAGCGTTAAAAGCCTGACAAACAAGGGGGTGCACCTGAATAGCATTTCCTTCAATCAAAATAGGATTGAAAGCTTGTATACCTAGACGATGAAGAGTGGGCGCGCGGTTTAAAAGAACATATTTCCCAGCAATAACTTCTTCCAACATTGTCCAAACTTCTCCTCCACGCTCCTCTATGAGTTTATTTGCTCCGCGAATATTGAATGCGAGTTCTGCTTGTAGGATTTTAGAAATGACAAATGGTCTGAAAAGCTCTAGTGCCATATGTTTCGGTAATCCGCATTGATTAAGCTTAAGTTCTGGACCGACGACGATAACCGAACGTCCAGAATAATCCACTCTTTTCCCAAGCAAATTCTGGCGAAAAAGTCCTTGTTTAGATTTCAAATTATCTGACAGTGATTTTAAGGGACGCTTTTGAGATTGACTCATCGCGGCAGAATCATTTTGTTTTGCAATTGAGTTATCAATCAACGCATCAACAGCTTCTTGAATAATTCTTTTTTCATTTCGTAAGATCACATCTGGAGCATTGATCTCTTTCAATTTCTTCAAACGATTATTTCTATTTATAACTCTACGATAAAGGTCGTTCAAGTCGGAAGTTGCGTGCCTGCCTCCATCTAATGCTACCATCGGACGAAGCACGGGCGGAATAACTGGAATAACGGTCAGAAACATCCATTCAGGACGAATGCCGGCATAAGTCATAGCACGGATGAGGGAAAGTCTTTTTTGCAATTTTTCTTTTTCGGCCACACTTGCCTTTTCTATCATCTTTTCGGTATGAGCTTTTAATTTATTCAAATCTAGATTTTTAAAGATAGAATAGATAGCTTCGGCGCCAATATTGGCTTCAAAACAGGTCCCGTATTTCAAAGAGTAATGATGAAAAGAAATTTCATTTAAAACCTTGCCTTCATAAATTTCTCCAATTTCTTTTTTGGTAACAGAAAGTAAAGTTTTTAATTTTTCCCGAGTTTCATCGTCCGCCGCATTTTTTAATTTAGTTTTATATTCCTTGTCCAGACTTTGGACCACTGCTGTCTTCTCATCTTCGTGGACTTTAGTAATTATATAGCCCGCAAAATATATTACTTTTTCTAGATCCGAAACAGATATATTGAGGAGGATGCTCATCCTGGAAGGGACACCGCGCAAAAACCAAATATGCGATACGGGAGTTGAAAGCTCGATATGCCCCATTCTTTCTCTTCGAACTATAGAGCGAGTAACTTCTACTCCGCATTTCTCGCAAATAATATCTTTGTAGCGAATTCTGCGATATTTCCCGCAATAACACTCATAATCTTTTTCTGGTCCAAATATTTTCTCATCAAAAAGACCTCCGCGTTCCGATCGGCCAGTGCGATAATTTATCGTTTCCGGTTTGGTAACTTCTCCGAAAGACCATTCTTTGATCTGCTCAGGTGAAGCAAGTCTAAGCGCGATAGATTCAAATTCAGTTGTGTTTAAAGTTTTCATATTTTTATAATTTCTTTAAATTCACATCGAGCGCAAGCCCCCTTAGATAATTCAAGAGCACATTAAATGAAGCTGGGGAATTCGGTGGCCTGATTGTTTCATTTTTTATAATAGAATCAAATGTGGCAGAGCGACCCAGGATGTCATCAGACTTGATAGTAAGCATTTCACGGAGCGTATAAGCCGCGCCATAACCTTCGAGCGCCCAAACCTCCATTTCTCCAAATCTCTGTCCTCCACCTTGGGCTTTTCCGCCAAGAGGTTGTTGGGTAATCAACGAATAGGGTCCAATTGAACGCATGTGAATTTTATCTTCCACCATGTGATGAAGTTTTAACATATACATGTAACCGACAGCCACATCTTGATGAAATGCCTCTCCAGTGCGTCCGTCAAAAAGTTTTAATTTACCATTTTCTGGAAGTCCGGCTTTTTTTAATTCTTCTTTTATCTCTTCGTGTTTAGCGCCCAAGAATGGCGGAACTATAGCTTGATAACCTAAACTGTTCGCGGCCATTCCTAAATGCATTTCCAAAATTTGTCCCAAGTTCATACGAGAAGGAACACCGAGTGGTGAGAGTATAATGTCAATTGCTGTGCCGTCAGCTGTGTAAGGCATATCTTCTTCCGGAAGAATTGTTGAGATAACTCCTTTATTCCCGTGTCGTCCAGAGAGTTTGTCTCCGACTGAAATATTCCTAATCTGGGCGACTTCAATCACAATTTTTTTAATAATTCCTGCTTCGAGCGTATGTCCGAGGTCACGAGAAAAAATTTTTACGCCAATGATGCGTCCACGCTTACCGTGTTCTACTCGTAGTGAGGTATCTTTTACATCACGCGCTTTTTCTGCGAAGATAGAACGAAGTAATCGCTCTTCAGGAGTTAACTCTGTCTCACCCTTAGGAGTAATTTTACCGACTAAAATATCATTCTCTCTTACCTCCGCGCCAATACGAACAATGCCGTCTTCGTCTAAATCTTTAAGTTTAAGTTCCCCAACATTTGGTATGTCACGAGTAGTAATTTCAGGTCCTAGTTTTGTATCACGAACCACAGCGGTAAATTCTTCAACATACACGCTGGTAAATTTACTCTTTTTTACAAGACGTTCAGAAATAATTATGGCGTCCTCGTAGGTTGACCCAGACCAAGACAAGAAAGCAACAAAAATATTCTGCCCTAATGAAATCTGTCCACCCACGGTGCTGCTAGTGTCCGCCAATACATCATTCTTTTTTATTTTATCACCAACATTTATGAGCGGACGCTGGTGAAATACAGCGAAGTTGTTATTGCGCATAAAATTAATTAGATTGTAAGTTCGCTCAGTATTTTTTTCAGATTTTTCTTGAACAACTATTTTTTTTGCATCTAAATAAGAAACAACGCCATCCGCCTCCGCTATGACCATTCTACCCCCGTCTCTTGATGCTAATTCTTCTACACCTGTTGCAACCAGAGGCACTTCCGGGAGCACACAAGGCACAGCTTGTTTCTGCATGTTAGTTCCCATCAAGGCGCGGTTTGCATTATTGTGTTCCAGAAATGGAATCATAGAAGTTCCGATAGAAAAAGCTTGGTTGGCTGCGACATCAATGAAATCAATCTTGTCACGAGAAACTACTCCCGGTTCTGTTTTAATTCTAGCTTCTACTATTTTTTCTAGAATTTTTCCATTTTCATCATAAGAAATTCCGGCATGAGCAATGTTATATTTTTCTTCTTCAAGCGCATTTAAATAAACTATTTCAGAAGTTAAATGTCCTTTTGTAACCTTCACATAGGGAGTCTCTATAATTCCAAATTCATTTATCTTTGCATAAGTGGAAAGGTGTAAAATAAGTCCGATATTCGGCCCCTCTGGAGTATGAATCGGGCAAACTCTTCCATAGTGCGAAGGATGCACATCACGAACTTCTAAACCCGCGCGTTCACGAGTGAGTCCCCCTGGACCAAGCGCAGAGAGCTGACGTATGTGTTCAATCTCAGCCAACACATTTTCCTGATTCATAAATTGTGAGAGCTGATTGGTAGTGAAAAATTCTTTAATGCGAGCCTGGAGCGGACGCTGATTGATAATGGCAATGGGCATTGCCATATCAACGTCAATGATGGACATGCGATCTTGGATATTCCTCTTTATTTGCATCATACCAGTGCGCACTTTCTGTTGAAGAATTTCTCCGACAAATCGTACACGTCTCTGACCTAAATGATCTATGTCGTCAGATTTAGCTCCCGGGGTATTGTTGAGAGTAATAATATGCATGATAACCGTGACTAAATCTTCTTTGGAAATAGTTCTACGGGCTAATGCTACGTTGTCCATCGGTTTTAGGAAGCGTTGATTAAATCTAAAACGACCAACTGGGGAAAGATCATACCGTTCTGGAGTAAACAAAGAGTCAATAAATTCCTTGGCATTATCAGCTGTGGCCATGTCGCCATCTCGAAGACGTTTGTAAATTTCAATATACGAATCATTTAAACTTTTCAATCCATCTTTTTCTAAACAATTTTTTATCGTTTTTTCAAAGCTCAGAGCTAGTTCACCTTTATTCGGAAAAGCCTTTAATATCATGTCATTGGTTTCATAGCCCATAGCGCGCAGAAGCGCAGTCGCTGGGAATTTCCTCTTTTTGTCTATTCTTATATAAATTGCTCCATCCGCCTCCGACTCTATTTCAATCCAAACTCCGCGAGCAGGAATAATTTTAGCACCAAAATATTTATTGCCCTTATTTTCAGATTCTGTAAAGAAAACCCCGAAACTTCGCGCCAGTTGTGGCACAATAACACGCTCTACACCATTTATAATAAAAGTTCCATGTGGAGTCATCAAAGGCAGCTCCGACATAAATATCTCCTGTTCCTTTACGGTACCCAGAATTTTATTTGTCAATTTTACTCGAGCCTTTAATAATCCTTGATATGAAAGTTTATTAATTTTAGCATCGTTTTCATCGCCCTTAGATTCGCCAAGCGAAAAAGAAGTAAATTCGAGTTGGAATTTTTTTAGAGAGTAATCATTGATTGGAGAAAATTCTTTAAAGACTTCCCAAATACCAGTCTCTACTAACCATTTAAAAGATTTTACTTGGGCTTCAATTAAATTTGGGAACTTGGTTAAAGACTTTTTATATCTCCCAAAATATTTCTTCGGACGAGCCTTTTCTGTGGTCATATTATTTTAGTCCAAATAAACCAAAAAGCGAAAGAAAAACACACGAAAAATGCTTTTCTCTAGCTTCTTTAAAATTTATTTAGTATTATGATTAAGCTAAAACCCTAGTAATATACACGGGATTGCATCCGATACTCAATCAATGAATCTCAAACAGCCTACTCTATCCCAACTTTTTTGTCAACTAGAAACTGGGGATACCTACTCTTTTTACTTTTGTTTCCACTCTTCAATCTTTTTATGATTCCCTGAAAGCAGAACTTTTGGAACTTTGTAATTTTTACTCTTATATTTTAAAATTTCTGGGCGAGTGTAAACTTCACTACTTGATACTCTCTCTTCTTCGAGTGATTCATATTTACCTAAGACCCCGGAAATCTGACGAGAAATGGAATCGATCAAAATCATCGCTGGCAATTCTCCGCCTGTCAAAACATAATCCCCTATTGAAATCTCTTCAGCACGCAATATTTTCTGCACCCTGGCATCTATGCCCTCATATCTTCCCGAGATTAAAATAATATCCGTATATTTTTGTGTGGACTTTTTCGCGTAAGCTGTATCAAACTTTTTACCAGAAGGAGAAAATAAAATAGCTTTTAGCTTTACTAGCTTTTTAGCTTTTAGCTTTTTAAAAACAGCTTCAACGGCAGACAAAATCGGCTCGGCTCTCATCACCATTCCTGGGCCACCCCCATAAGGACGGTCATCCACAGGCTTATAATTATTTTTGGGTGCTTTTATAAAATCTCTGGGATTATAAAATTTTATTGAAATCTTTTTATCCTTTATCGCCCGCCCAATAATGGACTCTTTTAAGTAAGAATCGAACATTTCAGGGAAAATTGTGATTATATGGAAATTCATAGAAATTAGGTACTGGACAATTAGGTTTTAGGCATTATCTAGAGCCTAACGCCTAAAAGAAAAAACCACAATATAAACATATCATGGTTTTTTCTTTTTGTTTAGCTATTGCTATATCCCTTTCAAATCTTCCATCGCTTGGTCTACAGTCTTGAGTGAGCTTGGAGCGCTACTCATGTGTCCAGGAGAGTGTTGCTCGGGTCTCATGCCTCCTTCTGGCTCGTTGATCTTCAAATTCACTCGAGCATTGTTTTTCATGCCGATGATGCGAAGAAGCGTACGTATGGCTTTGGCAGTGTTGCCCATTCGCCCGATAATCTTACCCATGTCGGCAGGATTCACAGTAAGAGAAATGAGCACTCCCATTTCATCCACCGTACGATCAATCTTTATATCGTTCGGATTATCAACGAGAGCTTTTACCACATACTCCAGAAATATCTTATCAGCGTCTGTTTCCATAATGTGTTCAGAATTTATATTTTTATAATCAATGCAGTGTTACGACCTGATGACTGCTCTATCTGTAATTATACTTCACCCCGCCATGGCGGGGCAAGTTATTTCTTTGCTTTTAATTCCTTCCTTTTCATTGTTGGTTTTTTCTTCGGTAATACATTTATTTTCTTGCCTTCTATAACCTTATCATGCACTAAAAAATTGTGCATCGTGTCAGAACATTTTGCGCCCTTCCCTATCCAGTATTTTATTCTGTCATTCTGAAAATTTTTATTGAGTTTCTTCTCCCCTGTCTTGTCTCCCTTGGGATTGTAAGTACCGAGTATTTCTAAAAATCTTCCACTCTTGGTACTATTTTTTGAATCAGTCAAAACGACTCGAAATGCCGGATCATTCTTTCTGCCTATTCTCTGAAGTCTTATTTTTAACATTGTAAAAAGAGTGTAGCATAAATTTTATAAAATGCAATTAGAACTAGAAAAGGCGCCTCCGGAGCCTAATTTCTAGGTTTGGAAACGCCTTTGATATTTCAGTGAACTTATAGGAGTCACCGATTCTCCTTGGCGCTTAGCGCCGATGGTATCCGCCCGGTGGATTATACCCCTGGACGTAGCCACCATAGGACGAGTAGCCGTAGCCGGAGCTAGTGTTGACCCCTCCTCCTGAATAACCGGGGCCAGCGTAACCGTAACCTGGACCTGCTGGGCTGAAAAATTGACACGCCCAGCCACATGATGGGTTTTTGGCCTTCTCGAGCTTTACCTGGATCTTCCCCAGTTCCTGCTCGTGTTTTGCCCACCCGGCCGAACCCTCAAAGGCTCGACCTGTTTCGTCTCTGTAGGTGACTGTGGTCACCGACCGATTCTTCGAGGCAACCCCGATGGGTCCTACCTCAAGGATGACTGGAGGCGGAGGCATTGCAACCTCGGCGTCGCGGATGCGACGCTTGAGCTCTGCTTTCTCCAGGTCGCAACGGAGCTTGAGAAGCTCCTTAGCCGGTTTCTCGAGCCCCTTGTTGGAAATAGAGCAAGCTGAGGTCGGCTCGGTCTCTGCGCCATTGAGTATAGATACTCCATAGTGCGCAACAATCCCAAACAACAGGACAACAATGACAATCTCCCAAACCAAAACCAAAAACGGTCTGTTGATTGTTTTCGTTTTCATGGTACAGTTTCTCCTTGAGAATTTTAGAGGGCTTTCGCTAGCCTCTCTATCCGTTGTAAAGTATAGCACATTTTAGGTCTTTTGTCAATGACAATTTCATGCTATATTTACAGGGTGAAAAACATAATAAATAAAAAAGAGGGCCTCGCCCGTAAGGCTATGGCCGAGGGCATTATTTCTATCTCCTCTAAAGGCATAGGGTATGTAGCAATCGGCACAGATAAAAATAAAGGACTGGACCCAGAAATTGATTTTAGACACCTGAATACTGCTTTACATGGAGACACGGTAGAAATACTATTTCACCCAAAGGGCAAGGGACGTCAGACTGCAGAAGTTTCAAAAATAATCTCGCGCGCAAAAAAAGGCTTTGCTGGAATTTTGGAAAAAGAGAATAATTTATTTTTTTTAAAACCAGATGACACAAAAATGTACACAGATATTTTAGTCCCCGAAAAATTGCTAAATGGCGCGAAAATAGGACAGAAAGTTTTCGTGGAAATAATTTCGTGGAAAAAT
>MFUJ01000002.1 GCA_001785675.1 Candidatus Nomurabacteria bacterium RIFCSPHIGHO2_12_FULL_37_29 | reverse complement strand
GCATAGCAAGAAATCCCACGATCATAACTATTTTCTCTTCACGCGAAGAAAACCCATTAACTGTCTTTCCATTGAAATCTTTGAAATTCATTTTTAATGAATTTTTTATTCTTTCGGTTAATTTTTCAATCATCTCTTCAATACTTATAACTTTGCGTACTTCAACTTTAGGTAAAAATACTTTTTGGGGCACTGAATTCAAGACATCATGAACTATACTCATCATATTTTCTTTTGTAACTTGATCATCCGGTAAAAATACCAGCACATCATTTTTTCTCTCCAGTGGCGCAAAAATTATTTTCTTGCCAAAATTACTTTTTACATTTGCGGAAAGTTTTATAAAGAGTTCATACAAACGCAACCTTTCTTCTAAATTATGTATATCATTCTCTTCCTCAGAAGTAAGATTTAAATTAGGCAGAAGCGACTTTGATTTGATCAGGATAAGAGTAGATGCCACAAGAATAAAACTGGAAATTATAGCTCTGTCTAAATTGCCTAATTTGTTTATATAAGCCAAGTAATCTTCGGTCACAGTAGCCAAAGACACATCATTTATGAACAATTTTCTTTTTTCTATGAGTTCCAAAAGAAGGCCAAATGGCCCTTCGAAACCTGTCATTTTTATTTGATAAGAATTTGAAATTTCCGTTTCCATTTTTATATTTATTTATTTATAGTCATACTGTTCGATCATTTTATACAAAAGTCTGACTGGTGTTCCTAGCGCTCCGTTTGCTAAATATTCTCCAGCCATTGAAGTCATGCGAGGCGCGATGTCTAAATGCGCCCATTTCGGAGCTTTTCCACCTCCGGCTTTGCCCTTGATAAATTGATAGAGAAAAATTGCGCCATAAATAGCTCCGCCATAGCGAGAATCTTTATTATGAATATTAGTCCAATCACCCAAACTTCCCTTTATTTCATTTTCATATTCTTCCCACATAGGCAAACGCCAGATATAATCTCCTGTCTTCTCTCCAACCCTCTCCATCATTTTTGACAAATCATCATCATCGGTAAATATTGCCGAAGCCCTTTCTCCCAATGCCACACATGCTGCTCCAGTAAGTGTTGCAATATCAATTACTACTTCTGGATTGTATGTTTGCGCATAGGTTAACGCATCCGCCAAAATTACTCGCCCTTCTGCATCAGTATTTAATACTTCAATTGTTTGTCCGGACATTGAGCGAATCACATCTCCTGGTCGACAACTTTTTCCAGAGACCATATTTTCAACAGAAGGGATAAGGCCGACTACGTTTTTTTTCAATTTCATTTTTGCAACCAACGCCATCGTATGTATGACTGCCGCGCCTCCAGACATATCCATATTCATTCCGAGAAGACTGTTGGAAGGTTTGAGATTTATTCCGCCGGTATCAAAAGTAACTCCTTTGCCGACTAATACTATTGGTTTTTCTTTCTTCTGCCCGCCAAAATATTCCATAATTATAAATTTTGATTCCTCATCGGATCCGTGCCCAACGGAAAGTATCGCTCGCATTTTTTGCTTGAACATTTCTTTTTCACCCAATATTTTTACTCTCACGGGTAAATTTTTAACTGCTTCTTTTGCTCTTTGCGCGAGAATACAAGGTGTCATATCTCCGCCTGGTGTATTTGAGAGAGAACGTGTTTTATTGACTTCGTCAGCAATAATATTTCCTTTTAAAATTGCATTTTGTATTTCCTTGGAAACTCCCAGAATATAAATTTCTTTGATCAAAGGAAAGCCTTCTTTTGGGGGTGTTTTGTATTCAGTAAATTCATAGTTGGCAAAATCAAGCTGAGTGCCGATTATTTCTCCGAGTTCCTGTTCCCCTATTTTAGTATTGCTAAATTTGAAATCATTAAAAGAAAAAGCGATATTAGATGCTTTGGCATTTTTTGCTATATTTATCATTTTTCGCAAAAGTAAGTACAATTTTCTCAAATTCATCTTGCCTTCTTCGTCGCACTTTAAATAAAGCGTCTTCACCTTGTTTTCTCTCACAATTTCGTCGTTATTTTTAGGGCCAATCGACACAAAAAGAACTTCTTCTTTCACATCTTTCACGCTGTTTTTGAAGATTATTTTCATAGCGATATTATATACTTTTTTATAAAAAATTCAAAGAATTTTTTAATAGTCGTGAATTACGAAACTCATAAAATATAACTTTTTGGAGGGGTTTTGCGAGCGACGGCGAGTAAACTTCAGGATTTTTTAAGCTTCAAAAAATCTGTACCGGAAAAAAGTTGATATTTTCTGAGTTTAGTAATTCACAGTAATAGAGTATAATTAGTAGATGAAGGAAGTAAATGGTAGAACAACGGAATATCCGATTGATGACATTTTTTTGAAAAGATATTCGCCGAGGGCAATGTCGGGAGAAAGTATTTCAAAAGAAGAGCTGATGACGCTTTTTGATGCTGCACGCTGGGCGCCTTCTTCTTATAATGCTCAGCCTTGGAGATTCATATATGCAATGCGCGATACTCCGGAATTTGATAAATTATTTTCTCTTCTGGTGGATTTTAATAAATCTTGGTGTATAAAAGCTGCAGTATTGATTGTAGTTATTTCCAAGAAAACTTTTGAGCATAATGGAAAAGATAATGTAAATCATTCTTCCGACATAGGAGCTGCTTGGGAAAATTTGGCTTTGCAAGCACAGTTCATGAATTTAGTAGCTCATGGAATGAACGGCTTTGATTATGCACGGGCAAAAACCGAACTCGGCATTCCCGACGACTATTTTGTGGAAATGATGATAGCCATCGGCAAGCATGGCAAAGTCGAAGATCTGCCGGAGAGTTTGCGCGAGGGCGAAAAGCCAAACGACAGAAAGAAGCTGGAAGAAATTATTTTCGAAGGCAAATTTAGCGGTTAGAAAATTTTAATTATGCGCGTCGATTTTTGCTGCAACAATGAAATCATTTTCAGAAAGTCCACCGATGGCGTGAGTCCATAGCTCAAGTAACACTTTATTATAGTTTATATGTATATCTGGATGATGCCCCTCCATTTCGGCGATGTCAGCCACTCTTTCCACGAAATTTATCGCGCCGATGAAATCAGCAAATTTAAATTCTTTGGAAATTTTTTGTGCTTTCTCATCAAGTATCCAGCCTGGAACATCAACCATATATTCTTCTGCCTGCATTTTATCAAAAGGCTTAATCCCCTTCTTCTCACATGGGATACATTTTTTCTTCAGTAAATCTTTTTTATCCATTTATTTTAATAGAGCAAGCTCAAGCCCCGCGAGAGCTGCTTCGCCCCCAACATGAATTCTAACCTTTGCTTGCTTTAAATTATTTACCGTAAGAACTCCAAAGCCTACTGGAATATCATCTTCAAGCATGACTTCGAGCGCGCCCTCCTGCGCCATCTTGGCGACATAATCAAAATGCGGAGTCTCTCCACGAATGATACACCCGAGCGCCACCAGAAAATCGGGTTTTTTAAATTTACTTAGTTGTGCAATTTGATGTAAACCATAAGGCAGTTCTACAGAACCAGCAACATAAACCACTCTTATATTTTTATCACTAACTTTGCATTTTTTTAAAGTTTGGAGCGCATTTTCTAAAAGCTTGTTTGTGATTTCACCGTTGAAGCGAGCCACAACAATGCATACTTTTAATTTAGATCCATTTAGATATTTATATTGTTTATTTTTTATTTGCATTTGCGTATTTTGCAAGTATATCAAATTCTAAATTTACGATATCCCCTTTTTTCTTATATTTTAAATTGGTGTTTCGAAGTGTGTGTGGAATAATTTTTACAATAAAACTATTTTTAAGAACTTTAGCAACCGTCAAACTTATACCTTCTACTGCCACTGACCCTTTGTATGCTAGGTACTTTCTGAAATTCTGAGCCGGTATTTCTATTTCAAAAACCGACGAATTCCCTTCTTTTTTAATACTAACAATCTTACCTGCTCCGTCAACATGCCCGAGCATGATATGTCCGTCAAGATTGTCTCCGAATTTCAGAGATTGCTCAATGTTTACTGTATCATCTTTTTGCAAAGAATCTAAATTTGAAAGTCGCAAAGTCTCCGGCATATATTCGAATATAACATTTTTGCCTATTTTTTTTACCGTTGAACAGACACCATTTACGGAAATACTTTCACCTATTTTTATTTTCTTTAGAGAATTTGAAATTTCCAGAGAAAGTCCACCACTTGCATGTTTAACATTTTTGACTTTCGCAGTTTTTGAAATTATACCTGTGAACATATATCTATGTCTTTTTTGATTTGCACGATTAATTCTTCTTCGGTTTCAAACTTTTTATATTCTCTCAAAAATTTATTTATTTTCAAGATTACTTCCTTCTCATATGCATCGTCGCTGTAACCTATGAGGTGTGCTTCGATCTTATGCTGATCATTTTCTTTTGGACCAATCACAATTCCAGCGCAGTACTCTTTACCATCGAACGTCGCCATCCCAGAGTAAACTCCTTCTTTTGGTAATTCTTTTGCGTTTGTTTCTAAATTCACAGTTGGAAAACCTAATTTCCTACCATAACCATCGCCTCGTATCACTTTACCCTTGATTGTGTAATCCATTTAAGAATTATTTAACGAGCTTGATACCAAGTTCTTTAAGTTGTTTTTCTTCTAAAGACTTTGGCGCATTCATAACTGCCGTTTTTCCACCTCTAGTCATTGGGAAGGCTACAACTTCACGCAGATATGATTCTCCAGTCAGGTTCATAAGATTACGCTCTACACCCAGAGCAATACCTCCGTGGGAAGGTGCTCCGTATTTAAAAGCTTCAAGCATATGACCAATCCTATCTTTTATCTCTTCTTGCGAATATCCCATAACTTTATATGTAGCTTCTAGGATTTCTGGTTTATGAGCGCGAATTGAACCCCCGCCAGACTCATAACCGTTGCATACTAGGTCGTATTGAGTAGTTAAAATATTTTCTATATTTTCTCCTTTCATAAGCCAATCTATATGTTCTGGAATTGGCATGGAAAATGGGTTGTGAGTGAAAGTCCACTTACCTTCGTCAGTTTTTTCAAAAAATGGAAAGTTCACTACCCATGCGTACGCAAGTATATTTTTATCTTTTTTCTCTTCTTCTGTTCGCATATCAAATTTATCAGCACCGTACTTGGACATTGATTCTTTATAGGTAATTCTTGGGAAAGGTTTTTGTTTTATTTTAAAGCCCATAGATTCTACTACTGTTGTCATCATTTCTTCTATAAGGTTCATAACGTCCTCCATCTCCACAAACGACATTTCCACATCCACTTGAGTATGCTCAAAACCTCTATCAGCTCTCAAGTCTTCATCTCGTAGTGCCCTCGCGATTTGAAAATATTTCTCCATACCGCCCACCATAAGGAGTTGTTTGTATTGCTGGGGAGACTGAGGCAAGGCATAGAAATTCCCCGGGTTAATGCGAGACGGTACAACGAAATCCCGTGAACCTTCTGGAGTGGATTCTGTTAAAAGAGGAGTTTCGATCTCCGTAAACATTTTAGAAAACAAAAACTCTCGAACTCTTTTCACAAATTCGCTTCGCATTCTTATATTTTTCTGCATACGATCCGAACGCAAATCAAGATATCGATATTTCAAACGCGTGTCTTCGTTGATTACACTAGTATCAGTCGTGATATCAAAGGGTAAAGTTTCTGCTTTATTTAGAATTTCAATTCCTATCACTTCCATCTCCACTTCTCCATTTAACACCCCTGCTTTTATATTTTTCTCTGGGCGTTTGTTCACAATCCCAGTAATTTCTAAAACCCACTCAGGTCTTATTTCTTTTCCCTTTTCTATTACGTCCGCTCGACTCGGCAACGCGACACACTGTACCTTCCCAGTCACATCTCGCATATCAAAAAACACCATTTTGCCCTGATCACGCCTAACATCCACCCATCCAGCGATGGTAATTTCTTTTCCCACATGGTCTTTTAGATCTTTGATATATACTCTATTTTTCATTACGAAATTATTTTAGCATAAATTTAAAAATAAAAACAGTTAGCCTGTCAGTCCGTTTTTCTCAAGCCTAGACCTAATTCCTCCCCTCTTTCTGCCAAATTTTTTCATAAGATCTACTATCGAAACACCAGAAGTGAATAGTTGTTTGAGTTCTTCGTCTTGCTCTTTACTCCATGGACGATACGCATTTGGATGTTTCTCTCTGATCTCGGCAAAGGCTTTAGGGCGCGCCGAGTACGGCGTGCCCTTTGCTGTTTCTTTTCCAACCTTTCCCCCGCACGCAACTATAAAATCATTGTGCATTTTTTTGAGACCATGAGCGGATAATTGACCGAAAACTTCCACCGCCTCCCCTGATTTATTCTTAAAATCAATATCTTTTTTCAAAATTTCTGGATGCACTTTGAGAGCATGTGCATTCATGCCAAGTAAATAAAGTCCAGAGAGCCTACGTACTCTAGAAAGAGCCACATAACCCTGCCCAAATTCAAATACTTGCGAGAGATCCATCACCGCGGCATCCATGCTCATCCCCTGACTTTTGTGCACTGTGATAGCCCAAGCAAGTCGCAACGGCACTTGCGTTATCTGCGCGCGAATTTTTCCATTTTCTTCCACTGTCCAATCCATAGGCGTAATAATTATGTTTCTGCCATTCTTGGTTTTAATAATTGGATTTCCGCTAAATTCTTCGTAACCCGTAATTGTTCCAAGAGTTCCATTCACAAATCTTTCTTTTGGATTATTTTTAGTACACATCACAACAGCGCCAGCTTTAAGCTCTAAATTCTCTGGAGATAAACATCCTTTTTTAAGAATCTCAACTAGTTTATCATTTCCACTCGCCGACATTTTGAATGATTTTATTTCTGTTTTTAGTTTCGAAAGTTCAGTATTATTTACTCGATCCACATCTACATTGTGCGAAAAAAGTTTAGTAATATTTGCGGGTGTATTATATTCATTTATTTTTCTACTTTTTATATGCTCTAAGTGTGATTTTTTAAAAGAATTTGACCGTATAGCAGAAAGTACTGACAGAAAATTTGCGTCATCTTGACGATGTTGTTCAGTCAAATAACACACGACAGGTCGCGTACGCTCCCAAGTCGCTGCACCATATGCAAACATTTGCGAAAGCCTTGCTTCCGTAATCAGTGAATTCTGTTTATTTTTTTCTTCTATATCATCTCTTTTCATAACAGGTGGTAATTGAAAAAAGTCCCCTACCAGAATAATTTGTATTCCACCAAATGCTTCACTCTTTTGTTTTATTTCACGGCAAACCATATCTATCATGTCGAGCATATTCATAGAGAGCATCGAAATTTCGTCAATGATGAGCACTCGTGTTCTGTTGATGCGTTTTACAATATATTCGCTGCTGGCTATCTTATCTAAATCATATTTATCTAATTTTGTCCTAATGCCAATACCACTCCAAGAATGAATCGTCATCCCGCCAATATGCGTCGCGGCAATTCCCGTCGAAGCTGTAATCGCCGGCTCGACATCGCACCCGCGCAAATAATTTACATAAGCATTCACCGTATGCGTCTTCCCCGCTCCCGGTTCACCCGTCAAAAAAACATTCGCCCCAGTTTTTAAAATATCGAGCGCTTGCTTTTGGGTCATGATTGGAATATTCTAACATATAAAGAAAAGATTAAAAAATATTTTCTATTTTATAAGTTTATATATAAATCGACTAATTACAGCTAAAATTTTTGAAGTTTTGTTTTTCTTAATAAGATTAATTACTGCACTACCAGCAACTGCAATATCAGAATGTTTTCTTATCAGAAAAACATCTTTTTGTGAAGAAATGCCAAACCCAACAGCCAGTGGAATTAAAGAATTTTTTCTCACTCGAGTAAGATATGAATTGATATTTTTAGAAAATTGTTTACCGGTGCCTGTAATGCCCTGTCTAGATGTACAATAAAGAAATCCACTTGCTAGTTTTTTAATTTCTTGAAGTCTTTTCTTTTCTATTGCAGGAGAAATTACATAAATAAAATGAATTCTGTATTTCACTGTGTATTTTTTTAGCTTTTTACCTTCTTCAGAATCATATGGAAGGTCGGGCACAATCACTCCAGAAATACAATTCTTTTTACATTTAATGCAAAATTTTTCTATACCCATATGAATTATAATATTAGCGTATGTCATTAGGACTATAGGGGTTTTTAAATTTTTATTTACAAATTTTGCTAATTCAAAACTGTCTTTAATTTTTGTGCCATTTTCCAAAGATTGCTGACAAGCTTCAACGATTAGATGCCCATCAGCCATCGGATCAGAGAAAGGGATCTGAATTTCAATTATATCTGCTCCACCCCTCACTAGTGCTATGACAATTTTTCTAGAAAATGACAGGGTTGGATACCCTACCACAAGATGTGCCATAATCCCAATATTTTTTCTCCCCTTTATTTTTTCTATTACCTGATCTAAATTATTTTTCATATCTTTTTATTTCTTCAATTAGAAACTTTTTAAATTCTTGGTCATTGACTGCTCGAGTTACATTAAACAAATCTTTGTCACCTCTACCTGAGATATTCACTACCACAATTTTATCTTTCGATAACTTTGGTAAAATTTTATAAGCATAGGCAAGTGCATGGGAAGATTCTAAAGCTGGAATTACCCCTTCGAATTTTGCAGTAATTTGAAAAGCCTTAATTGCTTCCTTGTCTGTTGCAGAATCAAGCTCAACTCTGCACTTTTTAGATAGCTCTGCAAGTTCGGGACCCATTCCTGGATAATCTAATCCAGCCGCCACACTGTGTGTCCGAGCTATATGCCCTTCATTTGTCTGAAGAAAAAGTGATTTGTATCCTTGAAAAATTCCAAGCTTTCCATTTTCTTTCCTGGCCGCATTTTCACCAAGTTTTTTCCCAACCCCTCCAGCTTCGACACCAACAAGTTTAACTCTTTTATTTTTTATAAAGTCATAAAACGCACCTATGGCATTACTGCCTCCACCAACACATGCAACAATAAAATCTGGAAGACTGTTTTCTTTTTCTTTTACTTGTTTTTTAATTTCTTTTCCAATTATTGACTGAAAAGTTCTATTCATTAATGGGTATGGATGTGGGCCGAGAACAGAGCCAATTACATAATAACTTTCCTCTGTATTTGCCATCCAATATTTTAATGCTTCATTCACGGCATCTTTCAAAGTTTTACTACCGGAAGATACACTGACAACTTCAGCGCCAAGCTGTTCCATAAAGAAAACGTTGGGTCTTTGGCGAGCAATGTCTACCTCCCCCATAAAAATTTTACACTTTAAACCAAACTTGGCTGCAACAGTTGCCGTAGCGACCCCATGCTGTCCCGCACCAGTTTCTGCTATAAGCTCTTTTTTGCCAAGCCTTCGGGCTATTAGAGCCTGGCCAATACAGTGTGTAATCTTATGAGCACCAGTATGATTTGCGCCTTCGTTTTTAAAATAAAGTTTTGCCCCGCCAAAATGTTTAGTAAGATTCTTAGCAAAAATCAAAGGAGTCGGTCTGCCACTAAAAAATTTTAAGAGTTCGCTGAATTTTTTTTGAAACTTTTTATCTTTCATTGCCTTGTTAAATTCGTCTTCTATTTCATGAAGTGCGTGAACAAGCATCTCGGGTACATACGCTCCGCCGTAGTTATTGAAATATCCATTTTTTATTTTTGAATTCATATCTTTTAAAATTAGAGCTAGTGGGTGTGGTAAATACCGCCACCCACCGCTCGCTGATAATCACCGCCCGAGAGGATCTTCTGTCTCCTTCCTGGGAGGTGTTGGAACCTCCTGAACCCAGAACCCATAAATTTTTACGGGTCCATTTTCCGCGACTAAAAACAGGTCGCGAACTACTTCAATGCTTGGATTGCAGACAAGCTTCTCAACTTCTGAGATCATAGATTCCTCCAAAGAACAAAAATAGTGACACTCTTGCGCCACTTAATGGATTCCTTGTTTGGTTTGAGAGAGAATAAATAAAAAGAAATCAACAGAACAGCGCAAAAGCAGAAAACTCTGCGCCCCACCAAGATTTATTTGATGATTTATTAGTCCTATCCCCCCTATTGATTTGGAAACTTCTTAATATCAGCATACTAGCATGCTAGTATATATAAAAAATAAAAGCAAGCGCAATATTTTCTTATCTGTGGACAACTTTTAAGGCTCTTCTAAAACCTCCTTCTTTCTTACGCATTTCTCGTGACCCCCGAGTAATTGTAGCAACCCCTAAATGTAAGTCATCTGCTATTGCCTGCTGGTACTCCCCTCCCGCTAAGCGTTTCACTATTTGCCATCTCACACTTATATTTTCAAATTCTCTAGGTGTTAATATGTCCCTCACAAAATCAGCCAAAAGACTTTTGTCTTTAGCAATTTTATAAATGACGTCTATAACTTCTTTTTTATACTGTTCAGAATTATTTTTCATTTTATTTTATTTTATTAATCTATTTTAATACATCACCATACTAGCATGATGATATTAAAACTGTTAAATTTTTAATCAAAATATAAATGGATACAATGTTTTGACTTCACTCGGACATTATATAAATAAATTTATATATGCTCTTCGCTAATCAAAATAATCAATTTTAAGAGCCTTACGTACTTCAATCATTGTTTTTTTTGCTTCTTTCCGTGCAATTTCAGTTCCTTTTTTTAAAATATTCATTACAAGTTCAGGATCCTTTGCAATCTCTTCTCTCTTGGTACGAATGGGAGTTATGAGATCAACTAAAATTTTGGTTAATCTTTTTTTTAAAACAACGTCCCCTAATCCACCTTTTTGATATTGAGCTTTGAGTTCTGCTACACTTTTTTTGTCTTCATCAAACACGTCAAGGTACGTAAATACAACATTTCCTTCCACCTTACCTTTGTCTTCTACATGAATATGGTGCGGATCAGTATAAGCTTGCATAACTTTCTCTTCGATTTCTTTATCTGAATCTGAAAGGTAAATGCAATTTCCTAAAGATTTTGACATTTTTGAATTTCCGTCTATTCCGACAAGACGCGAGATATTACTAACAACACCAGTAATTTTAGAAAATAAATCAACGCCATAAGTTGCATTAAATTTTTTTATAATCTCATTCGCTTGTTCAAGTACTGGCATCTGGTCTATACCTACGGGAACTGTATTGGCTTTACAGAAAAGAATATCTGCCGCCTGAGAGACTGGATAAGCTAAAAATCCAAACGGGGTACTTTCTACAAATCCTTTTTCTTTGAGTTCTGTTTTAATGGTTGGATTATGAGACAGTTGCTGGAAAGTTACGAGATTCATAAAAAAAACAGTAAGTTCAGCAATTTCTGGCACCTGAGATTGAATAAAAAAAGTTGTTTTCTTTGGATCAACCCCACAAGCTAAATTATCTAACACAACTTCGACAACATTGTTTCTAATTTTTTGTGGGTTATCAGCATTATCTGTAAGTGCTTGAACATCTGCAACCATGTAAAAAGCTTTACTAACTTCGTTTTGTAATTTTATACGATTTTTTATTGAACCTACGTAATGCCCCAAATGCAGTCTTCCGGTTGGTCTATCACCCGTAAGCACTATTTTCTCTATATTTCCCATAAAAATATACTATCATATTTCTCCACATTATAATAACATCTTACCCACTTTTAGGCTTTGACAATTTTTCTACTGTGTTAAAATGGCTTAATGGTCAGAAACATAAAAAATAATATGAAAAATAACCTACGCATTCCTCCCCAAAGCATTGAATCCGAACGCGCGGTATTAGGGTCAATAATGCTTCGCAAAGACGCCATGCATGAGGTAGAAGATATGGTAAGTCCAGATTCTTTTTATGTTGAAAAGCATAAGATGATTTTCCAAGCAATGCTTGACTTGTCTGTAAAAAATGAGCCGATAGACATACTTTCTTTGTCTACTAAACTACACGAACAGAAATTGCTCGACAACATTGGGGGCAATCAGTATCTAGCAGAAATAGTTAATATTGTTCCCTCCTCTACTAATGTAAAACATTATGCTGATATTGTGCAGAAAAAATATGTCCTACGAAGTTTGATAGAAGCGGCAGATTATGTATCTGAACTTGCGTTTGAAGAAGGAGATGATCATATGGATGACATCTTAGACATGGCAGAAAAGAAAATTTTTAGTGTTGTTTCTTCTCCAAAAAATCAAAAATTTGTAAATTTAAAAGATGCTCTACCGGAAGCATATGAACGTCTAGAGAAATTACACGAACACAAAGGAATGCTACGCGGACTTCCGACTGGTTTTCGAGACTTGGATACTATACTTTCAGGTTTACAAAAGGCTGATTTGGTTATTATTGCCGCAAGACCCAGTATGGGTAAAACAACTCTCGCGCTTGATATTGCTCGCATGACATCAGTCATCCATGAAAAATCTGTAGTTATTTTTTCTCTAGAAATGTCTTCACAACAGTTGGTGGACAGAATGCTCTCCGCCGAAAGCCGTGTAAATGCTTGGAATTTACGCACAGGACGTCTTTCTTCGGATAGAGAATTTTCTCAACTGCGAGATTCGCTGGACAAGCTGGCAAAAGCGCAAATTTATATTGACGACCAGCCAGGAAATTCCATTGTCCGCATGAAAGCTCTTTCCCGCAGGCTAAAAGCGGAAAAAGGGCTGGACCTTATCGTTGTTGATTATTTACAATTAATGACAACTTCTAAAAATTATGATTCCATGGTAAATCAAGTGACCGAAATTTCAAGATCACTCAAAAGCTTGGCAAAAGAATTAGACGTGCCGGTGCTCGCACTCTCTCAACTCTCCCGCGCAGTAGAGTCTCGTGGGGGTAAGCCTCGCCTTTCTGATCTTCGCGATTCAGGATCCATAGAACAAGACGCAGATGTTGTAATGTTTATTCACAGAGAAGATAAAGGAAAAGATGAATCGGAAAAAACAAATATTGCTGAAATTTTAATTGAAAAGCATAGAAATGGTCCAACCGGTAAAATTGAGCTCTATTTTGATGAAAAAACAACGACATTCCTAAACCTTGAAAAAAGTAATATTAGTGAATTCTCTCCGTCAAAAGTAAAAGGGGATTTGGATGAATTTTAAATGGACATTATAGACAAGTTAAGTGAGATTTTTAAAGAATTTCCCGGTATTGGGGAGAGGCAAGCCAAGCGCTTTGTTTATTTTTTAATGTCTAGAAATGGAAGTTACGTAGAAAATTTATCCAGTCTAATTTTGAATTTAAAAAAAGAAGTAACGCAATGCAAGGAATGTTTTAGATTTTTTATTATAAATAAAGAAAAAGATCAAACTTGTAATATTTGTATGAACGTAAATATAGATACCTCTACCCTAATGGTAGTTGAAAAAGATTCCGATTTGGAAAGTGTAAAGAAAAGCCGAGTTTATAATGGTAAATATTTTATCCTCGGTGGACTGGTCCCGATCATTGAAAAAAATACTAAAAAAAGAATCAGAATTGAGGAATTAAAAGAAAGAATTAAAAAAGAAGGAGAAAATTTAAGGGAAATAATTCTCGCTTTTTCATTAAATCCTCAAGGTGACCATACTGATTCTTATGTCCGGGAACAACTAAACGAAATTGTGGAAAAATTAAACCCTTCGACCAAGCTCAGGGCAGGCATAAAAATCTCCTCTCTTGGTAAGGGTCTTTCTACTGGTACAGAACTAGAGTATTCAGACAACGATACTCTCAAAAATGCATTAAAAAATAGGCAATAGATATTGATAAAATTTATTTTATGGAAATAATCTTCACCTTAAAAAATGGCTGGCGGTGGCCGTTCCTACGCAAGTAGCGAGATTTTTGTTTGTATTTTACAACTAGAATTTTTTTGGCACGACCGATTTCCATAATCTCAGCGTCGACTTGTACACCTTTAATATAGGGTGTACCGATAGTAGTATTTTTGCCATCATCAACGAGCAAGACTTTATCAAAAGATATCTTATCCCCTTTCTTGTACTCTCCCTTTATTTTTTCAATAGAAAATACGCTCCCCTTGGAGACTTTATATTGCTTCCCGCCTGTTTGTATGACTGCAAATTCATCTGTCTTCATATTGGGCTATATTACACAAAAGTTGTAAAAAAAGCAAATATGGCTTAATATAAAAGGACCTGTCCCGCATGAAAATCTGCGAGATTGGTTAAAAGGTCATATTACAATTTTTAAATTTTTCATAACGGATGGCTTTGATATTTTACAATACTCTATCGCGCAAAAAGGATCTATTCTTCCCTATTGACAAAGGAAAAGTCCGGATGTATACCTGTGGACCGACAGTCTATGATTATGCCCATATAGGCAATTTACGTGCTTATATTTTTGCTGATATTTTAAAGCGTGTTTTGTTATATAGCGGATTAAAAGTCAAACATATAATGAATTTAACTGACATTGATGACAAAACAATTCGTGATTCGCAAAAGGAAGGAAAAACATTAGAAGAATTTACAGAATTTTATTCTAAAGAATTTTTTAAAGATATAAAGTCAGTAAACATGCTGGAGCCAACAAAATTTACAAAGGCCACTGATTACATAGATGATATGGTATTGATTATAGAAAAATTGTTAGAAAAGGGACTGGCTTATAAAAGTGAGGACGGTTCTATTTATTTTGATATTAAAAAATTTAAAGATTACGGCAAACTATCACGTCTCGTATTGGAAAATCAAAGAGAAAATGCCTCGGGCAGAATAGCGTCTGATGAATACGATAAAGAAAATGTGCAAGATTTCGCGCTTTGGAAGGCTTGGAATAAAAAAGTAGACGGAAATATATTTTGGGAAACAGGTTTAGGGAAAGGTCGCCCCGGTTGGCACATTGAATGTTCAGCAATGTCTATGAAAACTCTAGGAGAACAAATAGACATACACACTGGTGGAGTGGATAATATCTTTCCTCATCATGAGAACGAAATAGCGCAGTCAGAAGGCGTGACTGGTAAACAATTTGTAAATTACTGGATGCATAATGAATGGATACTGGTAAACCAGAAAAAAATGGCTAAATCAGCCAATAATTTTTATACTCTGAAGAACATTATGGATAGGGGTATTAACCCAATAGCCTATAGATTTTGGCTTTTAATGGCAAATTACAGAACAAGAGCAAACTTCGTCTGGGAAGCCCTAGAAGGCGCAGAAACAGCCCTAAAACGGCTTTACGGGCTCTACGCGGCTTTAGGAAAAGAGATCGGTAAAATAAGCGCAGAGTACAAATTAAAGTTTAAAGAATACCTGGAAGATGACTTAGACACCCCGCGGGCACTGACAGTGCTCTGGGATGTACTCAAAGATGAAAATCTTTCTACAGCTGACAAAAAAGCAACCGTTTTAGATTTTGAAAAAGTTTTGGGGCTTGGATTCGCAGACTTAAAAGAAGAAGAAATTCCAGAAGAAATACAAAAACTTGCAAAAGAGCGAGAGCAAACCCGTGAAAATAAAGATTTCAAAAAATCTGATGAATTGCGAGAAAAAATAAATTCTCTGGGTTACGAAGTCAAGGATACAAACGAAGGGCAAAAAATTTCTAAGATTTAGTTTAATTTTGATTTCAAAACTTCAACGAGTTCGGGAAATTCTAGTTTCATAAAATGTTTCTGGTCCGTATACTCATGATAATCTGTATTTAAGTTTCGGCTAAGAACACGAGCCTCTTCTATTGGAATAAAGGGGTCGTCTGTGGACGCAAATTGAATAATGAATTTTTGGTTATTTTTTATGGACTCCCATTCCCATGGATCTATAAAATATCCGCTTTTCTTTTCGCTCTCCTCTCCTAAGTCAGTATAGTAGGCGCCAATCAAAAGAGTGGCAAAAATTTTATTTTTTTCAGCGAATCGTAGGGCAGCAATAGCTCCTGATGAATGGCCTATTAGTATTGTATTTTCATCTGCGCCCAGTTCTTTAATAAAAGGAACCCAAAACTCTTGCCGCGCTAAAATTGGATCTGGAAATTGTTTATTAATTACTGCAACCCCTAATTTAGGTAATTCACGCTCCAAATAAGGGAACCATCCATCTTGTGGTGTTGCACCCCCATTGCCAGGAATCAAAATTACTTTAGCTTTATTCATTTATATCCCCTCCTCTTTGAGTTCTTCTATGATTTCGCGGGACTTGCGAGATAGTTTCCCGGGAAGTTTGATATTTAATTTAATCAAGATATCTCCTCGCTTGCTTTTTGACATTGGCACACCCCTACCTCGTACACGAAGAATTTCATTTATACCGACGCCTTCTGGAATTATCACTTTGATTTCTCCATCAAGAGTTTGTATGGGGAATTCTCTCCCCAAAAGCGCGTCAGAAAGCTTTAAATTTAAATTCATCACCAAGTCGCTACCTTCGCGTTTAAACACAGGATGTAACGCCACATTTATTTTTATATAAAGGTCCCCCATTGTTCCTTTGGAAATTGCCTCTCCCATGCCTGACATGCGAATCATTTCTCCATCACGTATTCCAGCCGGAATAACGATAGAAATTTCTTCTTCACGACGAAGCACTCCTTTACCTTTACACTTATCACAAATTTCTTTTGGTACTTCACCTGTACCATAACAGTTCTCGCAAATTTTCGTACTAGAAATATTACCAAGAAAGGACCTCTTTGTTTCATGTATTTTGCCTTGACCGTTACAATGTTTACAGGTTGCCATAGTAGATCCAGTTTTTGCTCCAGAACCATTACATGTAAGACAGTTAGAGGTTTTGGTAATTAAAATTTTCCTATTTATACCAAAGATTGAGTCCGAAAAAGAAACTTGAATTTCAGTTGAAATATCTCTGCCTCGTCTAGCCTGTGCTCTACCTCCTCCTGTAAAGAAATCACTAAAAATATCATTCAAATTCCCAAAGGCGGATTCGCCTTGAGCGGAAAATCCTTCAGCAAAATCACTGAAATCAAATCCACCAAATCCACCTTGAGCACCCTCATTAGTTCCCATGTTTTCGAAACCAGATCCAAATTGATCATATTTTGAACGCTTTCCATCATCAGAGAGTACTTGGTAAGCCTCATTTACCTCTTTGAATTTGCCTTCGTTGCCACCCTTTTTATCAGGATGATATTTGTGCGCCAATTTATAAAAAGCTTTTTTAATTTCTTCTTTTGATGCGCCCTTATTTATTCCCAGGGTTTGATAATAATCTTTTGACATAAAATTAATAACTTAAAATTTCTAATTTAAGACTATATCATAGGCTCGGCTTCTTGTGAAGCTTTCTTTTTCGGACCCGTATCTTTAATTTCTCCCTGTTCTTTATCTTCTACTGACACAACTTCTTCCTCGGTATCTTTTATTTCTTTAGCTTTTATTTTTGTTTTTCCTTCAATAATCGCTTTTTCTTCCGCGCTTCGAATTATTGTGGCTTCTTCTTCGGCGATGAGTTTAGCTGCGGCATCTTTGGGTATTGAATATTTTCTGCGAGATGCGGTGATAATTTCTTCTCTGTATGAAGGATGCGGTGGAGGTAGAACACGAAGCGTCTCGGCTGAAAACGGATCATACGACTCTCCGTCTATTGTCATCTTTATATAAAATTCCGTTACCGCAAGATTGATCATATCTTTGACATCGAATAGAGGGGCGAATTCTGGTTTTAATTTCACTGCGTCTTCTCCACCGACACGAAATGTTATAACGGACCCGACATTTCCGAGCACAGCTTGATGTACTTTCTGTATAATTTGACCGACATATTGATGCGCGATGGTTAAGTTTAGTCCGTATTTTCTAGCTTCAGATAAAATATTTTCAAATGTTTGGGTCACCACGTTTTGAAACTCATCTACGTAAAGATAAAAATCTTTACGTTCTTTTTCTGGAATAGCGGCACGCTCCATTCCTGCTTGTTTTATTTTTGTTAAAAATATAGAACCAAGAAAAGAAGAATTTTCTTCTCCGAGGCGACCTTTGGAGAGATTGATCAGAATAATTTTTTCATCATTCATGAGCTTGCTTATGTCTATTTTATTTTCTTTCTGACCGAAAATATTTCGCAGTAGCGGATCAGAGAGAAATTGTCCGAGCTTATTCACAAGCGGAATAATGGCGTCTGTGTCAAATTTCTCCGACCAATCAGCAAATTCAATAGCGAAGAATCTTTTCACCATATCGTCAGTAATATACTCCACTACTTTTTGTCTATAATTTCTGTCAGTTAACATTGAGATCATCCCACGCATGGTAGCGTGCGGATAATCAAGCAACGCCAAACAAGTAAAACGGAAAACATGCTCAAGGCGAGGCGTCCAATTCGCTCCGAACTGTTTCTGAAAAACTTCGATCAGCCCCTGTGTCAACTGAAACTTGAACATTGGATCCACATTTGCAAGAGGATTGAAAGAAGCCGGAAATAAAAGATCTGGCGGATCAATAATACATACATCTTCTATGCGCTCTTTTGGTATATAGTCCAATATCGCTTCTACCACATCTCCGTGTGGATCAATAAGACACAGACCATGACCATAGGTAATATCTTGACGGATGAAAAGCTCAAGCAATTTTGTTTTACCGACACCAGACTTTCCTATGATATAAAGATGTCTTCTGCGATCTACTCGCTTGATACCAAAAATAAATTTTTTCTCTTCAAGGGAAGCGACATAATTCGTTCGCCCAATAAAAGAAACGTCCTCTGGTTTAACCTTGCCAAAAACAGGCAACTCTGGCGGAGGTGGACCATATTTGATTATTTGGACTCGATTCGGCTTGGGCATGTTATTTATACTTTAGCATAAATTTGTAGGAAAAAGGTTCGGCATATTTTTCTAAAATAATTCTCTCAAATGGATCAAGCTTATTGTAACCAAGAATAAAATTCTTTATCACACTCCATTCTTCGCGTCCAGCAGGTTTAATATCTTTAAAAGATAAAATATGATCAACAATCTTAAGTGCGCGAATTTTTGCATTATCGGCAGCCTCCATTTTATTTGAATCAAGAAAAGAAAAAAGCCTGCCGATTTCAGGATATAAATTTGCCATATAGAAAAGTGAATTTTTCTCGATCATTATTTCAATTCAATAAATTTATAAATAATCCGAGTGGCTTTTTTTATTATTTCTTCATTATTAACTTCGCGAGAGCGATTACCAAAGTTCGGCTTGATATTCACCATAGAATCAAATTCCAAAATTCCATCTTTGTTTTCTTCGAAACGAATATTGAAGCCCCATATGTCTTCAAATTTTGAACCAGAACCCGTCAGTATTTCAGAAGATTCAATATGATAATCCCCTCCTAAAGCAACTCGCTCAAGTTTAATATCAACTGTACCTTTTATCATTGTTCCATACCAAAGATTAGCTAATTTTTTAACTTCTTCTGCATTTATTTTATGATCTAAAATTGTTATATTCATAACAGCAATATTAACATATTAATACACTTCCTGTTGATAGCACTTTTCGCAGTATACTATCTCGGGTCGGTCAGGAGCGTAGCTAGTCTCAAACTCCATCTTGCATTCTTCTCCCCTATGAAAATGACCTTCTTTCTCGCACATGCATTTTCTATGCCAGAGTTTCATTGGATTTCGTATTTTTAATCTATTTTCATGACGACATAAAAAACATAACCTGGGTAAGAGCACCCCGAGTTTTCGATATAAATTTAATTCATCTATGGTTATTTTATATGCTCCCCTGCAATAATTACTAAATTTTTCTCTATTTTCACATCCAATAATTTCTTCCGTAATAGAATCTTTAACTTCAGATAAATTTTCAGGTAAATCTTTCGATTCTATTGAAATCTGATATTCAGTTGCCTTTCTATCACGCCATCTATAACCCATTTCAATTGCCTGTTCTTTGGAAATTGGAAAATAATCTTGTGCTTGAGTTTCATTGTAACCAAACGTAGAAAGTTCTGCTGGAAAAAATTCTCCATATTTATATACAATGCCTCTTTTATCTATATAAGGCACTTGATTCATCTGTTTTTTAATTTTTGGAATTAATTTTTCATACTTCTCTTTAGAATATTGTTTATTTAAAATGCAGTATTTTTTATTTCGTACGCCAATACATCCAAGCAAATTGGAAGACCCATGACAATTAAAAGAATATTCGACATCATTTGAACCATAGACTACACTGGTAAAAAGACTGCGATAATTTCCTACTCCGGTATCAAAAGACTCATAAACAAGTTCAGCTAATCCTATGCCGGGTCCAGAGTCATAAACATCCTTGGCACTTACTGCAAGCCAATGGGAATTTTTTACGTCTTCTATTCTACCATTTGTATCGAAACAAATTTTACAATTTTTACTACCTTCTAAATTATCTCCGGTTGAATTTACTGTTTTTATTTGATGCGAGAAACGATGGATGGATTTTAGACATACATCCTTAAATTTATTCTTAAGTTTTAGAATAGTTTTATAATCTTTTAAATCATATTCTGCCAACCGTTTATTGTATTCTTCTTTTGAGAGCTGTTCATTCCACATACAGTGTGATTGATTGCGTAAATTACTGCAACCAAAACAATCCGTACAACCTATACAGTCATACAGAAAATACGAGTCTACGCAACTTTTACAATTTAAAGAATACAACAAATGATAACTATCTGAGCAAACTACATCTTCATAACAGAGCTCTGAACGATGAACTAAATATAGATCGGATGAGTCTTTTGTATCTGAAATCCTATTTGCATAAAAAGTTCTTTCTACCTTCCAAGCCCCAGAACACATATAGCTATCCTTACTTCCTTCTGCAACATTACAATAGTCACTATTAGTAGCTTTTATATTTGAAAGAGATTGAAGGGGAATATTGTTTCTTAAATCTTTCCACTGTTCAAAAAATGGTTTTGAAAAATCATATTCTTTACCATATGAAAGCGGATCCCAGCTATCCCCCCACCAAGAGTTAGCGCAGTACACGGTAAGTTTTTCCTCAGGAGGTAAAAATGAAATAAGTATTTCGTCGTGCCCTGGAGCATCGCATTTCCTTTTAAAGAGAGACATTTCGTTGCGCCAGCATAATCTTCTAACCGTCCGACACTCCGGACAAAAAGTCGGTGGAGGCATTTTTATTTTCTCATAAAAATTAAAATCTTCTGGCTCTATTGTAAAGTCTTTTTTACAATTTTGACATTGTCTCGTTTCGTTTTGCATGTAAATTAACCCACAACTTGATTTTATCACATTCCAGTTGAAAATCTATAAAAATCCAAAATAACCTAATAGACGCTACCGCTGTTATTGTGTTATCTTATTATATTTAATATACTTCCTGTTGATAGCATTTTTCACAGTATACTATCTCTGGTCGCCCTGGTGAATAATTCGTGACAATTTCTTTTTTACATTTGTCACAATTGCGATTCCAGGATTTATAAGGCCCACGACGAATGATACGGTCCGTAAAACGGCAGTTCCAGCATTTTCGAGGAATGGGGACAAGCATTTTTCTATAAAATTCAAGCTCGCGCTTGATTAATCGGTAATTTCTGGAACACTGAACACAACTCAATACTTCATTCAAAATATTATCCGTTACATCCTTGATGTGATCTGGAATTTCTTCGGGCTTCATTGTCTCCTTGCCTTCTGTTTTTTGTATATTATCCTCAAAACGGAAACCTTCCACTAGCGCCTGCTCTCTGGTAAGAGGCATATTATCCTGACCTATCGTTTCATTGTAGGCAAAAGGTGAGAGCTCCACAGGAAAAAAATCTCCATAAATATCCTTATCTTTTAATTCTTGTATTATACTATTTTTTATTTTTTCATATTCTTCTTTACTATAGCGTTTATTTAAAATCACAAAATGCCCGCCCTTGATACCATCACAACCAAAACAATCCTTACTTTGGCGCGTGGCAAATGAATATTGCACATCTTGAGAACTTTCCACCCACCAACCACAAATGATGTTTCTGGAACCCGCCCCTACCCCGACTCCGTTGTACAAAAGTTCTGAATTGCGACAGTGACCGATCATATCAGCGCAATCTTTGGCAATTTTTACCGAAAAAACGTATCGTATATCTTCACAAAAAGAGACTTCAAAACAATTGTGACAATTTTTTGATTCAAACAGGTAATCGCCGGTGCAATTTACAACTTTTAAGTTATTATTGCTGCGACGCGGAAATTTTAGAGAAAATTCGGAAAATTTAGCCTCCATTTCTTTTGTCTTCTGATAACTGCCGGCGGTTTCAGCCACGCGTACGAGCCACTCATCCCGTCCTAGCGGTTCATTAAAAAAATGGTAAGACTTGTGGCGCAAATTGACACAACCGAAACAGTTTTGGCAGCCGGAACAGTTTGAAATGAAACGAGAATCTATGCAGTCAAACACATTTTGCCCAAAAGCTACACCGTTACTTTTGTGAATGTTCACACCTTCGTAAATATTTTCAATTTCATCCCCGTAGTAAACATCAAACGCATCCCGAGCTTTGATAATGCCACGCGAGTAGGCTATGTTTTCATTGCCCGGACCCGAATTAAAAACTAGATAACCGTCTTTGTTGCCACCGGTAAAATTAGCATACTCGCTGTTGATATTGGGACCCATTTGTATACTGCTATAGGTGGCGGACTTGGGAACTTTTATGATAAGTTCTTTTAATTGTTCTAAAAAAGGTTTGGAAGAATCATAATCCATGCCAAAAGAATATGCGTCCCATTTATCAGAAATCCAGCAATCATTGCAATATACGATGTACCGAGAATTTGGATGAAACATGGTGATCACTGAACGACCGCATAGACGGCAAGTTTGATTGTATAAAGTTCGCTCGTTACGAAAGACTGCTCGCATTTTGAAACGGCAGTCAGGACAGATCTTAGGCACCGGCACTTTCATTTTTTCATAAAATCCAAAATCATCCGCATTAAGAACGAAATCTTGTTGACACTTTTTACAATTTTTGGTTTCACTTTGCATATTTTCTTATTGCAGTTTTTTGCAAAATGCTAGAATAATACCCTATTCTAAAATTTTTCGGAGGACATCTTCTGGTACTTCTTTGGCTTTCTTTTGCCCGCTTGCGCTTTGAGCGGAAGCAGATGGCGCAGATGGCGATGCGGGGGTGGTCGTAGGTTTCATCGAGCTTGAAGACTTTTCAGAGTCTGAATGGCCTGAACTTGTCGAAGAAGGAGGAGTGGGTATCGCTAACGGCTTGTCCTGAGAAGAATCAAAGGGTTCAGTTACAGCATTTGCCTGTCCGCCTGTGGAGGGAGCCGTTTGAGAAATCAAATCCTTTAATTTATTCATATCTTCTGAACTAGCGGCCTTGTTTTTAAGAGGTACAACTTCTTTAATTTTACTCTTAAGAGTATCGAGGGAAATAGATCCACCTAAATTCGCGCTAGTCAAAACTGGCTCTCTAGTATCAGCCGAATCAGCCTTAAGCTGATTCGGCTGGGGTACGGCTCCTAAAGTTTTATTTAAAACTTCTCTTAAAGCCGAATTCCTTGTCTCGATTTTGGTCGGGACTGTTATTTCTTCTTTATTAAAAACTTTTTTAATAGCCCCAAATATTCCAGACTTGTTTGCTAAAGATAAATTATTCGCAGGCACAGAGGACTTGCCCATATGACCAATGGCTCTTTCTGGATGTCTATCCCCTCCCCCATTTTTTTCTCCTTCTTTTTGCCCCATGCCCACCATATTTTTAACAGGAAATTCTATGCCCAAATCAGCTAATGGTTTATAAAATTTTGTTTCATCATGTTTAATTTGATTCTCTGACCCTTTCTCTACTTTCACTTCTCCTGATTTTATTTTGGCTATACAATCTTTGCAATATGCCGGACGATCTTTCTCCGGCTTGAAAGGCACAGTGGCCTCTTTTTTGCAAAGTGAGCAAATAATTTTAAATTTTTCTACACCAGATGAAGAAGATTCGTTTTCATTACCAAGTGACATTCCGCTCCAATTATTAATTTCTCTTTCAACAACTTCTTTTGGCCTGCAATAAAGGGCGCGAGAAGACTGTATTACTTCTTGTTCAATTTCTTTATTCCCAGATTTCACCATGGGAGGTAAGGTTTTTGCAGAAAAAGGACGAGATGTTACACCATCTATCATTAATTTTAAATAAACTTTATAATTAGGCAAATTTACTATATCTTGAGGGGTAAATTCTGGATCAAACTCTTTTTCTAAAAATTCCGCGTCGTCTGCGCCCACCCGGAAAACTATCATTGTACCCACGTTGCCGAAAACAGCGTCTCGGACCGCCGAACTTTTGTCAGAAATAAGCTGAGCAGTGTATTGGTGAGCAACCGTTAGGTTTAATCGATATTTTCTAGCCTCAGACAATATGCCGGCGAAAGCGTCAGTCACGAAATTTTGAAATTCGTCCACATAAAGGTAGAAATCTCTTCTGGTTTCTTCAGGAATACGTACACGCTCCATGGCGGCAAGTTGAATTTTAGTAATAATCATACCACCGAGTAATGATGAATTGTCCTCTCCGATACGCCCCTTGGAAACATTCACCAGAAAAATCTTCCCCTCATTCATCATGTCAAAGATATTAATAGTACTCTTCGACTGACCAACGACATTTCTAATAATAGAAGTAGAAAGAAATTGTCCAACTTTATTTTGAATCGGAGCAATAGCTTCATTTCTAAATTTGTCTTGCCAAGCTTCGTATTCATGAATCCAAAATGCTTTAATGACTGGGTCTTTTAGATTAGAAATTATTTTCTGACGATAATCTTTATCCACTAGCATACGAGGTATGCCGAGAAGTGTCGTTCCAGGAGTATCAAGTAATGCTAAAATACAATTATTTAAAATATATTCCATTCGAGCGCTCCAAGCATTCGCCCAAATTTTAGTAAAAATACCCATCAGTCCAGAAGCCACCAAATGCTTGTACTGCGGATCGATAAGCTCTAATACATTAAAACCAACATGATAGTCAGCATCGGCTGGATTAAAATAAATTACATCCTTCATTCTGTGTGACGGAATAGCAGAGAGAATTGCTTCAACGTTTTCTCCATGCGGATCAACCATGCAAACTCCGTCTCCGTTTTGGATATTTTGGATAATCATATTAAACATCAACACAGATTTACCAGTACCAGACTTTCCAAGCAGGTAAACATGCTGACGCCTATCTTTGCGCTTAATGCCAAAAAGAGTATTCTTGTCCCGATAAGTGCTAATTCCGAGATAAGTAATCTCTTTATTTATAGGTATTTCCGGGAGATCCATGCTTAATATTATACCAAAAAATCTCAAAACTAAAAGCTTTTAATTTAATTAAATGAAGATTTAATTTTTTTCCACATAGATTTTAAATTTACACCCATTCCATAAAACTCTGGTGATAATTTAAACACGTCTTCATCTTTATTAAAAGACTTTTCGTCCTTTCTGATATCAAACATTTTATGAGTATTAAATGCTTTATTGCCTTCAGCTTCTATGTCTGCAGATTCGGGAGCACTAACGCCCGTGCCACAATTCACAAATGTATTATTTTTTAATTTGATTGTCATAATTTATGCTTTTGGTGTTTCCCCTTCCCCCTCTTTAGTCTCCTTAAATTCCGCATCCCGAGTAGGTCCCGAACCTTCGGGTGAAGGATTTACTTCAGGATTTTGTTCTTCAGGGGCCGCGCCTGCGCTAGCGTCTGGCGCGGCCTTACTGATAGCCTCCCCTATTTTGGACATTTCAGCAGAAAGTTCTTCTGTCGCTTTTTTAATTGCATCCGAGTCGGTTCCATCTTTCGCAGTTTTCAGTACTGTGATTTTAGCATTGACACCATCTTTTAATTCCGCAGGAATTTTAGCTTCATTATCTTTCAATGCTTTTTCTGCAGTATAGATAATCATCTCTGCGGTATTTTTTATATCAACGGTTTCACGTTTCTTTTTATCTTCCTCGGCATGAAGTTCTGCATCAGCTTGCATTTTTTTGATCTCTTCTTCTTTAAGCCCCGAGCTCGCCTCTATTTTTATTGATTGAGTTTTACCGGAAGCTTTATCTTTAGCAGTAACATTTAAAATTCCATTTGCATCGATGTCAAAGGCAACCTCAATCTGAGGCATCCCCCTAGGTGATGGCGGAACTCCGTCTAAGATGAATCGTCCGAGAGATTTATTGTCGGATGCCATCGGGCGTTCTCCCTGCACAATGTGTATTTCTACGGAAGTTTGATTATCAGCGGCAGTGGAAAATACTTGAGATTTACTTGATGGAATCGTTGTATTTCTTTCAATTAATTTTGTAGCTACTCCTCCTAATGTTTCGATTCCAAGCGAAAGCGGTATAACATCAAGTAGTAGTACATCGCGCACATCTCCTTGCAATACTCCCGCCTGCACAGCAGCACCAAGAGCCACAACTTCATCTGGATTGATAGACATATTCGGATCTTTACCAAAAAGATTTTTCACTGCTTCCACGATTTTAGGCATTCTGGTTTGTCCGCCAACCATTATGATTTCGTTGATTTCATTTATTTTGAATGGCGATGCGGCAAGTGCTCTTTTGGTTATCTCAATAGATTGGTCAATGTATTCTTTCGCGAGCAATTCAAGCGTAGCGCGAGACATCTTCAGAAGTAAATGCTTTGGTCCAGATGAGTCAGATGTTATGAATGGAATATTTATTTCAGCCTCTATCGTAGTCGAAAGTTCATGTTTGGTTTTCTCGGCCGCTTCTTTTAATCTCTGGTGTGCCAGAGGATCTTTCGTCACATCAATGCCAGATTCTTTTTTATATTCCTCGGCAATCCAACGGATTATCTTTCTATCGATATCGCCTCCACCCATATGACTGTCTCCATCGGTAGACTTTACTTCAATAACATCGTCTCCGATCTCCAGCACAGACACGTCGAAAGTTCCCCCGCCGAAATCATATACTACTATCTTTTCATTTTTCTTTTTATCAAAACCATAAGCAAGCGCTGCTGCCGTCGGCTCATTGATGATGCGTTTTACATCTAGGCCTGCGATAGCTCCAGCATCTTTTGTCGCTTTTCTTTGCGCATCATTAAAGTATGCAGGCACAGTAATAACTGCTTCAGTTATTTTCTCTCCCAATTTTGCCTCAACGTCAGTTTTTATTTTTTGTAAAATCATTGCGGAAATTTCTTCTGGACGGTAAAATTTATCCATCATTTTGACTTTTACCCCCCCTCCATCCCCTGCTTCAATTTTAAATGATGCTGTTTCTTTATCTTTTTGTACTTCCGGATCATCAAATCGGTGCCCCATCAGACGTTTTACCTCTGCAATGGTATTTTCAGGATTTGTTACTGCTTGCCTTTTGGCCAAAAGCCCGACTATGCGATCACCATTTTTAGCGGTCGCTATCACAGAAGGTGTAGTGCGATTGCCTTCTACGTTCTCAATAATCTTGGGCGCACCTCCCTCAATCACAGCCACAGCTGAATTTGTTGTACCTAAATCTATACCTATTATTTTTGACATATATTTTTCTTTTTTATATTAATTAATAATCTAATAATTTATTTTTATTTAGAAATACGGCATTCGTTGAAACGTAACTTTTGAAGGGATTTCGAGGCTTTTGTATTTCATAATCATTCATAATACTAATTATATACCCACTATTCATTTTTAGCAAGTTTTACGCGACCGCGAGATACTTGTCAAAAAACAGTATATATTATAGTATATACTTATGTCAAGAAAAGAATCGTATTCCAATAAAATACTTAATATTTTAGGCAAAAAGACAGCCATTTCTATACCCGAATTACATAACTTAGGAGTTGAACTATCAAGTAATAAATACGCCATCACACGCTCTTTAAAGGGCCTGCGGGAAGCTGGGTTAATAGAAAATATCTCCTCTCCACAGAACGAATATGCCCGGCTGACAAAAGAAGGAAGGAAAAAAGTACATAGCTTGGAGTTAAACAGCAACACCACTCTAGTTAATACTTCTTGGGATGGGTTTTGGAGAATTATTTTACTGGATCTGCCGGAGAATAGAAAAAGTGAACGTGAAAGTCTTCGTTACCTTCTAAAAAAAGCGGGCTTTGTATGTTTAAAAAATTCCGCCTGGATTTCCCCCTATCCTTATGAATATCTTTTTACAAATATAAAAAAAGATCTTGGACTAACAACCGAAATGATGATCATCATCACACAATTCGTAGACGAGGAAACAAAAAAGGTTTTATTTGAAACTTTCGGAAGGTAAATAACACAATGGACGCTACCGCTGTTATTATACTAGTTGATAAATTTTAATAAACTTCCTGCTGATAACATTTTTCACAAAAAATAATTGGGGAATATTTTTCATCATAAACTGTTTCGACTTCAGTTTTGCATTTTGAACAAAAGCGCTTTATAGTTCGAAGTGACGGACGTTTTTGCAAACGGCGTGTATGTCTGATATCAAAACACACTCGTGGAAGTGGTAAGTCCATCCTGCGATAAAAAGAAAGTTCATTGGCAGTTATACGAAAAGCGCCGATTGAATCAGGACTATCTTTTTCCGCGCATTCAATAATTTCATTTAAAATGGCACTATCAACTTCCGCAATAGTTTCAGGCAAATCTCTGCTTTGTGTTGTTGTTTGGTAATTTTTCTTTTCTCTATCTTTCCATCTATATCCTCTGGTGAGCGCTTCGTCTTTAGAAAGTGGGTAAAAATCTATGGCAGCAGTTTCATTATAAGCAAAAGGTGAAGTGTCGGCCGGGAAAAATTCTCCATATTTGTAATTCCTGCCCTGTTTGTCAATATATGGCATCTCGCTCATGTGTTTAATAATTTTCGGTACAATTTCTTCGTATTCTTCTTTTGAATATTTTTTATTTAAAATGGCATATTCTCCCTTTTTTAATCCAATACATCCAAAACAATAGCTCGACGAAGGACACGAATCGCAATAAAAAAGGTCATGCGCCCCAGACCAACACTGAGAACAGAATAAAATTCTGGAGTCATTTATGCCACAGTTAGCTGATTCATATATCAGCTCTGAAGAATCGCCCCACTGAAAATGATCCATGCAATCTTCCTCATTAAAGGCAAAATAAATATACCTGCAATCTTTCAGATTTACACAACCGAAGGAGTTCTTCACATTTTCGCAATTAGTAAACCAATTCCCCGATACTTTATTTGATTTCAGGGATACAACTGCTTTTTGTGGAAATTTTTTTCTAAAATCGGAGAATTCTTTGTTCATGGCAAAAATCCCGGATACGGTATTAAGTTTAAGATTTTCAAGTTTCTTTAAATAATCTTCTTTGCTGTATTTCTGGTTAAAAATATAATATTCCTGGTTTACTAAATTTACGCAGCCAACGCAATTCGAACAATTACGACAAGCATAAAGGAACATTGAGTCGCGACACTCCGCGCATTCTTGAGAGAATGTGGTCTTGTAACATTTATTGCAATCAATACATTCATAACAAAGTTCAGAAAAATTCACATTAAAGCAGTCCACGCAGTTATTCACGCCCAGAGCGGTATAGATATAAAGCGAATCCTCACAGTCAGATGCTCTAAAAACCATGTAACAATTTTTAAGATCGTGTACTCGGTGCGTGTATTCACTGTTAATAGAAAATCCCTGACGAACAAGCGCCATGCGTGGAACTTTATTAAATAATTCCTGAAATTGTTTAAAAAATGGGCGGGAAAAATCATACTCAGCCCCGTACTGGTAGGGATCCCATTCGTCAGAATAAAATTCTTTGGTTTCATAAACCGGGAAAGGTGTGTCGGAAGGATACATGCTGAAAATATCCTGCCCGCCCAAATCAGATTTTCTCTTGTAAAATACTCTTTCGTTTGCACAAATCATGCGTCGCACCGAACGACACTCCGGACAAAAGGTCGGCGGCAGAACTTTTATCTTTTCATAAAAATTAAAATCCTCCGGCTCAATGACGAAATCTTTTTTGCAGTTCTGGCAGTTCGTAGATACTGAACTTTGTGAATGTATTTTTGTTTCGTTGTTCATTTCTTAATTTATATTAACACTTTCTGCTATCGCTGAGTTTGTTAATATTATTTATTACGCTATATTTTGCTTATAACATTCCTCGCAGGCAATTTTCTCATATCCCCATTCGGGAGGATAGTAAGCATTTATGTCTTTTTGACAATAAAAACATTTATACAGATATGGATGTAAAACAGTTAAATATTTTAATTGCTCTTTTGTTCTTACATCAAAATGGTATCGTGGTAATGGAATATTATTTTCTTTATAAAAAATAAGTTCATTTTGGGCAATATTAAAACGCCAACCAGTTTCTGGACAAATAAGCGCTTTAGTAAAAATAGTATCTGGTACATCTTTTACATCATCAGGTAATTCTGAAGTTAGCATTCCTTCAATATTACTCTCATCAACATCTTCCCAATATCCACCCAATTTTAAAATATTTTCTCTTTTAGTTTTTGGGAAATACAAAAAGCTAGTAGAAAAATTAAAAGGTCCAGCACTCATAATATATGGCAGAAATTTACCGTATTCCTCTCTTTTTTTCATATCTGCAATAATTTTATTTTTCAAATTCTCATATTCTTCTTTAGAATATTGCTTATTTAAAATACAATATTTCTTTTTTCTAAGACCCACACAACCAAAACAATATTCACATTCAACACAAATATCTAAATATTCTGAATATCTAGAAGAAGACCAGTTTGAATATTTAAGAGCATAAGCATTAACACAGCCAGCACAATTACCAATAAGTTCCGAATACCAGGAACCGTTAGCATCAATATCTGACTTATGTCTCATTCCTCTAATACAATTATAACTATCTTCGGATTCACTAATGGTATTACAATTATGACAATTTTTACAATCCAATAAATAATCTCCATCAGAATTATATACTTTAAAATTAAAATTTTGCCTATGAACAACTGCTTTTCTAGTTATTTCTTCAAAATTTTTCTTTAAAGATTGAACAGAAGAATACAACCCAAGTTTAAGTGATTTTAATTTTGCTTCATATTCTTCTTTTGAATATTGAATATTTTCTATACAATAAGATTTGTTTCGTAAATTCCAACACATAAAACAATCCTGACAATTCCGACAATCATATAAAAAATAAGAATCTATGCAGTCTCTTGAGTGTTTAGAATAAAAAAGTTTAAAAGAATTATGACATTCAGAAATATCGTAACTTTTCTCACAATTAAAACAAATAGTAGCATCAATAGAATTCTTAACTCTAATATTCCTATATGAATAAAATAAGTTCTCACAATGTTCCATTGATCGCGACAAATAACAATTTTTTGAATTCCAAACATCGTCACAATAATCACATTTTGTATTTTTAGTACCAGTTTGATGAGGGCGAGGAACTTTTTCTTGAAGATTCTGTAATTGTTTTAAAAATGGTAACTTAGAATCATAATCCATTCCATAATTTAAAGCATCCCATTTATCACTATACCACTCTAAGGATGTATAAATTGGATATCTACTATTTTCTGATAAAACTGTAATTAAATTTTCTCCTGAAAGATCTGATACCCCTTTTCTAAATTTTCCAAACATCCAAAAGGACAAATGTAATTTTACTCGACAGGAAAAACATAAAGTTGGCAATTCTATATCAACTTTTTTATATAAAGCTAACTCATCTTCATTAATTGTGAAGTCTCCTTTGCAGTGTTCACAAACTTTATTCAGTTCCGTTTTTGTGCTCATATACATTCACTCGGGCTGGGCGCATGACGCGTTCGCCGAGCTTGTAACCCTTTTGGATAACAACAGCCACTTTGTGATCCAGCTCCTTTTTATCTGTTGGTATCGTTTCTATAGACTCATGAATATTCGGATCGAAAGCTTCTCCTTCTTTTCCTATTTCTTTGACTCCATATTCTTCGAAAATTGTATTCATTTGCCCATAAATATATTCTACGCCCTTGCGCCAGTTTTCGTCTACCTTCTCCCAAGATTCGCGGTTAGCGAAGGCCATATTAAAACTATCAATCACGCTTAAAAACCTACTGAGGATTCGCTCTCGCATTGATTCTGAGAACATCGCCTTCCTGTCATCTTCACCTTTTTTATAATTAGCAAACTCTGCTCGCTCCTTTTGCCAGCCAGTTAAATATTCTTCTTTTTCACTCTTGCACACCTTCAAATCTGCTCTAAACTTCTTTAGGGTCTTTTTCAAATCTTCCTCGCCGTCATCATTGAATTCAAATTCAACTATGTCATCTGATTCAACAGAATCATCTCTTCGAGCCTGAGACTCAGAGCCGATGGCCTGAGCAGCCTCGAGGGGTTCTTCTTTCTTTTCAGGCTTATTTTCTTCTTTGTTTTTAGTTTCTTCGTCACTCATGCAAACATCTTAGCACAAAAAAATCCCTTTTTCCAAGGAATATTATTGTCGTGGTCAGTGCACATATCTCCTTCTATTTCCTGCTCGCAAGCTCGCATCGAAAATTTTCTCTTGCACGAAATCGGAGTAAAAGATAAGCAGTTATCTTTTACTCCACTGTGGCGCTTTTCTTGCTTTTTTGAGTCCGAATTTTCTGCGTTCCTTGGCTCTGGGGTCACGCTTTAGATATCCTAATTTTTTCAAACCTTCACGCAAGCTAATATCTGACGATACGAGGGCGCGAGAAAGCCCATGTCTTATGGCTTCCGCTTGAGAGTGAATTCCTCCGCCCTTTACGTGCACCTCAATGTTCCATTTTAGGCCCGCTTTAGCGGGCGTCAATCCCTTTATCATTGGATCTAAAATAAGACGCTTTTCCCCCTCCGTTTTAAAATATTCTTTGGCATCTTTTCCATTGACGATAAAATTCGCCTTACTCCCTTCCCGAATACGCACCCTAGCAGTTGAAGTTTTTCGCCTTCCTACTGCTTCAATATATGTTTCTTTTGATTTGTCTGTTGTTACTTTTTTATTCATATATTAATCTTCTATCTTTAAATTTTTCATCATTGTTCTTCGTAACTTATTGGAAGGTAACATTTGATACGTAGCAAGTTTTATTAATTCTTTTAATCCAAGCTTTTCAGCCGTATAACTACCTTTTAAAATACGAAGTCCGCCTGGAATACCTGAATATCTGGTATGGTATATCCCTGCCAACTTTTTTGCATTTATGCGAAGCTTGGAAGCATTTACAACCATCACGGGCATGCCAGAATATTTATTTCTTTCAAAAGAAGGTTTTGTTTTACCCATCAAAGACATTGCCACCTCGCTCGCCACTCGACCTAGGGTTCTTCCAGATGCATCTATTGTTTTGTTGTTTATTGTTTCTTTTTTCATTGTTCTTTGTTTATATTGTCATACTAAATCATTTTTAAAATTAAACAAATTCTACAATAGCCATCGGGGCTCCGTCTGCTTTTCTTACACCTAATTTTAAAACTCTAGTATAGCCACCATTTTTGTCTTTATATTTTGGCGCAATTATTTCAAAAAGTTTTTTAACCTCCTTGCTACGATTTGAGAGTTTCGCAATAATCAATCTACGAGTTGCTAAATCACCCTTTTTTGCTCGAGTAACAAGCTTTTCTACAAAAGGTCGTAATTCTTTCGCTTTTGGTAAGGTAGTTTTTATTTTTTCTCGCACGATCAAGTTGAGCGCCAAAGAATTAATCAAGGCATCTCTAACTTTTCTGACTCTACCAAATTTTCTTTTATTATTCCCGTGTCTCATAAAAAATTATTCTTTCAAATACATATTACTCTTTTAAATTTAGGCCAAACTTGCCGAGCACTTTCTTGATTTCAGAAATTCCCTTTTCCCCAATCCCTTCAACCTCAAGCAAATCCTCACGCTTTTTGCGAGCAAGACCTCCTAAAGTTCGAATGTTGGCAGAAGTGAGAGCATTGAGAGTTCTGGTGGAGAGGTCTAGGCTATCGGTTCTGGTTTTCAAAATATCAGCAAAATCTGAACTTTTTTTGTCTTCATCGTCTGCCTCTTTTTCCTTATTATCTTCTTTATTCTTCTTTTCAACTTTTATTTCTTCTGGCTCTTTAAAATCCACAATTGCCTTCAATTGATTAATCATAATTTCGATAGAACGTGAAAGCGCCTCACGTGGAGAGAGTGTGCCATCTGTCTCAATTGAAATTCTTAAGCGATTATGGTTCGTCTTATCACCAACACGCATATTTTCAACTTCATAGGAAACTCTGCGGATAGGAGTAAAAATTGCGTCAACGGCAATCGTGCCAATGTCAACTTTTTCTTTCTGAAAAACTTCTTTAGCAATAAAACCTAGTCCTTTTTCAATTTTCATTTCAATATTCAAATGAACCTTGCCTGTAATCTCCACTATGTGCAAATCTCCATTTAAAATCTCCATCTGCCCGCCAGTCTTTATATCTGCCGCGGTAATTTCCTTGGGACCCTTTATGGAAAGTGTTGCTGTCTGGGGCTCATCGGATAGCATTTTAAAACGAACTTTTTTTAAATTTAGAATCATTATAATTACATCTTCTTTAATACCATCCATTGTTTGAAATTCGTGACTAACACCATCAATCTTGACGGATGTAACACTCGCGCCTGGAAGAGACGAAAGAATAATCCTCCTTAAACTGTTTCCCAAGGTATGGCCGTATCCCGGATATAAACCATCTATTTCAAAAACTCCTTTATTGCCATCTTCTGTTACGATACGAGGCTTGGAAGGCATAATTATTTTATATTCAGGCATAATTATTTTTCGCCCCTAGGGCGGACTCAGCCGATAAAGCTGAATACTTACTAATAAAATTTAACGACTGTAAAACTCAAGCACAGCATTTAAATCAAAGAAACTCTCTGTGTTTTTTGGTTTATCTAAAATTTTCCCCTCCATACTACCCACATCAAAACTGACCCATACTGGAGGATTGTGGTCTTTAATTTTTTCGGCTATATTATCAAAAATTTTCTTACCCTTAGATCCTTCACGAATTTTTATAATATCTCCAGATCTTAATTCATAAGACGGAATGGTAACTTTTTTATCGTTGACAACAAAATGTCCATGAGAAACCATTTGTCGCGTAGCGCGTCTGCTTTTACCCAAACCCATTCTGTAAATTACATTATCCAAACGAGATTCAAGTCCATAATAGAGCTGTTCTGTGGTGCCTGCGCCTTTGGTCCCCGTTGCCCGTTTAACATAATTTGAAAGTTGACGTTCAGATATGCCATATGAAAAGCGTACTTTTTGTTTTTCAATAAGCTGCACTCCATACTCGGAGGGCGCTTTCGGCCGACGCGCGCCAGGCACTGCAAACTTGGAAGCAGCAGAGAATTTGGAAGTCTGACATTTATCATAAACCCCGGGGCCTAATCTTCTACAAATTTTAAATTTTGGTTTGGATAACATAAATTTTTAAATTATAAATTATACTCGTCTGGGTTTCTTGGGCTTGGGTCCATTGTGAGGCACTGGTGTCGCATCGGCAATGGAAGTGATTTCAATTCCATGTGCCATAAATGCTCTGATGGCAGGTTCACGACCAGACCCGACTCCCAAAACCACCACATCTGCATCTTTTAATCCCAATTGTGTAGCCTTGTTACCAATTAAGTCGCCCACCTTGGAAGCGGCGAAGGGTGTTCCCTTTTTTGCTCCCCTAAAACCTAAACTTCCCGCACTTGACCAAAACAATGTATTGCCTGCCTTATCTCCCAAAAGCACTTTGGTATTGTTAAAAGTTGCATCAATGTGCAAAACTCCGGAAATCACTTTCTTTTTTGGCGTTTTTGATGGAGATTTTTTTATTTCCTCCCCAGCTTCCTTTTTTACTTCATCTTTTGTTTCTGTTGTAATTTTTGTTTTTCCCATGTGTGTTTATGTTTTACTCTCTTTTCTTCTACCTGAGGCCATTGTCTTTCGTACATTGCCTCGAATAGTTCTGGAATTTGTTTTTGTTCGCTGTCCTCTGGTCGGTAATCTTTTTATATGACGAAGACCTCGATAACTTTTAATATCTTTTAATCTTTTTATGTTGTTCGATATTTCTCTTTTTAAATTCCCTTCTATTAGAATTCCTTCGACTACGACACGAATTTTATTCTCTTCATCTGGTGTCAAATCTTTCGCGTGGCGACCCCGATCGATACTCACTTGGTCTAAAATCTTGCGAGCCCGTGAAATGCCAATGCCATAAAGGCACGTTAAACCAATTTCAAGTCTTTTTTCATTTGGCACTGTAATTCCAAGGATTCTCATAAAAAATTATTGCTTTTGTTTGTGCTTGGGATTAGAGCAAATTATTCGTAAATGCCTAGCTCTTCTGACTATTTTACAATTGTCACAGATTTTTTTTACTGCTGACTTAATTTTCATAAAAATTTATTTCAATAACTTAACAAAAGAAAAAACAAGGAAAAAACCCTTATTTTTCAATACTATCCCCTTTTTAAAAACCAATTAAACGGTAAGTAATATAATACACTATGTTGCTAAAAATTACAACCTCTTTACTATTCTCCCTTTTCCCCCATAAGGGTCAAGCACTATTTCAACCGAATCTCCAATTAAAACTTTAATTCTATGCATGCGCATTTTCCCAGAGAGATACGCCAGAATTTCCTTTTTTTCTTCTTCGTTTTCTGCTTTTTTATTTTCTACCACAACTCTAAACAATGTAGAGGGTAACGCTTCCGTGACAACTCCTCTTGCCATCAACATTTTTTCATTTTTGGGGTCACTCATGTATAGACTACAATTATAGTAAAGTAAATAAAGAACGTCAAGCAAAAACTACTCTGGATAATTCACCATTACTTTTATGTTTTTGGTTTTATCGGGAATGGATATTTTCCAAATGGGACTGATTTTTAAGTTAGCGGAATCAATATTTGGATATTGCAATAATATTTTATTGAAATCTTTCTTTGATTTACCCAACAGGTCAGAAATGAGTTTATTCGTGTCTAGCTTCCAAACAATTTTAACATTACCCGATAAATTAAAATTTATATTTTTAACATCCGCAAATGAAATATTTTCGCTATTAGATAAAGAAAAAGTTAAATCTTCAATATGTGGTATGTAAACTTCACTCCCATCATATTTTTTAACCTTGTCTTTTGCAATTTTTTTTGTTAACTTATCAACATTAAATAAAAGACCGTACAGTGCGCCTTTTAATTTTACGGGTAGCGTGTTGTCATAAGACGAAGAGAGATCAATGGCATTATCGTCTGTATATAGAAAAATCGCATCTTTAAACAAAATAAATCCATCAGGAATCTGGTCTTTTGCTTTTTTAAATAGTTTTCCTTGAAGAGTGCTACTAAGTTCACTAATTACGCTTGTTTTTTGACTATCAGAGATAAAAGGAAATTTTCCCTTAAGTCCGCCAGTAATTGATCCCTTGCTTCTACCATAAAATAGAGAATATTTTGGAGTTCCCTTAAAGCCTGAAATTTTAAAATCAAGGGGTGCGCTGTTGTAATCTGCACCTGCAACACTACCATAAACTTTCACCTCAACTGATCCAGGTTTGCCATCCTTGGCTATACCAGGCACGACTGTTTTTGCCTGCGTTTTGTAAATTTTACCATTTGAACCCTCTAACTTTGTTTCTATGTTTAATGTTTGCGGAAAAGAATTAAAAGCGTTGTACAGAATAACAATACCCTGAGCTTTTTGCAATACATCTTTTTTCTCAGTAGTTTGTACTGTTGTATTTTCTTCTCCAGAAATGACCATTAGATCAAAAGGTAAAAGTTCTGTAGCTCCGTCTTTACTGGCAGACATGTTTTCATTCAGAACCACGTCTTCTACTTTCGGATTTACTGTAACTACCACTCTTGAAAAGAGATACGAGAGAGCGAAAATAAAAACCACAATAGAT
>MFUJ01000001.1 GCA_001785675.1 Candidatus Nomurabacteria bacterium RIFCSPHIGHO2_12_FULL_37_29 | reverse complement strand
CACTCTTCGGCAGGTCGGTATCTCGCTGGGGTATCACAGACTTTTAACCCACCTAGCATTTAAGTGCCACTTCGGGACGAAGCTGGTACTTTCATTTTTGGCTGGTCTTGCGGTCCAGGGGACTATTCTTGCCTGGATACTGGACCACATGCAACATCATTGGGATACAGAGGGACCGTTGGATCCACACAGTCCATACAGGTATCCGGGGTGGAGGGGTTTCCTTTGGGCACACATAGCGTGGATGTGTTTCGACGTTAAGCGTCCCAACGAGAACTTCGGGATGATTTTCAAGGAGAATAATGTCCGTCTCCTGAAGTGGAATAGGTGGATATACCCTGTGGCTGCTTTATCTGGGTTTATTCTTCCGTTTTACTTTGCGGGTATGGATGGACTCCTTCTTGGCGGGTTTCTCGGGGTGCTGTTACACTTGCATCTCACTTGGAGCGTGAATTCCATTTGCCATCTCTATGGTTCCATAGATAAACGCTTCAAAGCTCCTGGCAATGCCAGAAATAATCCAGTTGTATGTGCTGCGCCGTCTGTAATCGGTGAAGGATACCATTTCTACCACCACGCCAAAGCGGACAGCGCTTTTCTGGGGTGGAAGTGGTACCACCTCGACCTCGGAAAGTGGATTCTCTGTGCTGGGGAGCCACTTGGAATTTTTTGGGACATAAAACGTCCCAGAGCCGGTGCCTGACCGGAAATCAGGAACATCTTCCAACGGTCCCGACGCACATATGCGCTCGGGACCGTATTTAATTTAAGCTGTTTTTAATTTATTTATAATTTGTTATACTTTATTACGACGAGCAAGGAGCGTGTGAACGAGTACTCTCGTTCACGACGTCCGAGTCGACGTCGTATCAAAAGGTTTAATACCTTTTATTTATGTATATTATTTACGCATTATTGGGAGCAATTATGGCAAGTGTTGGGACCATCTTTGCCAAGCTTGGTTTAAAAGGTATTGATGCTAATTTACTTACTGCTGTGAGAGGTATTGTAATGGCGCTCATTGTTTCTGTTGCAGCGCTATCTTTTGGTAAATTGTCTATGACGGCATTAAGTGGGCTTTCGGGTAGGCAGTGGAGTTTTGTAATTTTGTCCGGCCTAGGAGGAGCTTTATCCTGGATATTTTTTTATCAAGCTTTGTCTGTTGGTCCGACCGTAGCGGTGACAGTGATTGACAAGCTCTCTTTAGTTTTTACTGCGATCTTGGCAGTCGTTGTCCTTACCGAAGGTATTACATTTCAAGCAGGACTCGGGCTTCTTCTGGTGGTCACTGGCACACTACTTGTGTCGATTCCATGGGAGAAAATTGTTAATTTTATTTCAAACTAAAATGATAGATTCAATCTTTAGCGCAAAAAATAATAATGAAGCGGATGTAGTTATCATCGGAGCTCCGTATGAGAAGACAGCTTCAAGTCATAAGGGTACAGTGAACGGACCGCAAGCCGTCATGAAGATGCTTGATTCAAAGCTTGAGCTTTTTGACCGTACGTACAAGATAGAGCCCTGTGATAAGATAAAAATCGGACAGAAAAATTTAGATGACATTAAAACATTATCACCCGCAAAAGCTATTGCGAAAATCAGAACTGAAACTGGAAAAATTTTGGATAAAAATAAATTCGTGTTTTTACTCGGTGGGGAACATTCGGTATCACTTGGATTTTTTCAAGCACTTTCCAAAAAATACAATCCAAAAAATGTGACTATTTTACACATAGACGCGCATTGCGATCTACGTGATAGTGACGCTGATTACAATGAGGATTCTTCAAATCTGGCGCATTCTTGTGTGATGCGTAGGGCACATGAATTGGGTTACAATCTTGTCCAGGTTGGTATTCGTACATATTATAAAGACGAGTATAAATATTTTACTGATCCAAAAAATAATATAAAGGTTTTTGAATGGGGCAATAGTAAAAAAGTACCGAGTATTGCTGAAATTTTAGAATCAATCAAAACAAAATATGTCCACATTACAATAGATGTAGATGGTTTTGATCCGGCTCATATGCCCGGCACTGGCACAGCTGTGCAAGGAGGACTCGAATGGTGGTATGGCATAGAACTCATCGAGCGTGTTATCGATGCCAAGCACTTAATCGGTGCCGATATTGTAGAAGTTTCTCCCATGCGTGATTCCATTCTGACCGAGTACGGCGCTGCGCAACTTTGCTATACAATAATAGCGCATAAGTTTTTAAATAAACTTAAAAAATAGATTAGACATCACACTTCTTTAGTAACTTTTTTGTGTTATAATTAAGTGAATGAATCCTACGAAAATCGTCTTTTTTGAAGTACCGAAAGTAGAGCAAGCCATTCTTGCCGATTTCCTTTCCGGTTCGAGTTTTGACATTTCTTTTTATGAAGAGAAACTCAAAGAAGAAAACGCGTATTTGGTCAAGGATGCAGAAGTTGTTTCGGTCTTTATTAATTCTGTGATCAATAAAAATGTAATTGACATTTTACCAGGCTTGAAATTTATAGCTACCCGTTCGACTGGCTACGATCATATTGATGTCGGATATTGCAAAAACAAAGAAATAAAAGTTTCCAATGTTCCGGCTTACGGCTCGAATACTGTCGCTGAATTTAGTTTCGCGCTCATGTTGGATATATCCAGAAAAGTATCGGATGCAAACAGGCAGATACGCAAAGAAGCTACTCTTTCCGTCCAAGGCGCCACGTCTGCCAAATCGGGTAAGCGGGGACGAATCTCAGGCTGGGATTTTTCAAATTTTAGGGGATTTGATCTTTTTGGAAAAACTCTCGGCGTCGTTGGTACAGGTAAAATCGGCAAAAATGTGATAAAAATTGCGAAAGGTTTTAATATGAAAGTAATTGCCTTTGATCTTTTGCCGGATAATAAATTTGCGGAGGAAAATGCTTTTCAATATGTATCGTTTAATGATGTTTTGGCGGATTCAGATATCATTACCTTACATACTCCATACAATAAAGATACGCATCATCTAATAAACAAAGACAACATAAAACTTTTTAAAAAAGGCGCTTATCTTATTAATACCGCACGCGGAGAGCTGGTTGATACAGAGGCACTTATTTGGGGACTCAAAGAGGGAATTGTCGCTGGAGCGGGGCTCGATGTACTGGAAGGCGAGAGAAAATTAAAAGAAGAAATAGAATTTTTGGCACGTGACAATGGATACGCGGATGATTCCAAAACTCTTTTAGGAGACCGTATGCTCATGGGGATGCCAAATGTTATTGTCACACCGCATATCGCTTTTTATACTCGTGAGGCAGTAGCTGAAATTTTAAAAATAACTGCCGAAAATATTAAAAGTTTTACTCTAAGTAATCCTCAAAATTTGGTTAAATAAATTATGATCTCAAAATGGATAAAAAATTTTGACAACCTAGTGACGACAGAAAACCGCCGGTTGATACTTGAAATTGCCGAAGCGGGTCTTGAGGCGATCAATACAAAAGATGTGGTTGCTAGTTCAATTAAACTTGAAAATAATATCCTGTTTGTAAAAGATCAAAAGTTTGATTTGAATAAATTTAAAAAGATAAAAGTAGTTGGTTTCGGTAAGGCGTCATGTGAAGCAGCAAGTGCGCTCGAAGCCATATTTGGATCAAAAATCAACGAAGGGGCTGTTGTTGATCTAAATAAAACAACTTGCATTTATATTGAAATGCTTACAGGTACTCATCCAAGGCCAAGTGAGATGAATGTTGTTGCTGGGGAAAGGATATATGAAATAATTAAAGATTCAAATGAGTACGATTTAATAATTGTTCTTGTTTCTGGTGGAGGTTCGGCTCTTCTTTGCTATCCGGAAAGTGAATTTAGACAAGGAATAAAACTTTACGATTCATTTTTAAAATCTGGAAAAACAATAACTGAAATCAATACAGTTAGAAAACATCTATCCCTTTTTAAGGGTGGAGGTTTAGCAAAAATTGCCTTTCCAGCAACAATTATCGGATTAGTTTTTTCTGATATTCCGGGGGATGCTTTTGAAAATGTTGCTTCCGGTCCAACCTATAAAGATAAAACTACTATAGCTGATGCTAATAAAATTATTACAGAAAATAATTTAGGAGAGTTTGATTTAATTGAAACACCCAAAGAAGATAAATATTTTGAGAAAGTACATAATTTTGCTCTTATTTCAAATAAAACTGCCGTGGAAGCGATGGCGAAAAAAGCCCAAGCATTTAACTTAGGTGTAAAAATTATTTCAACTATTTTATATGATGAAGTTGATAATGCGCTTGAAAAAATATTTTTAATAAAAAACAGAGACAGCAAAGAATTTTTGAGTGGTCTGGCTGGGGGAAGGACCCAGGGAACCGAGGACCCGAGAAAATCATTTGCTGGCTCTGTTTTTCTAGCTGCAGGCGAACCCCGTATTGCAGTTCCAAAAAATGGAGGTAAGGGAGGGAGAAATCTCCATATGGGACTTTCTGTAATTAAAAGAAAACTTATAGACAAGGAAGATTTTCAGAATTCTGTTTTCATCTCATTTGCTTCAGATGGCATGGATAACAGCGATGTGGCAGGAGCAATAGTAGATAAAAATACAATAGAAAAAGCAGAAAAATTAAGTTTGGATGTTGATGATTACTTAAATCGTTTTGATTCTTATAATTTTTTTAAAAAAACTGGCGATACGATTATCACTGGTTTCACTGGTGCAAATGTCTCTGACTTAATGATTCTATTGACTAAAAATGACTAAAATTACTAAAATCAGAGCCGAAGAAATAAAAGATTCACGAGAAAATCCAACGATAAAGGTGACAGTTTCTGTAGGTGATGTGTCAGATAGCTTTTCTGTGCCATCTGGGGCAAGTACTGGCGCGCATGAAATGTATGTTTTAGAAACAAAGGAAGTGATTAGGAAAGTAGATGAAATTATTACGCCAGCTTTGGTTGGCAAAAATATCTTTGACCAAAAGGGAATAGATAGAATTATGATTGAACTCGATGGAACATCAAATAAAAATAATTTAGGTGGCAATTCCATGATCGGAGTTAGTATTGCTTGTGTAAAAGTAGCAGCAAAAGTTTCTGGCCTAGAGACTTTTGAATATTTAAGAACTTTAGCTGAAATTTTACCCCGTTCCAGTGGGCGGGGAAAAACATCCAGACGAACCCCATATCTTTTTATGAATTTAATAGAGGGGGGGAAACACACGGAGAATAATATCGCGTTTCAGGAATATCTTGTTGTACCTGACACAGAAAATGTTACGGAGGCGGTTGATATTGGAATTAAAATACAAAATACTCTAAAAGAAATAATAATAAAAGAATTAGGCAAAGAATCCGTTGTTTTAGGATTTGAAGGAGGTTTTGCTCCGAAAATAAGTGATATAAGAAAGCCCCTTTTATATTTAAGTGAAACCATAAAACAAAATAATTTACAAAACAAAGTTCGACTTGCTATGGATGTCGCAGCTTCATCTTTTTTTGAAAATGGAATGTATAAAATCGTAGACCCCGAGAATAATCGAGGGATTAATGGACAAAATATTTCAAAAGAAGGATTAATGAATATTTATAATTCTTTAATTTCTGAATTTAACTTACTTTCCATTGAAGATCCATTTGAAGAAGAGGATTTTGAAAGTTTTAAAAATTTAAAAGAAAATCATAAAAGTTTTTTTACTGTTGGAGATGATTTAACTGTGACCAATGTTTTGCTTCTTAAGGAAGCCATAGAAAAAGGAAGTATAAATGCGATGATTATAAAACCGAATCAGATCGGCACCCTGTCTGAAACTCTTGAAACTATGAAATTAGCCAGGGAAAATAATATTGAACTGATTGTTAGTCACAGGAGCGGGGAAACAAATGATGATTTTATTGTTGATCTTGCTTATGCTTTTGGTTGTTTTGGGTTAAAAGCTGGTGCTCCACAAAAAGCTGAAAGAATGCTAAAGTATAAGAGATTGATAGAAATATCAAAGCTATAATTGATCCTGTTATGTATAATATTAACTATTTATGATAGAAGAAAAAAAACAAGATTTTATAAAATGGTATAGTGAAGTAGGCATTGTTGATGTTCCTAGGGTAGGAGGTAAAAATGCTGCACTTGGAGAAATGTATTCTAATCTTGTGCCGCTTGGAGTAAATATACCGGATGGCTTTGCTCTGACTGCTGACGCCTATCGACATTTTTTTAAAAATACTGGTTTAGATAAAAACATAAAAGAAATTCTCTCCGATCTTAATACAAGGGATATTCACAATCTTCAAGTTCGTGGCAAAAAAGTTCGTGAAATAATTTTGAAATCTACTTTGCCTCAAGATTTGCAAGATGCGATTATAAAGTCCTATTCAGATTTAGAGAATAAATATGGTAAAGATGTTGATGTCGCTGTGCGATCTTCAGCTACTGCCGAAGATCTCCCGGGAGCTTCTTTTGCGGGTCAGCAGGAAACTTATCTTAACATAAGAGGTATAGAAAACGTACTTATAGCAACAAAAAAATGTATTGCCTCGCTCTTTACAGATCGGGCTATTTCATATCGAGCAGATCAAGGTTTTTCACATTTTGATGCTGCTCTATCAGTAGGCATACAACGGATGATACGTTCTGATGTTTCTTCTTCGGGTGTGGCCTTTACCATTGACACAGAGACAGGTTTCGATAAAGTTATCGTTATAGATGGTATCTATGGTCTTGGAGAATTTATTGTGCAAGGTAAGGTCATTCCCGATGAATTTATAGTTTTCAAGCCAAGTTTAGAAAATAATATTAAAAATCCCATTATCGGCAAAAATATCGGTCAGAAAAATATAAAACTTATATATGCTAAAAATGGTACAAAAGAAGCAAAAGTTTCATTACAAGATCAACAAAAATTTTGTATTACAAATGAAGAAGCTATAAAATTGGCAAAATGGTGTCTCCAAATTGAAAAATATTTTTCAAAAAAACACAATCATTATCAACCCATGGATATTGAATGGGCCAAAGACGGGAAGACCGGTGAATTATTTATTGTCCAAGCGCGCCCTGAGACAGTTCGTTCAGGAGAGGACAAAAACGTTTTAAAAGAATATCAATTACAAAAAACAAGCAAAGTGTTGGTGAGTGGAATAGCAGTTGGTTCAAAAATTGGAAGTGGAAGAGTGCGTGTTTTATCTAGTGCAAAAAATATTTCTTTATTTAAAAAAGGGGAAGTATTAGTAACGGAAATAACAGACCCGGACTGGGAACCAATAATGAAAATTGCAAGTGCAATTGTGACAGACAAGGGCGGGCGTACATCTCATGCTGCTATTGTATCACGCGAGCTTGGTATTCCTTGTATTGTAGGTTCAAGTCATGCTACTAAAATATTAAAAAATAGACAAGAAGTGACAGTAGATTGCTCGCCAGGTCAAGTTGGCAATGTGTATGCTGGCATTCTTCCATTTAAAATACAAGAACATCTTTTAGACACAATACCAAAGGTAAATACAAAAATTATGGTAAATATTGGTTCTCCAGATGAAGCATTTAAGAATTATAATTTACCTGTAGAAGGGGTTGGTTTAGGGAGGTTAGAATTTATTATCGCTTCACATATTCGTCTTCATCCCAATGCTTTGATTGATTATAAAAAATTAAGATTAGGCAAAAAGACTCCCTATATACAAAAATTACTTCAAGAGATTGATAGTTTAACACCACTATATAAAGATAAAACTCAGTTTTATATAGATGAACTTGCATTGGGTATTGCAAAAATTGGTGCTACTTTTTATCCAAAGGATGTTATCATTCGTTTTTCTGATTTTAAAACAAATGAATATCGTACTTTGATGGGAGGTGAAATTTATGAACTTCACGAAGAAAATCCTATGTTGGGTTGGCGTGGAGCTTCTCGCTATTATGATCCAAAATTCAAAGAAGCTTTTAGTCTTGAATGTAAAGCTATGAAAATAGTACGAGAAGATATGGGACTTACAAATATTATTCCCATGATTCCATTTTGCCGAACGCCAGAAGAGGGAAAGAAAGTTATAGAAGTAATGAAAGAATACGGACTAGATAGACTAAAAGATAATAAACTTAAAGTTTATGTAATGTGTGAGATACCTTCAAACATTCTTCTCGCTGATGAATTTTTAGATATTTTTGATGGTATGTCTATTGGGTCTAATGATTTAACTCAACTTACTTTAGGACTAGATCGTGATTCTGGGATAGTTACTCATATCGCAAATGAAAATAATCCGTCAGTAAAGAAGCTCGTAGCTGAAATAATTCACAAATGTAAAGAAAAAGGAAAATATATTGGTATTTGTGGTCAAGCTCCGTCGGACTATCCAGAATTTGCGCAATTCCTTGTAGATGAGGGGATAGAGAGTATGTCGCTTAATTCCGACACTGTCATTAAGATTATTATGGCACTTGGGAAAAATGAAAAAAACCGTTAAATTATCTTTTGGTGGTGTTTGTTTGAAAAAGTCCGAACCCATTTCTAGCAGAACCCCCGACTTCGCCTCTACAGAATCCAGTTCTACTTGTATTCCAAAATATCTCCAGGTTGGCACTCCAACGCTTTGCAAATCGCCTCTAATGTTGATAGTCGGATCGCTTTTGCCTTGCCGTTTTTCAAGACAGAAATGTTGGTCATTGTGATACCGACTTTTTCGGCAAGCTTGGTGACGCTCATTTTTCTTTTCGCCAACATAACGTCGATGTTAATGATGATTGCCATGGCGTTAAACGGTTAAATCGTTCTCGGACTTTATATCGACGGCACCTTGTAAAGTTCTTTCAAACACCGCCGCCACAGTGGCGATGACGGCGGAGAGAAAAATCATCACAATACCCATGGCAATAGCCCCCGCCGCATCGTCATCGCCATGAGACATCATTATGTATAGCATTGCCATCACAATTAAAATGCTCAGTACGAATGCACAATATTTTATAGTTCTTAAAGCCTTTACAGAGTTTAGTGAGAATACTTTATTTTGCCCGATATATCCGAGCAATTTAAATGTTTGATACAGCGCAACAAAAAATGCGATAGACGCTAAGTACCCATACAAGATGAACGGATCGGAGTAAATACTGAACAGGTCTAAGTTTACAGCTCTCCCCTCGGTCAAGGGAAACCGAAGAATAAGGGCAAGAGCGCCAACGCCGATGAGCACAATGACTACCTGAAGAAAAATTATTGAGCTTTTTTTCATAGATAATTTTTAGTTAATAATATTTACATATTAATCTAATGCTTATCGTTTGTCAATATGTATTTATCGTTATATGTGGATACAGGAAATTCTAATAAATCTTCTCGGCGAAAGCCGGAACTTCTAAATAAGCCCTTTTCCGTATAGTGCACTAGAGGGAGCAATTTTGGTTGTGTTCGTGTGCGGCACATTCTCAAATCCGCTAATTTTTCTTCCTACTCTTTACCACACCCACGATGCCAGCAATAACTGCGATGAGTCCAAGTAGCTGTCCTCCAGGACTATCGTCAATACCGCCATACACAACTATAAACACACCGAAGAGTATCGCGAGAAAAGAGTAGATAATAATTCTTTTTTTCATAATCATAATGATAGTATATCACGCATATCACCTATCAATTGCGAGGACTAATCCCTTGGGCTGGAGCGGAAAGGACGATTTCCCGCCGTCGCTCTTCGAGCTATGGCGGGTGCAGCAAGTTTTTCTTTGCTTTGCCCTTCCGTAGCTTTATGCGAAGGAGGGGCGGTAAATTACTAAAATCTATACGTGGTCACTTTTCCAATGTTTCTTTAAGTTTTCTCAAATCTTTTTGGTTTGCTTTTTTCATTGCCAAGGCCATAAATGGAGCGAATAATTTAGAGAATCCTGTGGGGTTGCCACGATTACGCAGAGTCATGTGGGTCGTGTTCTCATTAACCGCTTCCCAGATGTAAGTTGTTTCCATTAAGAATGGCCCGTCGGCTGTTCGCATGACAAGTTTCTGCCCAGAAACAAAATCAACAATTTCATAAACGTACTCAAGTTGCCGTCCGAGAAACTTGGCCTTGAAAGCAATTTTTGATCCAACGGCTAATATCTTTTGCGTTCTCCACTCCACGGATTTGATATTCACATACCACTCGGGGGCATTATCCGGATTAGAAGCATATTCAAAAACTCTGCTCTGCGGACGCTTGATAATTATTTGTGTTGTTACGTCAACCATAGCCTTATTTTACCATATCGTTCCATTGGAATGCATAACGTTTGGCGACAATTTTTTATGCAATTTCGCCACAACTAATTTTTAAACCATTTTTTCGCCTTTGGTCAGCGGTGAGGACAACCGGGCCAGCAGCAGGGTTGCCGTTCACCTTCTTTTAACTCTGTAACCATACGCTCGATATGCTCGGCTCTCGTTCCCGGCTTTTTGACGATGGTAGTCCAGCAAATCCATTCGTTTCGTTGGATCGGCGTAAGGCCGTTCCACTTGGCAAGTATTTGCGCGTCAGAAGTCAACACTTTTTCCATGTCCGCCGGCACTATATGTACTACACCAGCGGCAATTTCATTTTTCATACACTTATTTTTTAGCTTTCATCTTCGTTATTTTGTAGGGTTTACCGTTCTTGTAGGTCGTCCACTCACCAGTCGGTTGGCCCTTTTCCCAGTAGCCAGAACGTTTGAGCTTGCCGTCGTTCCGATACCATTCCCAATAACCATTCGGTTGACCATCTTTTATCTTGCCCTTTGACCAAATCACCCCATTAGCATGGTATTTGATCAGATAACCGCCCTTCATCTCCGACTTTTTTGCATCAATCTTTGGCATAATCTTTTTTGATGTATTGATACGATTCTTGAATTATTGAATAATCTCAATATAGCAGTCAATCTTTCTTCAAATTCGGAATTGTGGTGTATTAATGAACTTTGCACGAACTTATTTTGAAAACAAAGAGAGTTAAGTGTACGCTCCACGTTCCTCATTTTTCAAAATTATCCACCACGCTCGACTAATGTGGTAATGCTAATGATTCCGTCGCG